>NZ_JALJES010000004.1:0-438501 GCF_023242525.1 Pseudomonas sp. MWU12-2319
ACGCTCACGACGGCTGGGCATCGCTGATCTCCTGGGGATGTTGAAATTGAAAGTGAATAAAACGAAACGGAAAAAAGGCGAGCATTTTCCCTCAGGGACCGCCAGGGGGCAATGACAGATAGTCGCTGCGGGGCGTTTTTCCTGCGGATAGTTGCGCATTCCTTCGGTGAAACCTTTCCGCTGTCGGTCTGTAGAGGGCCACGAAGACCTGAAAGTGCCATCCATCATTCAATATCAAAACTTTTTGATATTGATCTTGCTAGGCGACCGAGGGATCACTAGACTGCTGGCCTTATGAATTTACCTGTGTCCGCGATTCGTCATGACGCCAGCGACGACCTGTCCGCCCTGTGCAAGGCCGGCGGCGATCCGTTGCGCCTGAACGTCCTGCGGGCCCTGGCCAACGATTCGTTCGGCGTGCTGGAACTGGCGCAGATCTTCGGCATCGGCCAATCCGGCATGAGTCATCACCTGAAGGTACTGGCCCAGGCCGACCTGGTGGCGACCCGTCGTGAAGGCAATGCGATTTTCTACCGCCGCGCCCTGCCCCATACCGAACGTCTGGGTGGCAAGCTGCATGCGGCGCTGCTGGAGGAAGTCGACGCGCTCGACTTGCCCGACGACGTACAAGCCCGCATCGGCCTGGTCCACGGCCAGCGCGCCGCCGCCAGCCAGGACTTTTTCGCCCGGGTGGCGGAGAAATTCCGCGCCCAGCAAGACTTGATCGCCGGCCTGCCGCAGTACCGCGAAAGCGTGCTGGCGCTGCTCGACAAGCTGAGCTTCGGCCCCCAGGCCACGGCCCTGGAAGTCGGCCCCGGCGACGGCGCTTTCCTGCCGGAACTGGCGCGGCGCTTCCAGCAGGTCACGGCGCTGGACAACAGCCCGGCGATGCTCGAACTGGCCCGCCAACTGTGTGAGCGTGAAGCCCTGGCTAATGTCAGCCTGCATCTGGCCGATGCACTGCAAGATATCCGGTTGCAGGCCGATTGCGTGGTGCTGAACATGGTGTTGCACCACTTCGCCGCGCCGGCCGAGGCCCTCAAGCAGATGGCCGGCCTGCTGCAACCTGGCGGTAGTTTGTTAGTGACAGAATTGTGTAGCCACAACCAGAGCTGGGCCAGGGAGGCCTGCGGTGATCTCTGGTTGGGGTTCGAACAGGACGATCTGGCCCGTTGGGCCATCGCTGCGGGGCTCGTGCCCGAGGACAGCCTCTATGTAGGCTTACGTAATGGTTTCCAGATTCAGGTTCGCCATTTTCAGCGACCGGCTGGCACCCTCACCATCGGTAACTCAGGAAAACCATCGATATGAGCGAATATTCCGTTTTCACCTCCGAGTCCGTGTCCGAAGGGCATCCGGACAAAATCGCCGACCAGATCTCCGATGCGGTGCTGGACGCCATCATTGCGGAAGACAAGTTCGCCCGTGTCGCGTGCGAAACCCTGGTGAAAACCGGTGTGGCGATCATCGCCGGCGAAGTGACCACTTCGGCCTGGGTCGACCTCGAAGACATCGTCCGTAACGTGATCCTCGACATCGGCTACAACAGCTCCGACGTCGGCTTCGACGGCGCCACCTGTGGCGTGATGAACATCATCGGCAAGCAGTCCGTGGACATCGCCCAGGGCGTTGACCGCAGCAAGCCGGAAGACCAGGGTGCCGGCGACCAGGGCCTGATGTTCGGCTACGCCAGCAACGAAACCGCGGAGCTGATGCCCGCGCCGATCGCCTTCTCCCACCAACTGGTTCAGCGCCAGGCCGAAGCCCGTAAATCCGGCCTGCTGCCTTGGCTGCGCCCGGACGCCAAGTCGCAAGTGACGTGCCGTTACGAAGGCGGCAAGGTGGTCGGCATCGACGCCATCGTGCTGTCGACCCAGCACAACCCGGAGGTCTCCTACAAAGACCTGCGCGAAGGCGTGATGGAGCTGATCGTCAAGCACGTGCTGCCTGCCGAACTGCTGACCAAGGACACCCAGTTCCACATCAACCCGACCGGCAACTTCATCATCGGTGGCCCGGTGGGCGACTGCGGCCTGACCGGTCGCAAGATCATCGTCGACAGCTACGGCGGCATGGCCCGTCACGGCGGTGGTGCGTTCTCCGGCAAGGATCCATCCAAGGTTGACCGTTCCGCCGCCTACGCCGGTCGTTATGTAGCCAAGAACATCGTCGCCGCCGGCCTGGCCGATCGCTGCGAAATCCAGGTGTCCTACGCCATCGGCGTCGCGCAACCGACCTCGATCTCGTTGAACACCTTCGGCACCGGCAAGATCGGCGATGACAAGATCATCAAGCTGGTTCGCGAAATCTTCGACCTGCGCCCATACGCCATCACCACCATGCTCGACCTGCTGCACCCGATGTACCAGGAAACCGCGGCCTACGGCCACTTCGGTCGCACCCCGGAGCAGAAGACCGTCGGCGACGACACCTTCACCACCTTCACCTGGGAAAAGACCGACCGCGTAGACGCGCTGCGAGCGGCTGCCGGCCTGTAATGTAGCCTGCGTCACAAAAGCCCTCCATGGCCGGCCATGGGGGGCTTTTTCATGCCCGTCGAAACTTGCGCGTCGACGCATGCATCCCTAGAATCCCGCCCCCTCTCGAACCCTTTTCCCACTTGGATATTGCACGGCGCCCGTTCGAGACTCCCTTTAGCGCCGTCAATCGAACATTGAGGTTTGCCATGCGTCTCTCCGCACTCGCCCCCGCCGCCATCCTGCTCGGCCTGTTTTCCCTGTCCGCCCAGGCCGCCGATCTGAGCACCCTGGCCGGTGGCCTGACATCGCAGCTGGGCGGTACCGCCGCAACGCCGCCGGCCACTACCGCCGCCGGCGCAGGCCCTTGCAACAAGCAGATCCAGGACCTGCAGGCGAAGATCGATAGCGCCAAGGCCAAGGGCGACGACCTGAAGGTCAGCGGCCTGCAAATGGCCATGGACCAGGCGTCCAAGGGCTGCACCAAGCTCAACGGCCAGGCGGCCACGGCGCCACAACCAGCAGCGGCTCCCGCTGCCGCCCAGGACCCCAAGGCCCAGGCCATGGATACTGGCATGAAGGCACTGGGCGGTCTGCTCAAGTAAGCCGACACACGCAGTAAAACAGCCCTGCCTCGCGCGGGGCTTTTTTATGCGCGGGGTGATCTAGGCTTGGGTTTTAGTCCGAGCAAGGATGCTCACGATGCGCTTCTTCAGTGGTTTTCTGTTGTTGGTCTTTTACCTCGCGGCCCAGGCCGACGTTTGCCCGGACTGGCAAGCGGAACGCGCCCGGCGAGAAGTCGACGCCCTGCAAACCCAGTTGGCTGAATGGGACCACAGCTACCATCAACAAGGTCGCTCGCCGGTGGCCGACGAACTCTACGACCAATCCCGACAGCGGCTTGAACAGTGGCGCGGCTGTTTCCGGCTGCCCTCCGCCAAGCCGGACACCACAGCGGGCGCGGGCGGCCCCGCCCTTCATCCAACCGCCCATACCGGCCTCGACAAACTGCCGGACGCCGAAGCCGTCCGGGCCTGGATAAAGGGCCGCGAAGGCCTGTGGATTCAGCCCAAGGTCGATGGCGTGGCGGTGACCCTGGTGTATCGCCAGGGCCGGCTGCACCAGGTCATCAGTCGCGGCAACGGGTTGAGCGGGCAGGACTGGACCGCCTCGGCCCGCAAGATTCCGGCAATCCCCGGCACCTTGCCGGAGGCCCGCGACCTGGTGCTGCAGGGCGAGTTGTACTGGCGCTTGCCGAATCATGTGCAGGCCCACCAAGGTAGCTTGAATGCCCGTGGCACCGTGGCCGGTTTGATGGCCCGGCACCAGCTCGGCAGCACGGAGGCGGCGGGCATCGGCCTGTTTGTCTGGGACTGGCCGGAAGGGCCGGCGACACAGGAGGAACGGTTGGACGGATTGCAGGCACTGGGCTTCCCGGACAGCAAGACCTACAGCCAGCCCATCGCAGACTTCACGGAAGCCGAACACTGGCGCAATCACTGGTACCACCAGCCATTACCGTTCGCCAGCGACGGAGTGGTTCTGCGCCAGAGTCGACGCCTCGCCGCAAAAAACTGGCAAGCCCAACCCCCCTACTGGAGCGTGGCCTGGAAATACCCCCACGCCCAGGCCTTGGCCCATGTGCGCAAAGTCAGTTTCAACATCGGCCGGACCGGGCGGATTACCCCCATGCTGGAGCTGACGCCGGTGCTACTCGATGACCGGCAGATCAAGCGGGTCAGCCTCGGTTCGCTGCCACGCTGGCAGGCCCTGGATATCCACCCCGGCGACCAGGTGGCGATCAGCCTCGCCGGCCTGACCATCCCGCGCCTGGACAGCGTGGTCTGGCGCAGCCGCGAACGTGAACCGCTGTCCGTCCCCGACCCTCGGCACTTCCATGCCCTGAGCTGCTGGCAATATGGCCCGGGATGCGAAAGCCAGTTTCTTGCCCGCCTGCGCTGGCTGAGCGGCAAGCAGGGGCTGGACCTGCCGCACCTGGGCGGCGGCACCTGGGAAAAGCTGCTGGCGAGCGGGCACATCCATCGACTGCTCGATTGGTTGACCCTGGAGGAGGAAGAGCTTGCTACCATTGCCGGCTTTGGCCCGCGCAGCCGTGCGCGATGGCTGGAAACCGTGCAACTGGCCCGACAACGACCGTTCGAGCGCTGGCTCAAGGCGCTGGGGCTGCCTCCCAGTGCAACGGCACCGCTGGACGAGTCCTGGCCGGTATTGGCAGGTCGTACGACCGAGGCGTGGCAGGCCATACCCGGCGTCGGCGCGGAGCGGGCCCTGCAACTGAGCGCTTTTTTCCGCGACCAGGAAGTGCAGGCCCTGGCCGAATCTTTGCGTAATGCCGGTATCGCGGGATTTTAAGGAGACAATCCATGTCTATTTCAGATAATTCATACAGACAGCACGGCCATCTATTTTCAGAGTGACTGTTTTTCAATCAGTGTTTCAGTCCGGAGTGTTTATGCAATTTTTTCCACCGCTGGCGATTTTTACCTTGTGCAGCGTCCTCGCCGCCCCCTTGCTGGCTGCTGAAGAACCCACCGAACTGACCGGTTGCGCGGCCAAGCGCCAGGCCATCAGCAACCAACTCGACATCGCCAAGGCCCAGGGCAACAGCGAGCAACAGACCGGCCTGGAAAAGGCACTGGACGAAGTGACCACCCATTGCACCGATGCCTCGCTGAAAAGAGAGCGGGAAAACAAGGTGCTCGATGCCAAGCACGAAGTCAGCCGCCGTCAGGCCGACCTCGACAAGGCGATGAAAAAGGGTGATCCGGACAAGATCAACAAGCGAAAGGAAAAGCTCGCCGAGTCGCGCAAGGACTTGCAGAACGCGCTGGATGAACTGGACAAGTAGGCCACCGGCCCCCTGAAAACACCGCACACCCGTGTAGGCGCTGTTGCCCTTTATCGTCCGTCCACCTCAATGATCGCGAAATTCCTTATGACAGGCATCGCAGGCATCCTCGACCTTCTCGACCGCCGGCTTCAGGGTACTGGCCTTGTAAGGCTGGACCTGACTGGCAACCCGCAGCTCCCCGGTCGCCGCTTCCAGCGAGCGCGCCAACTCCTGGAAATGCGCCTGCTTCTGCCAGACCGCGTCCCGGGCGCTGGTATGCTCCGCTTCCTTGACTTGCGGGAAGTGTTTCCACGGCTCGCGGGACAGGCTGTCGAGCTGGTTCGCGCCCTCGACGAAACGCGGCCCGTCAAAAGGAATGCGACCGCGCAGCATGCCGCCCAGGTCTTCGCTGGTCTTGAGCATCTGCTTGAAAATGGCCTTGCGCTGGCCCAAAGGAGAATTCGGGTCGACACCGCCGCACGCACTGAGGGTCAGGCAGGCCAGCAATACAACAGAAAGTCTTTTAAGAGTCATGATGGCTTCAGGTCACGGGAAACGGCGGCCAGTATCCTCGCCTGATCGCCAAAGACCAAGAGCCCGAACCTTTCTTAACCACACTAAATCAGTGGATTTACTGAACAAAGTCTGAACAGGCCATTACCCAAGGAATTCACCGCTGTATGAACACCTCTTTCAAACGACTGGCCGCAAGCCTTTGCGTACTCGCCCTGCTCGCCGGCTGCAAACCCAAGCAACCTCCAACACCTCCAGCCCCGGTGGACACCTACCTCAAGGCCGACTGGCAAGCGCTGCCAACCGTGTCCGACGCCGACCTGCAAGCGGGTTTCACCTCGTGGCGTAGTGCCTGTGCCCGGCTCAAGGCCGATACCAACTGGGGGCCGACCTGTCTGGCGGCCGCCTCCGTGGCCAATACTCCGGCAGCCATTCGCGATTTTCTCCAGCAGAACCTCGAGGTCTACAGCCTGCGCTCCGCGCAGAACAGCGCCGACGGCCTGATCACCGGCTACTACGAGCCCGTCTACCCCGGCAGCCTGACCCAGACCGCCAAGGCCACGGTGCCGGTGTATGGCGTACCGGACGACCTGATCATCGTGCAGCTCGACAGTCTCTACCCCGAACTCAAGGGCAAGCGCCTGCGCGGACGGCTGGAAGGTCGGGTGGTGAAACCCTATGACGATGCGGCGCTGATCGCCACCCAGGGCGTCAAGGCCCCGGTACTGGCCTGGCTGACCGACCCGATGGACCTGCAATTCCTGCAGATCCAGGGCTCGGGCCGGATTCGCCTGGACAACGGCCAGCAGCTGCGGATCGGTTACGCCGACCAGAACGGCTACCCCTACCGCGCCATCGGCCGCTGGCTGGTGGAACAGGGCGAGTTGAAGAAGGAAGACGTCACCATGGGCGCCATCAGCGCCTGGGCCAAGGCCCATCCGACGCGTATCCCGCAATTGCTCGGTAGCAATCCCAGCTATGTGTTCTTCGCCCGCAACCCGGACAGTAATGAAGGGCCACGCGGTTCGCTGAACGTGCCGCTGACCGCCGGCTATAGCGTGGCGGTGGATCGCAAGGTGATTCCGCTGGGCAGCTTGTTGTGGTTGTCGACCACCAAGCCGGACGGCAGCGCCCTGGTGCGTCCGGTGGCGGCCCAGGATACCGGCGGCGCGATTGCCGGCGAGGTCCGCGCCGATCTGTTCTGGGGCACCGGCGATGCGGCGGGGCAACTGGCCGGGGATATGAAGCAGAAAGGCAATATCTGGATGTTGTGGCCCAAGGGCGTGGCGTTGCCCAAGGCAGCGGATGTCGGTAGCTGATTAGTGCGTAGCCTGTACGGGCCTCTTCGCGGGCAAGCCCTGATGTCGTTCGCTAACTTTGTGTACGACACAACCCTGTAGGAGCAGGGCTTGCCCGCGAAGAGGCCCGTACAGACGCTGCACAACCCAATGACTGAAACGCCCCCTCAGATCGACACGAAAAAGAACGCCGCAATCAAGGCCATCCCGACAAACCACACCAGCGAGCGCAGCATCGCCCAGTCCGCCAGGTAGCAGATGATGTAGAGCAGGCGGCTGGTGATAAACAGCACCGCCAGCACATTGATGGTCACCAGTGACGCCGTGCCGACGAAATGAGCAATGATCACCGCCGCCGCAAAGGCCGGGTTCACCTCGAAGCTGTTCAAATGCGCCGAATGGGCCCGTTTGGCGAAACCTTCAAGACCGGCGAGAAAGGCCCGCGGATCATGGTTCTGGCGCGGACCGAACTTGCCGCCACTGAACTTGGCGATACCGATACACAGGTAAGGCAGGCAAAACGCGATCAATACACACCAGAAAGCAGCGGTCATAACAGGGTCCTTGAAGAGTGCCCAGAGGCGTCGCCGACAACACTAGCGCATAACCGGACAATCCGCAGAAACCGATTCGCCAACGCTGTGCGGCTGTTTATACTGACCGCACCACGCCGCACTTCATGCGCATAGACCTATTCCAATAAATTCCGCTTCTGCCCGATCGCACGTGATCGGGCCAGTGGCATGCGTACGCCCGGCCCCGCTGCCCAGGAGATCACCCGCATGCCACTCGCCTTGCTTGCCCTCGCCGTTGCCGCCTTCGGCATCGGCACTACCGAATTCGTCATCATGGGCCTGCTGCCCGATGTCGCCCGCGACCTTGGCGTCAGCATTCCCAGCGCCGGCCTGCTGATCACCGGCTACGCCCTGGGCGTGGTCTTCGGCGCGCCGATCCTGGCCATCGGCACCGCGAACATGCCGCGCAAGGCCACGCTGCTGGGCATGACCCTGATGTTCATTCTCGGCAATATGCTCTGCGCCCTGGCGCCGAACTACACCACCCTGATGGCCGCACGCGTGGTCACGGCCTTGTGCCATGGCGCCTTCTTCGGCATCGGCTCGGTGGTGGCCGCCGGTTTGGTCGCGCCCAATAAACGGGCCCAGGCCATTGCGATGATGTTCACCGGCCTGACCCTGGCCAATGTGCTCGGCGTACCGCTGGGCACTGCCCTCGGGCAATACGCCGGCTGGCGCTCGACCTTCTGGGCGGTATCGGTGATTGGCGTGATCGCGGCCATTGCGCAGTGGGTCTGGCTGCCGAAACATATCGCCATGGACAAGGCCAACCTGGCCAGCGAGTTCCGCGTACTGGGCAAGACCAATGTGCTGATGGCCCTGGGCATGAGTGTGCTGGCCTCGACCAGCCTGTTCAGTGTCTTCACCTATATCGCGCCTATCCTGCAGGACGTCACCGGTGTCAGCCCCCACGGGGTCACGATCATGCTGCTGTTGTTCGGCGTCGGCCTGACGGCGGGCAGCATGCTCGGCGGGCGCCTGGCCGACAGCCGCCTGCTGCCCTCGCTGGTGGGCATGGCCCTGGCGGTGGTGCTGGTGCTGGCGGCGTTCAGCCAGACCAGCCGCTCGGTCATCCCGGCGGCGATCACCCTGGTGCTGTGGGGGATCTTTGCCTTTGCCCTGTGTCCGATCCTGCAACTGCTGATCATCGACCAGGCCCATGAAGCGCCGAACCTGGGTTCGACCCTGAACCAGAGCGCCTTCAACCTGGGCAACGCCACCGGCGCCTGGATCGGCGGACTGGTGGTGGGCAGCGGCATCGACCTGGCGGACCTGCCCTGGGCCGGGGCGTTGAGCGGCTGCGTCACGCTGCTGGCGGCGCTGTTCTTTATCTTCCTGCAACGCCGTACTCAGTCCTTGGTCAATACCTCGGCTTAAGCGTCAGCGCCTGTTACGACGGGTCGATATTTCAGCAGATCGCCGGGCTGGCAATCGAGCGCCTGGCAAATGGCCTCAAGGGTCGCCAGGCGAAAGCCCTTGACCTTGCCCTGCTTCAACAACGAAAGGTTCTGTTCGGTGATGCCAATCTGCACCGCCAGGTCCTTGGACTTGACCTTGCGCATGGCCAGCATCACATCCAGCGTTATTTCAATCGACATCGACACACCCTGCTAGATGAACTGTTGGTTTTCACGGGCCATCCGGCAGGCATTGCCCATGATCCGGGCCACCAGCATGACCGCGGCGGCCAGAAACAAGGCCACCAATTGAGCGGGGCTGAAACCGAGACTCAGCAGGCGCTCTCCCGGTGGCCGCAACAGGGTTATCCACACGCTCATCAGCGGATACAGCAGCACACTGCAAAGCACCCAGAGACCGACACTCTTGCCTACCGCGCCCAGCAGGCTGGCCGTTTCCCGGGAAAAATATTCACCCTGCGCATAGGTCTGGAACAAAGCACGCAACGCTTCCAACCCACGCGTCAGGACCAGCAATGGAATGCTGCTCAGCAACATGCCGCCAGCCACCTGCCACCAGGGCATTGCGGCGATGTCGACTTCAAGATCCCTGACCAGGGAGGTCAGGTTGAAGTCCAGCCCATGCTCGACAAGCACCGGGAAAAGCCAGCAAGCCACGTTCAACAGCAACATGCTCACCAGCAAAACCAAGGTGGCATTCGCCAACCAGCGACTGTGCCTGATCAAACGATCATCTTTCATTGAATACTCCTGTCAGTTCTTTGGCCGGATGACCCGGCAAAGAAACTAACAGGGGGTAAAATTATCGCAAAACGATAATTTATTACAAAATAACAGCAACAAATAGCCTTATGCCACAACCCAACCGATCACGCCTGGGCCGCCTCGTCTTCCTTGAACTGATCCTTCACGTACTTGATCTCGGTCCGCCCGTGGGGCGCTGGCAAGCCATCCTCGCCAAGGTTTACGAAGACCATTTTCTCCACGGTCAGGATACTTTTGCGGGTGATCTTGTTGCGCACTTCGCAGGTCAGGGTGATGGACGTACGACCGAACTCGGTGGCGGTGATGCCCAGTTCGATGATGTCGCCCTGGCGCGAGGCGCTGACGAAGTTGATCTCGGAGATGTACTTGGTCACGACACGCTGGTTGCCCAATTGGACGATGGCGTAGATCGCCGCTTCCTCGTCGATCCAGCGCAGCAGGCTGCCGCCGAACAGCGTGCCATTGGGATTGAGGTCTTCGGGTTTGACCCATTTGCGGGTGTGGAAATTCATGCATTCTCCTGACCGTCTTGCCGCCGGATGAAAATATCCGACAGGCCTGAGCCCTCATGTTAGAACGCTTGCCCACCGACTCCAACCACCCGCGACCACCAGTCTAAAAATGACCCATTAGCCACAAGGCTGTTTGACAGCTCTTTGCCCTTGGCTATTCTCCGTCCGTGACCTGCTGGAACGGACCCAGCATTCAGCCAACCGGAACTTGGCAACATAGCGCCATCAGACGAACGCGCAGGACGCGCAAGCTCCGCGAGGCCATGGGAGACCAGCATCTCACCATTGACCTACCACCAAGTAAGGACGCTTAAACATGTCTAGAGTTACTGATGTACTTGTCAGCTTTGACACTGAAACCATCCTGAAAAAATACCCCAACCCCAGCCGCAACCCCGATCAGCCGACGCTGATCGACTGGCAACACGTCTACATGATCACCAACCAGGACAACGTGGTCAGCGGCCAGGCCGGTGGCGAACTGGATCTCAAGGCGCAGGTCGGCGACCTGATCCGCTGGCGGGAAACCAGCCTGTCCCTGGGCTTCGAGAAATCGGTGATTTTCTACCGGTTCATCGGCAACGTCGGCGCCAACCTGATCTCGACCCCGACGCCACGCAAGGCAACCGCCTCGTTCGCCCAGCCCAACACCAGCAACCCGGTCATTCCGACCTGTCAGAAAGTCGACAATTACTACTGGTCGTCCGAGACACTGGAGACCGGTCGTGTGACCTACCACTTCAACTTCATGATCGTGGACCGCGACTGCAAACCTTGCGGCTACTTCTCCTGGGATCCATTCATCACCATCCATAACTGAGGCGGCTGTTGCGCTGACGCTTCGTGGCCAACGCGAGGCGTCATCCCTGGCGGCCCGCCACGGCTGACCGCGGCAAGCTGGCCAGGGCGCAGCATCGGCAGACTCAGGGAAGGAGACCTCCATGCCCCAAGACGCATTCGACAGACACCTGCTGTTTGTCCTCGACACCGAAACCCTGCTCGAGAATCATCCCGGTCCCAGTGCCTCGGCTGATTCGCCGACCAGGGTCCAGTCCCGCCACCTGTTTATCCAGGGCGCTCGTCCGGAACACTGGCAAGGCCCGGAAGAACAGCCCTTCAGCCTCTCGGCACACCCCGGGGACAGCCTGCATATTCGCTTTGCGCCGATTGCCCTGCGCGGCGAAAACCTGCTTTTTGTGCACGACCTCCAGGTCCTGAACAACAGCATCCTCAGCCCCGCGACGGCGTCCACGCGGTCCGGCGTCAGCCTGGCACGGCCGCGCTTCGACAACCTGCTGGAGATTGAAACAGAAACAGCGGATGACTATTTCTGGGAAAGCCGCCTGAATGCCCATGGTCGTACCGGCCTCGATATCCGCTTTGCCCTGCTTGGGAACGACTGCTCGATCCTCGGCTATTTCTCCATGCCCCTGGAGCTCGACTTTCAGCCCTGACCCCCAGTTGGAAACCTTCAGCGTCGACCCCGGGCGGGTCGACGCGACAAACTGCACGCTAATCACTTGGGCAAGCCGCAAAAGCCGCGTTATAATGCCGGTCGTTTCAAAACGGTCATCTTCCCTTGATACCGTTTTCCCGCCACCTGTCCGAGGGGCGCTGCAGCAGGCTCGACCTGTCAGGCTCGGATGGGGCGTTGTTCGTTCAGGACTCCCTGCACGGACACTAAACGCACAACGGCGCCCATTCGCATACTACGAATGGAGGCTCTTCATGAGCGCTGTCAACACGCCTGCAGATTTCAACGACTACAAAGTCGCCGACATGTCCCTGGCTGCCTGGGGCCGTCGCGAAACCATCATCGCCGAATCGGAAATGCCGGCCCTGATGGGTCTGCGCCGCAAGTACGCCGGTGAGCTGCCGCTCAAAGGCGCCAAGATCATCGGCTGCATCCACATGACCATCCAGACCGCCGTACTGATCGAAACCCTGGTTGTCCTGGGTGCCGAAGTACGCTGGTCGTCCTGCAACATCTTCTCGACCCAGGACCAGGCCGCTGCCGCCATCGCCGCTGCCGGTATCCCGGTGTTCGCCTGGAAAGGTGAAACCGAGCAAGAGTACGAGTGGTGCATCGAGCAGACCATCCTGAAGGACGGTCAGCCTTGGGACGCCAACATGATCCTCGACGACGGCGGCGACCTGACCGAGATCATCCACAAGAAATACCCGGCCATGCTGGACAAAATCCACGGCGTGACCGAAGAAACCACCACTGGCGTGCACCGCCTGCTGGACATGCTGGCCAAGGGCGAGCTGAAAATCCCGGCCATCAACGTCAACGACTCGGTGACCAAGAGCAAGAACGACAACAAGTACGGCTGCCGTCACAGCCTGAACGATGCCATCAAGCGCGGCACCGACCACCTGCTGTCCGGCAAGCAAGCGCTGGTGATCGGCTACGGTGACGTGGGCAAGGGCTCGGCCCAGTCCCTGCGTCAGGAAGGCATGATCGTCAAGGTCTCCGAAGTCGACCCGATCTGCGCCATGCAAGCCTGCATGGACGGTTTCGAAGTGGTTTCGCCATTCATCAACGGCCTGAACGACGGCACCGCCGCCAGCATCGACGCGGCCCTGCTGGGCAAGATCGACCTGATCGTGACCACCACCGGTAACGTCAACGTCTGCGATGCCAACATGCTCAAGGCCCTGAAAAAGCGCGCCGTGGTCTGCAACATCGGTCACTTCGACAACGAAATCGACACCGCTTTCATGCGCAAGAACTGGGCATGGGAAGAAGTGAAGCCACAGGTGCACAAGGTCCATCGCACCGGTCACGGCGATTTCGATCCACAGAACGACGACTACCTGATCCTGCTGGCCGAAGGCCGTCTGGTAAACCTGGGTAACGCCACCGGTCACCCAAGCCGCATCATGGACGGTTCGTTCGCCAACCAGGTCCTGGCGCAGATCTTCCTGTTCGGCCAGAAGTACGCCGACCTGCCCGCCGCTCAGAAAGCCGAGCGCCTGACCGTGGAAGTGCTGCCGAAGAAACTCGACGAAGAAGTGGCCCTGGAAATGGTCCGCGGCTTCGGCGGCGTGGTCACCCAACTGACCAAGACCCAGGCCGACTACATCGGCGTGGCCGTCGAAGGTCCGTTCAAGCCGCACGCCTATCGCTACTGATACGCCTGGTTCCTTGTAGGAGCGAGCTTGCTCGCGATAGCGGTGTCACTGACACTCCGCGTCGCGTTCATCGCGAGCAAGCTTGCTCCTACAAGAGCCAGCATCCGGCTTTCGCGTTTCCAAGGATCCGACCATGTCCCAAGATCGTCGCTACAGCTTCGAGTTCTTCCCGACCAAGACCGATGCTGGGCAAGAAAAACTGCTCGCCACTGCCCGTCAGTTGGCCAGCTACAACCCCGACTTCTTCTCCTGCACCTACGGTGCCGGTGGTTCGACCCGCGACCGCACGATCAATACCGTGCTGCAGCTCGAGAGCGAAGTAAAGATTCCCGCCGCACCGCACCTGTCCTGCGTCGGCGACAGCAAAGCCGACCTGCGCGGCCTGCTGCAGCAATACAAGGGCGCCGGTATCCAGCGCATCGTCGCCCTGCGCGGTGACCTGCCTTCCGGCATGGGCATGGCCAGCGGCGAGTTGCTGCACGCCAATGACCTGGTGGCCTTCATTCGTGAAGAAACCGGCAGCCACTTCCATATCGAAGTCGCCGCCTACCCGGAAATGCACCCGCAAGCGCGCAACTTCGAAGCCGATCTGCAGAACTTCGTGCGCAAGGCCAACGCCGGCGCCGACAGCGCGATCACCCAGTACTTCTTCAACGCCGACAGCTACTTCTATTTCGTCGAGCGCGTACGGGCGATGGGCGTGAACATCCCGATCGTGCCGGGCATCATGCCGATCACCAACTACAGCAAGCTGGCGCGCTTCTCCGACGCCTGCGGCGCGGAAATCCCACGCTGGATCCGCAAGCAACTGGAAGCCTACGGTGACGACACCCAAAGCATCCAGGCCTTCGGCGAGCAGGTGATCAGCCAGATGTGCGACCGCCTGCTGGAAGGTGGCGCGCCAGGGCTGCACTTTTACACCCTGAACCAGGCGGAACCGAGCCTGGCGATCTGGAACAACCTGAAGCTGCCGCGCTGAAAACTGCAAGCCCCTGGAAATCCGGGGGCTGCAACCGTGTTACCCGAGCAAGCCCCCCAGAGAAAACACGCCAGCGCTTCTATTCGCCGCTCCAGCGTCGTAATCTCCAGCCATGCCCGTCATTGCCCAACTTCTGACAGCCGTGCTTTTTGCTTGCCTGAGTTTTGCCGCTCAAGGTGAAAAGCTGCGTATTGTCACCGATCCCTGGGCCCCCTACGCCTACGAAGAAAACGGCCAGGCCAAAGGGCTCGACTACGAAACCACGGCCACTGTCTTCCAGCGCCTGGGCGTAGAGGTCGAGTGGCAGTTCCTGCCCTGGAAACGCTGCCTGATGCTGCTCGACCAGGGCCAGGCCGATGGCGCCCTGGATATCTTCCACAACCACGAGCGCGACAACAGTCTGCTCTACCCCGGCGAACCCTTGTCGGAAGTGGAGTTCGTGATGTTCTTCGCCAAGGCCCGCCCTCATCCCTTTACCACCCTGGGAGAACTCAAGGGCCTGACCATCGGCACCTCGCCTGGTTATCTGTACGGTTCGGTGTTCAAGGACACCACGGGCCTCAAGCGCGAAGACGGGCCCAGTCACGAAGCCAACTTCGGCAAACTGGTCCGCGGTCGCATCGATCTGCTGATCACCGATCGGCGGGTCGGCCAGCGCCTCCTGAAACAACTGCAGTTGCAGGACCAGGTCGACCAGTACCCGACGGTGATTGCCCGGGAAAGCCAGTACCTGGCGATCCGCCGTAACGCAGGAATGGACCTGTTGGTCCAGCGTTTCGGCGCCGAGCTGCGGCGTTTCAAGCGTGAACCGGCCTACGCCGCGCTGGTTGCCCGCTATACCGACAAGGCCAAAAACGTCCCTTGATCTACGCAGGACCTTGTAGGAGCAGAGCTTGCTCGCGAAGGGGCCCTCAAGAACGCCGGAGCTTCGTCGGAACGCCACCCGGACCCGGGACTGCGCCGCCCCTGATAACAAAAGCACAAACCGTTGAGCAGCAGGAAAGCGGCGCGCGGCGTTTGCTCTGTTATACTCCGGCGTTCCCGCCAGGCTCACGCCCGGACGCTCGACCTTGCATCAGGTATTCCGACACTGCGACCAGCGCCGCCCAAGGGCCCGCGCGAGCAGTGCGTAGAGCCTCAAGGCCCAGCAGGACCGGACGGGATGCGCCCCAGGGGTCTGCAAGAAAACTCGCCGGGCCACAAGACATGCGGCCAGCTTTCCTCTTGCAGAACCTGAAACGCCATTCGCGCCAGGCAAGATTCCCATCGGGCCAAGCCCTAACTGAACAGGATTACTCATGTCCTTTGCTTCCCTCGGTCTCTCCGAGGCTTTGGTCGCTGCCATCGAGGCAGCCGGCTACACCGAGCCTACTCCGGTGCAACAGCGGGCCATTCCCGCCGTGTTGCAAGGTCGCGACCTGATGGTCGCGGCACAGACAGGTACGGGTAAAACCGGAGGCTTCGCCCTTCCGATTCTGGAACGGTTGTTTCCCAACGGTCACCCGGACAAATCCCAGCGTCACGGCCCGCGCCAACCCCGCGTCCTGGTCCTGACCCCGACCCGTGAACTGGCTGCCCAGGTCCACGAGAGCTTCAAGGTCTACGCCCGTGACCTGAAATTCGTCAGCGCCTGCATCTTCGGCGGCGTCGGCATGAACCCACAGGTTCAGGCCATGTCCCGTGGCGTCGACGTGCTGGTTGCCTGCCCGGGTCGTTTGCTCGACCTGTGCGGCCAAGGCAGCGTCGACCTGTCCCACGTGGAAATCCTCGTGCTGGACGAAGCCGACCGCATGCTCGACATGGGCTTTGTCCATGACGTGAAGAAGGTCCTCGCGCGCCTGCCGTCCAAGCGTCAGAACCTGCTGTTCTCGGCGACCTTCTCCAAGGACATCACCGACCTCGCCGGCAAGCTGCTGCACAACCCGGAACGCATCGAAGTCACGCCGCCGAACACCACGGTCGAGCGTATCGAACAGCGCGTGTTCCGCCTGGCCGCCAGCCACAAGCGTTCGCTGCTGGCGCACCTGATCACCGCCGGCGCCTGGGAACAGGTCCTGGTGTTCACCCGCACCAAGCACGGCGCCAACCGCCTGGCCGAGTACCTGGACAAGCACGGCCTGAGCGCTGTCGCCATCCACGGCAACAAGAGCCAGAACGCCCGCACCAAAGCCCTGGCCGACTTCAAGGCCGGTGAAGTGCGCATCCTGGTGGCCACCGATATCGCCGCGCGCGGTTTGGATATCGACCAGCTGCCGCACGTGGTGAACTTCGAACTGCCGAACGTCGACGAAGACTACGTGCACCGTATCGGCCGTACCGGCCGGGCCGGTCGTTCGGGCGAGGCCATTTCCCTGGTCGCGCCGGACGAAGAGAAGCTGCTGAAAAGCATCGAGCGCATGACCAAGCAGAAAATCGCCGACGGCGACCTGATGGGCTTTGATTCCAGCGCCGTGGAAGCCGAGAAGCCGGAAGTGCGCGAGCGTCCGGATGTGCGTAATCCACGCACGCCTCCACGCGGTCCGAAGGGCGATGGCCCGAACGGCGGCGGTGGTGGTGGCGGTCGTCGGGATAAAGGCAAGGACAAGGGCGGCAAGGAAAAGGCCCCCGCCAACGGTCGCGGTGAGCGTCCGGCTCGCGAGCAGAAGCCCCGTGAAGGGACTCCGGCTCGCGAACAGCGTCAGCCAAGCCAGCCGCCACGCGCGGCGGCGGATCGTGCTCCGGATGAGTTCCTGGATGACGATGTGGATAACTTTGGGAATCGCGTTGACTACGTGCCTCAGGCCAAGCCGGCTCAAGGTCGTGGTCGTCGTCCGGGGGCTCCGGCTCAGGGTGGCGCCGCGGGTGCGGGTGCTCCGCGTACCGGGCAGCCGCAGGGTCGTCAGAATGGTCCGCGTAGCAGCAACGGTGCGACTACCGGGACGCCTCCGGCCAAGCGCAGCGGTCCACGTAATGGCGCTCCCCGTGATGGGCAAGCCCGTCGTGAGGAGTCGCGCAATCGTCGTCCGGCGCGGGATGATCAGCCTCGGGAAGAGCCGGCGGTGCAGAACCCGCGCGGGCCAGGGCCGAAGATCATTCATAAAGAGTCGAAGAGCGATCGCTTCCCGACGCCTGAGCAGTTGGATCAACTGCCAGGGCGTCCAAGAGGCGAGAAGCCGGCGTTGTTGACTCGCAATCGCTGAGTTGATGGCGCAATGAAAAACGCCCCCGGTTCGTGAGAGCCGGGGGCGTTTTTTATGGGGCCCTTTCAGGCCCCCATTTATTGTGGGAGCCGGCTTGCTGGCGATTCGATGGTGCATTCACCAATGCTATCGCTGGCAAGCCAGCTCCTACATTCTCAGCATTACTTCGCTTTCACACCTTCAAACGTGATGTACAGCTCTACCGCATCAGACGCTGGACCCAAATCCATCATCTTGCCGAAGTCCGAACGCTTGATGTGCGCTACACCTTCGAAACCAGCGCGGTAGCCGCCCCATGGATCCTTGCCTTCACCCAGGAAGGTAGCCTTGACCACGATCGACTTGGTCACGCCGTGCAAGGTCAGGTCGCCCGTCACGTCAGCCGTGTCTTTGCCATCGGCATTCTTGCCAGTGGATTTGACCGCAGTGGAGACGAACTTGGCATCGGCAATATTGGCAACGTCCAGGAAGTCCTTGCTGGAGATGTGCTTGTCACGCTCGGCATTGTTGGTGAACACGCTGGCGGTACGCACGTTGACTTCAATCTTGCTGTCTTCAGGCTTGGCCGCATCAAAGCTGAACTTGCCGTCCAGGTCCTTGAAGGTACCGGTGATGTAGCTGTAGCCCAGGTGGCTGATCTTGAAATTGACGAAGGCGTGCTGGCCCTGCTTGTCGATCACGTAATCCGCAGCCATCGCCTGACCGGCAACAAACAGTGCAGAACCGATTGCCAGAGCGGCGAGAGTCTTTTTCAACATACTTCTATTCCTTTTGAGTCGAGGTTGAACATCAGGCTTTGCGACCCAGCATGCGGGTCAGCGTCGCATCACGGTCGATAAAGTGGTGTTTCAGAGCAGCCAGACCATGGAGAACCGCAAAGATCACCACGGTCCAGGCCAGGAACAAATGCACACTGCCGGCCACATCCGCCTGATTGGGGATGCTGGAAATCAAGGCAGGCACATCGAACAGGTTGAACACCGGAATCCCGACACCTTCGGCGGTGGAAATCAGGTACCCGGAAAACATCAAGGCAAACAGGCCGAGATAGAGGAACGCATGACCGAACTTGGCACCCAGGCGGGTCAGTCGACCATGGTTGGCCGGTGACGGCGGCGGCGGGCTAATAAAACGCCAGATCAGCCGCAGCACCATGACCGCGAACAGGGTCAGGCCGATGCTTTTATGCAGGTCCGGCGCCGCCTTGCGCCATTCGCTGTAGTAGTCGAGCCCGACCATCCACAAGCCCAGCGCAAAAAGACCAAACACCACCAGGGCAACGCCCCAATGCAGGAAGATACTGACAGCACCGTAGCGAGAGGATGAATTGCGTAGCTGCATTGCCGGAATCCTGTAAGTGATGCGCCCAAGACTAATGGTTTACCTATCGAATTAAAGCGGAAAATTTCGCTTTGAAATATCGAAAAATACGATTATCAGTCTGAGACGAGCGCGTTAAGAAAATATTAAGGTCGATCCGTGAAGTGAACACCTGGGCCCACGGGTTTATTCGGGCTCTCCATGTTTCGGCAACGACGCCATGGGTTGTCCTACGGCCGCGCATTGCATAGGCTTGCGCGATTGTGTGTCCGCCTGCGT
Organism: Pseudomonas sp. MWU12-2319; assembly: GCF_023242525.1. Lineage (NCBI taxonomy): Bacteria > Pseudomonadati > Pseudomonadota > Gammaproteobacteria > Pseudomonadales > Pseudomonadaceae > Pseudomonas > Pseudomonas sp. MWU12-2319. Next base: position 19,305 of record NZ_JALJES010000004.1, read on the forward strand.
CGCGGACAAGCGCCCGGAGAGTGGAAATGAGCCTGAATAACCAGTGGATGCAACGCGACCTCGCGGTGGTATGGCATCCCTGCACCCAGATGAAAGATCACGAGCAACTGCCGATGATCCCCATCAAGCGCGGCGAAGGCGTCTGGCTGGAGGATTTCGACGGCAAGCGCTACCTCGACGCGGTCAGTTCCTGGTGGGTCAATGTGTTCGGTCACTGCAACCCGCGCATCGGCCAGCGGATCAAGGATCAGGTCGACCAGCTCGAGCACGTGATCCTCGCCGGTTTCAGCCATCAGCCGGTGATCGAACTGTCCGAACGCCTGGTGCAGATGACGCCCGAAGGCCTGACCCGCTGCTTCTATGCCGACAACGGTTCGTCCTGTATAGAAGTCGCGCTGAAGATGAGCTTTCATTACTGGCTCAACCGTGGCCTGCCGGACAAGAAGCGTTACGTCACCCTGACCAACAGCTATCACGGCGAGACCGTGGCGGCAATGTCGGTGGGCGATGTGCCGCTGTTCACCGAAACCTACAAGGCCCTGCTGCTGGACACCATCAAGGTGCCGAGCCCGGATTGCTACCTGCGTCCGGAAGGCATGAGCTGGGAAGAGCATTCGCGCAATATGTTCCTGGTCATGGAACAGACCCTGGCGGAAAACCACGCCAGCGTCGCCGCGGTGATCGTCGAGCCGCTGATCCAGGGTGCCGGCGGCATGCGCATGTACCATCCGGTCTACCTCAAGCTGCTGCGCGAGGCCTGCGACCGGTATGGCGTGCACCTGATCCACGATGAAATCGCCGTGGGCTTCGGCCGGACCGGGAGCATGTTCGCCTGCGAGCAAGCCGGTATCCGACCGGACTTCCTCTGCCTGTCCAAGGCCCTGACCGGCGGTTACCTGCCGCTGGCGGCATGCCTGACCACCGAAGACGTCTACAGCGCCTTCTACGACGACTATCCGACCCTGCGGGCGTTCCTGCATTCCCACAGCTACACCGGCAACCCACTGGCCTGTGCGGCGGCGTTGGCAACCCTGGATATCTTCGAACAGGACAACGTTATCGAGAACAACAAGGCTTTGGCCCAGCGGATGGCCAGTTCCACCGCGCATCTGGTGGGCCATCCGCATGTCGCCGAGGTTCGCCAGACGGGTATGACCCTGGCGATCGAGATGGTCCAGGACAAGGCGAGCAAAACCGCCTATCCGTGGCAGGAGCGCCGTGGGTTGAAGGTCTTCCAGCACGCCCTGGAGCGCGGCGCCTTGCTGCGGCCGCTGGGCAGCGTGGTGTATTTCCTGCCGCCGTATGTCATTACCCCGGAGCAGATCGACTTCCTGGCTGAAGTGGCCAGCGAGGGGATCGATATCGCTACCCGCACGGGTGTCAGCGTGGCGGTGCCGGGCAATTTCCATCCGGATTTTCGTGATCCGGGCTAGGATGTTGGCTTGAGTTCATCCGGAGCCAGTCATAACGCCTTCGCGGCGGTTCGGCGATCCCACAGTATTTGAGTCAAGCCCGAATGCTGTGCTCGACACAAAACCTGTGGGAGCGGAGCTTGCCCGCGAAGAGGCCCTCCCCAGCAACACATCATTCCGATATCCAGAGATTCACCATGCGACTGTCCCGCTTCTTTATCGACGCCCCCCTTAGCCTCGGCGAACACGAGCTCCCCGAGGCCCAGGCCCACTACATCGGCCGCGTTCTGCGCATGGCCGAAGGTGACGCCCTGCAAGTGTTCGACGGTTCGGGCACGGAATTCCTCGGCACCTTGCTGGAGGTCGGCAAGAAGCGCGTGCGCATCCAACTGGCCGAAAGCTTCGCCGGGCAGACCGAATCCCCCCTGCGCATCCACCTCGGCCAGGGCCTGTCCCGGGGCGAGCGGATGGACTGGGCGATCCAGAAAGCCACCGAACTGGGCGTCAGCGAAATCACCCCCATCGTCAGCGAACGTTGTGAAGTACGCCTCAAGGACGAACGCGCCGACAAACGCCTGGCCCACTGGCGGCAGATCGCGATCAGCGCCTGCGAACAGTGCGGCCGCTCCAGCCTGCCAGTGATTCATCCGCCGCTGTTGCTGGCCGAGTGGGTGAAACAGACCGAAGCCGAACTCAAGCTGGTGCTGCACCCGGTGGCCGAGCCACTGACCAGTCACCCCAAGCCGGGGACGCTGGCATTCCTGATCGGCCCGGAAGGCGGGTTGTCGGACGGCGAAGTGGCCCAGGCCGCGCAAGCCGGTTATCTGCCGGCGCGCCTCGGCCCAAGGGTGCTGCGTACCGAGACCGCGCCAGTGGTGGCTTTGGCGGTGGCCCAACAGCTGTGGGGCGATTTCTGACTTTCTGACACACCGCAAAACCCTGTAGGAGCCGGCTTGCCGGCGATGGCGGCCGATCAGGCGATGCAAGGCTCACTGGCCTCATCGCCGGCAAGGCGGCTCCTACAAAGGTCTGCGCTCGACCTCAAGTCAGATCACGTACCAGGAAATCGCCACAAAATGCAGCACGCTGCCGGCAATCACGAACAGGTGCCAGATCCCATGAGCATGCCGCAGCCGATAATCCAGAGCAAAGAAGATAATCCCCAGGGTATATAGCGCCCCGCCGGCTGCCAGCCAGACAAACCCCGCCGTCCCCAGTGCGGCGAGCAGCGGCTTGACCGCCACCAGCACGATCCAGCCCATCACCGCGTAGATCACAATGGACAGGATCCGCGCCTCGGAACGTGGCTTGATCTCCTGCAACATGCCGATCACCGCCAGGCCCCAGACGATCCCGAACAGCGTCCAGCCCCAGGGCCCGCGTAATGTCACCAGGCAGAACGGCGTGTAGCTGCCGGCAATCAACAGGTAGATCGACAGGTGATCGACCTTCTGCATGATCACCTTGGCCCGCCCACGCACGCTGTGATAAACCGTCGACGCGCTGTACAGCAGCAACAGGGTCACGCCATAGATCGCTACACTGACAATCTTCCAGGGGCTGCCGTCGAGGCTCGCCACCACCAGCAACCAGATCGCCCCGATACACGCCAATACGGCCCCTACCAGATGGGTCCAGGCGTTGAGTCGTTCCCCGTGATACATCTGCCACTTACCTCGCTTGGTCGAAACAACTGCGCCCAAGGCTCAGGCCTGACGGACAAAAGCACAAGAGTCTTGGCATGACATCGTCAGGAAGAACCTCTCTCCAGGCACCTTCCCACAAAAAACAAAGCCTCTACCTTCTATATATCGCCCCATAGATTAAGAAAAAAAGACCAACCCTGACAGAAAACTAAAAGCCAGGCCGTCCCCCTCTGGCGTGTCACGTCCGAACCGGTTTTACTGATGGCCCGTTGCCCGCTCAACGGCGTCATGACCTGAACCCAGGCGTTCAACGGAGCCCATGCTGATGTCCGCGCCCGCACTCACCTCCCCTGCTCCTTCGCCCAGCCTCTGGCAACTCTTCTATAACTTCGCCATGGTCGGCCTGTTCGGTTTTGGCGGGGTCATGCCCTGGGCCCGGCAGATGATGGTCGACCGCCGACGCTGGGTCGACGAGCCGGCCTTCAACGAACTGCTGACCACCGGCCAGTTCTTCCCCGGCCCGAATATCGGCAATGTCAGCATCATCTACGGCCGCCGCCAACATGGCCTGGCCGGGGCTTGCGCGGCGTTGTTCGGGTTGTACCTGTTTCCGTCGATCATCACCGTGCTGGCGGGTTTCGCCTATGCCCGCTGGTGGAGCAATGACGCGGTGCAACAGGTGTTCGGCGCGATCATGCCGATTGCCACCGGGCTGATGCTCGGCACCACCTTGCGCCTGCTCAAGGCCATGCCGCGCAATCTCGCCAACTACTGCGCCTTCGGCGTGACCTTTATTCTGATGGGGGTGCTGGTGCTGCCGTTATGGAGCGTCTTGCTGATCTGCATTCCGCTGTCGATTGCCCTGCGTTTTCTCGACAAACGAGCCTGAGCCATGCAGACCGTGCTGTTCCACCTGATGATCCAATGCGCGCTCTGGTCCTTGATGGCCATTGGCGGCAACACCGTGGCCCTGGGCGATATCCACCGCTACACCGTGACCCAGATGAACTGGATCAGCGACGCCCAGTTCGTCGCCTTCTTCGCCCTGTCCCAGGCGTTGCCGGGGCCCAACGGCATGTTCCTGGTGTTTATCGGCCAGCAGACGGCGGGCCTGCCCGGGGCGCTGGTGGCGTTGACGGCCAAGCTGCTGCCGTGCTCGATGCTGACCTGGTTCGGCGCTGGCTGGCTGGAAAAACACACCGAAACCCCGTGGGTGCAACGGATCAAGCGCGCCTTGCTGCCGATCTCGGTGGGCCTGATCCTCGCGGCCAGCTACATCCTGATTCGCAGCATGGAAACCAGCACCTTGAGTTTGCTGCTGACGCTAGTCAGCGCCGCGGTGGTCTATTTCAGCCGGGTCAATGCCATCTGGTTGATTCTGGCGGGGGTGGGGTTGGGTTTGTTGAGTTCGGCGTTGGGGGTTGGGTGGTTCTGAAAGACATTTCCCAGGGCACAAAAAAGCCGCCCCTGAAGGCGGCTATTTTGTACATTTTACTTTCACAGAAAAGGGTATTAGCCCTGTCGCCCGGGTAGAGTTCTGCTCTCGATTTCCGGACCATGCTTTCCAATGCTATTGAAAACCATAGTTCGTGTCAATCTGCTCAGGACCAGCAGACCGAACAAGCCGTGTAAGTCAATGCCCGTTCTCGGCGTCCAGAGCGCGCTGAAACTCAAGCTCATCCTCATAGTCACGCCCCATGGACTCAGCCCAGCTTCTGGCCAATCGCTCGACTGCCGACAAATGATTGAGGCGTTGCGCTTGATCCTTCAATTGAGCCGTCAGAGAATCGACAGATGCCTGAAGCTGATCAACCTGGCGCTGGCTCTGTAGGACATCGTTATAGGGGACATGGTCACCCGCTCCAATCGCGTGAATCAACGCGTTCTTGAGCTTTTTGCTCTCGGAGCGACTGAGGGCAATGCCATAGTTGGCGTTGCGCCCTGAACTTCGCCCCTCTTTGAAATAGCTGACCGGCGGTAAAATCCTCTGTACAGACACACACTCAAGCATGCTGCAAATGACGTAACTTTCTTTACCGCTGTTCTGATACCTAGGCATTTTTTCGAGTGTACTTCGATCAAGCTTGAACGCCGTTCGATCACCCGGCTTTATCTCTTGAGACGTAACAGGAGCGACCTGAATCAGGTTCGCTGATATCACTTTCACGACCACCGCTAACCGCCGCTTGTGCATTTCCGCCTCAAGCAACGTATCCATATAACGCTTATTCGTTTTACTGATCGCGTTCATCCGGCCAGCCCTCTGGACAAACCCGTAATCCACCTCCACCAACGTGCCCTGCTGCCCCAGAATTTTCTGTGCCGTCAGACCCTTGTTTGATTTCAGAGTCTGGTAAAGAAATATTTCCTTGGACACATCATGTCGTTTGATCAAGACCGAGAAGAAAGCTGGCTGCTGTGCATCCGCGGGTGTCGCCGCTACCGACTCCACCCGCCACAGATGATTATCGATACCAAGAAAGCATTTCGTGAAGAACACCGGATGCAAGGCACGATCACCCTTTGGCTGGGGTATTCCTGGAATGAGTACCTCTTTAATATTCTCGTAAATTTCAGTCCCCAACAGGACCGATGTTCCAGGCACTCCGTCGCGAGACGTAATGACCTCCAAATAACGAACAACAATTGTCTGCATGTGCGTCCTTGAGATTGTGATTAAGGGGCCGCTCATGCCCACGCCAGTTGCTGGGGTGATCATAGTCCGAAAAAATCGCCAGTTTGCAGACCACTGAATGCGACTTTACTCTTTCACTTGAGTGAAATTTCCTAGAAAATCCTGACCGCTTGCGCCTGCCAAAACACGTGGCTAGTCTTCGTTCGTCACTGCCAATTCAGTGATCGGGTTTAGCAGCCCGCGTTGAGTCAAGGCGCATAGCGCCCCCGTCCTGTCAGGCGCTTTTTTTGTGGCCTGCGCATTATGGTGGCTGTGCGCAGGGCATCTTCGGGTGCGCCGGTTTCTTGACTCGCCGGTCTGCTAACCTGCGTACGGCCGCCACCTAACCATTTAGCAGTGGTGTTTGGCGGCTCAACTCACATGTTGAGAGAGTCGAGAATATGTCGAAGATTACCCCCGACCCACCCGTCAGCCCGCTGCACAGGCACGACAAAACCAGCGACCGGGTATTCGCCCACTACAACCTGCCACCGGTTGAACCATCCGAACCTTACAAACTACCGGAAAGCCTGTTCCAGATTCGCGCGGATGTGCGCTCGGAAGAGTCGCTGACCACCGCCTACGAGTTGCTGGAGTCGGCCGCCGCAACAGCCTATGAATCCGTGGAAAACCTGAGTGGCGCCAACCGCAAGGTGGTGCTGGGCGTGGTGCATCTGATCGAGTTGGCGAAGGCGCTGGTCGATTCGGCGTTGGATAAGCGCGGGGTAGAACACCCGCAAAACTCGTAGCGCCTGAGCGGGTGCCTTCGCGGCGGTGCGGCGATCCGACAAGCCCTGCTCCTACAGTACGGTGGCGCACACGAGTTCTGTGAACGACGGAAAACTGTAGGAGCAGGGCTTGCCCGCGAAGAGGCCTGGGAGAACGCTAAAATCCTCACAGGCAATCGAGCGTCCCTCAAGCCGGCTCCATTCTGAAAAAGCCCCAGCCAAAACCCCGGGACTTGGGCACAATCGGGGCATTCGAAAAAGAGCCCGCGCCATGCTGATCGACGAAGAGCTGACCTTGAAAAAGCTGGAGGTGTTCCTGGCCTTTATGCGTACCGGCAACCTGGCGCGGGCGGCGGCCGAGTTGCAGACCAGCAATGTCAGCGTGCACCGGGCCATCCACTCCCTGGAAAACGCCCTGCGCTGCCCGTTGTTCAAGCACGAAGGCCGCAACCTCACACCGCTGGAAAGCGCCTATGTGCTGGAAGAGCGCGCGCAGAAGCTGATCCAGGATGTGGTCGAAAGCGTGCGAATGACCCGCGAAGCCGCCGGGTTCTCCGCCGAACGCTTCAAGCTCGGGTCGCTCTATTCGCTGACGGTGAAAACCGTGCCGCAACTGATCATGGGCCTGAAGATCCGCCGCAGCGAACTCAATATCGACCTGATCCTGGGCTCGAACTTCGACCTGTTGTACAAGCTCAAGAACATGGAGGTGGACGCGATCCTGGTGTCGCTGGATGAGACCACCAACGACTCGGACTGCGAGCATCTTCCGCTGTTTTCCGATGATATTTTCCTGGCGACGCCCGCCGACTCACCCTTGTCCCAACAGGACGAAGTTGACCTGGCGGACCTGAAAGACATGACCTTCATTACCCTGACCCAAGGCTTCGCCACCCACCGGGACGGCAACCGGGTGTTCGAGCAGGCCGGGTTCGAGCCAAAGGTGGCGATGCAGGTCAACGATATCTTCACGCTGTTGAGCATGGTCAGCTCCGGCGTCGGTTATGCCTTGCTGCCGGGGCGGATTGCGGCGGTGTACGAGAATCGGGTGAAGCTGATTCCATTGCAGGCGCGCTACCGCCTGCAACAGCATATTGGCGTGGTGTTTCTGAAGGCCAAGGAGCGCGATCCCAACCTGCTGGCGCTTCTGGCGGAGTGCCGGATGTACGCCAACCGATTGACTTGAGCAGCCAACGACTAGGTTCGATCATGCATTTCCGGTGGCCTCAAGGGCCTCTTCGCGGCGGTGCGGCGAAAACGGTAGAACAGGCACAAAATAATCAGGATCAGCCCACCAGACCGCGCACAATGAAGAACAGCACCGAAGGCCCAAGCAGACAACCCAACCCGGTATGGAAAGTCGCCGTCAGCGCGCCATAAGGCACCAACCGCCGATCCGTCGCCGCCAACCCCGCGGTCACCCCACTGACCGTGCCCGCCAGACCACCGAACACCATCGCCGAACGCGGGTTGTCCAACCCCATCCAACGCGCCGCCACCGGCGTGCCGACCATCACCAGGATCGCCTTGATCAAACCCGTCGCAATCGACAGCGCCACCACCTCGGAACTCGCGCCAATCGCCGCCCCGGTCACCGGCCCGACGATATAGGTCACCGCCCCGGCGCCAATAGTGGTGATGCTCACCGCATCGCGATAACCGAAGGCCCAGGCCATGCACGAGCCGACAATAAACGGCAACAACGTACCCAGCAGCAACGCCAGCGCTCCAACCAACCCCGCCTTCTTCGCCTCGGTCGCCTGGACCTCGAAGGCCGTGGCGACGATGGCGAAGTCCCGCAACATCGCCCCGCCCATCAAACCGACACCGGAAAACAGCGCCACATCCGCCAGCCCCTTCTGCCCGCCGGTCAACGTACCGCCGATCCACGCCAGCACCAGGCCGATCGCGATGGCAATCGCCGAACCGTGGATCCGGCCATAGGTCAGGCGCTTGGACAGCACCACCGACACCCACATCACCAGGCCAACACCGGCGAATGCCGTGATCAGCGAGTTCTGCCCCAGGTCCTTGCCAATGAGATCCCACATATCAGCGACCTCCCGCGACGCTGGCGGTCGGGACAACCGCAAGCGGCTCATCCGGCAGCGGATCGCCTTTATGGATCCGGCTGATCAGGGCAATGGTGCAACCGCAGACCACCACCGAGCCAATCGCCGCCAGCAGCGCCAGCGGCCCGCCGTGCAGCGCCGCGACCACGTTCTGGTTGGCGGCCATGGCGACCACCACCGGGATGTACATGGCGCCCCAGAAACCGACGCCCATCTCGCAATCCTTGGTCAGGCCGCCCCGTTTGTGCATCCACAAACGGGCGCAGATCAACAGGATCATCGCGATCCCGACCCCACCGACATTGGACTTGACGCCTAGCAGCACGCCCAGCATATCCCCCAGAATCACCCCTGCCAGCGTACAGATCGCCAGCAGCGCCACACCGTAGATAATCATTCTTGTTGTCCTCACATTGCATTGTCGAAGTTGTTGTTTTTGTCCTTCGAAGCAGCAGCCGGTGTTTATCGGTGACGGCGTCCCTCCTCATCCAACAGCGCCTTGAGGGTGTCCAGGCGGGCGCCGTCGAACGCAATGACGGAGCCTTGCTCGAACACCCGGCGCGCCAGGCCGGTCAGGACCGAGCCCGGGGGCAGTTCAATCTGCAGGCGGGCACCGCGCTCATAGGCGCTTTGCACGGTGCCGCGCCAATCGACGACCCGGCGCATATTGAAGGCCAGGTCATCGCGGATCTGTTCAGCACTACGCAGCAGCCGCGCACTGCTGCCACTGAGGTAGCCCAGGCGCGGTGCCTGCATCGACACCCTGGCAAAGGCGGCGGCCAATACCTGGGCTGGCTCATCCAATAGCGGGCAATGGGACGGCACGCTGACCGCAAGGCGTTTGGCCACACCCTCCTTTTTCATCAGGGCAACCAGCGCGCTCATGCCCTCGTCGCTCCCGGCGATCACGCATTGGTTATCGGCGTTGATATTCGCCAGATAGACCGGTGTCCGTTCGCTATGCACCTGGGCCAATAACTTATCCACAGCCGCCAGCTCCAATCCGATCAGGGCGGTCATGCCGTAGCCCTGTGGATAAGCCTGCTGCATCAACTCGCCGCGCAGGCTGACCAGGCGCAGGGCATCGCTGAACGTCAGGCTCTCGGCCAATACCGCCGCCGGATAGGCGCCGATGGACAAGCCGGCGACATAAGCCGGCGGCGTCGTGTCTTCCAGCAACAGCCGGGCACAGGCCACACCGGCGATCAGCAGGCAAAGCTGAACCGCCCGGGTCGAAGCCAGGGCTTGCGACGTATCCAGCAAGCTCACGTCCTCGCCCAGCACATCGCTCGCTTCGTGCAGGCAGCCACGAACGATAGCGGCATCGGGCAGGCGCTGCAGCATGCCGGGCTGTTGCGCGCCCTGGCCGGGAAACACCAGCAGACTGCTCATGCCACGCGCTCCCGGGTATCCCAGGGATCGAGCACCAACTGCACGCCATCGGCCCGCTTGAGCAGGACCCGGCGCGCCGTGCCCGCCCACTCCACCAAGGCCACCGCGCCCAGCGGGGTTTGCAGTTGCAGGTCGACACGACAGAACGGGGTGTCGAGTCGCTGCAACAAGCCATTGGCCTGACGACGGGAAAGCGTTTGCGGCACGCGCAGAATCAGATCCAGATCACTCTGTTGATGCAGGGTCGGCAAACCGGTGGCCAACTCGAAACCGGCACTGCCGCTGACGCCCCACACCAGACCCGACGCATCCAACAACGGCCGCAGGTAATGCAGCGCCTGCAAGGCCGGCCAATCCTGTGTACAGACTTCAATATCGATAAGGGCTTCGGGCCGCACGCAGCGCTCGACCAGCACCCGTGGCATCAGCGTGGCGAAACGCTGCTCACGCAAAACCCCGCGCACGCCCACCGCCACCTGATCCGGCGCCGTCAGCGCCCGGCGCACCACCACTGGTTGGCCCAGGCTCAGCGCCTCAGCCACCCAATCCGGCGCCTCCTCCGGCAACTGCGCCGGGGTCAGTCCCCAGAGCAGGTCGTGGGGCAGGAAGTCCTGGTCAGCGTGCATCGCGGCTCACCACTGCTCGCGCAACAGTTGCCGAACCCGACTCGACGCCGCCCGATTGCTCGCGCCCAGGCGCCCACTCAAGTCCGTGCCCTTCTGCGCCACATCGTGGATGGCCTCGACCAGACAGTCCTCCACCTGCGCCAGGTCAGCCGCCGTAGGTTGTTCGATCTGCTCCACGCCCAGGGTTTTCCACAGCAGCCCCAGGCTGGCGTAACTGTCGATGTCATAGGCCATCGGCGGCACGCTGGCGGCCAGGGCCTCCAGTTCTTCGACGCTGCGCAAGGTCACCCGCGCCGCCGAGGCCTTGCCCATGGCATGCACCATCACCCCCGGATCGCGCATGGCGATCAACCGATTGGCCTGATAACCGTGGGCGAGAAACGCCCCGGACATTGCCTTGCCCACCAGCAGCGCGATCACCGCATGACCGGCCAGGCGGGCACGGGCATAACTGTCCGCCGCACCGGCCAGGGCCTGGTGAATCCCCAGGGCTTCTTCACGACGGCCGTAAGCCTGGCTCGGCACATCGACAATGGCGATCAAGGCGCGCTTCCCGGCACGACCGCTGTCGGCCTCGATCACCTCGTCCACGGCCTTGGCCAGGCCCCAACCTTCCAGCAATCCGACTTCGCCATTGCGGGCACGAACAAACCGGTTGGCCGGATCGGCCACCACCGCCAGAAAGCGCACTGGCTGATCACCGAGTTGGCCATCGGCGACTTTCAATGAAGGCGGCAGCCCGGACACTTCGACAGCCTCCGCCGCCAGCGCCTGGAACCAGTGCAAACCCCGCAGGGAATAAGCGCTCATGGACGATCTCCTTGGAAAAGACGGCGTACCGTGGCCGGATCGATTTGCGGTTCGGCATCCAGTTCGGCCAAGCGTTGCAGGTACCACTCCGCCTGCCGACTGCGTTGTACACCGGGCAAACCGGCTTCCAGCAATTCGGCAATCTGTTGCCGGATCAACGCCACATCATCGGCCACATAACGATCCACCAGGCCGCTGGTGAAACGCTGCTCGCCACCGGTCAGGCTCCAGATAAACGGCCGGTCGCGGGAGTCGTACTCGTCCAGCCCCGCCTCCTGCTCGATCACTTGCGGGCCGTTGAGGCCCAGGCGCGCCTCCTGGGTCACCACCAGATAACTGCACAGCGCCGCCGCGATGGACATGCCGCCGAAACAACCGACGCTACCCGCCACCACGCCGATCACTGGCTGATAACGACGCAGGTCGACAATCGCCGCATGGATATCGGCGATGGCCGCCAGCCCCAGATTGGCTTCCTGCAAACGCACGCCACCGGTTTCCAGCAGCAGCACGGCGCGGGTGGGGATACCATTGCGGTTGTCTTCAGCGGCCAGCTCCAAGGCGCCGGCGATTTTCGCGCCGCCCACTTCACCGAGGCTGCCGCCCTGGAACGCACCTTCGATGGCGGCGATCACCACCGGCAAACCATCGATGCTGCCCTTGGCGATCACCACGCCGTCGTCGGCCTGGGGCACTACGCCCTGGCGTTCGAGCCAGGGCGACATGACCCGGGCAAAGGGGTCGAGCAGTTCGCGAAAACTGCCGCTGTCGAGCAAGGCCCGGGCACGCTGGCGGGCGCCGAGTTCGACGAAGCTGTGCTTGTGCAACAAACGCTCGCTGTCAGTCATGGCCGATCTCCTCGAAACCTTGTTCCAGACGCAAGCGGACCACGCCAGGGGTGGCGCCGAAATCATGGATATCGATGGCTAGCGCGGGCGGCAACTGGCCGTCGAACAGACGCTCGAACAGGTGCTGCCAGCGCGAGGCACTGCCGTTCACCGAGGTGGTCACCTGGATCGACAAGGTGCCGGGATGGCCGGGTTCCAGCAGTACCTCCAGGTCACCCGAGCCGACACAACCCACCAGCGCCCGGCCTTTGGGCGGTTGCCCGGCGGGGAATTCAAAGGACAACTTTTCCATCACAAGGCTTCCTGTTCGAGGCGGTCGATCAGCAGGCAGGCCGCGAGCAGATCCGCCGCGCCTCCCGGTGAAGCGTTCATCGCCAACAGCTGTTGATCCAATTCATGCAGGCAGCGCCGACCGGCCAGGCTGGCGCTACCGCCGGCTTCCAGCACTGCGCGGGCGCCCTGTTGCATGGCCTGCAAACCCGGCACGCCGGCGCGGTAGAGCACGCAGGTATCGGCCAGGGTGGTCATGATGGCGAGCAAGGCATCCAGCCGGGCGTTCTGCTCGCCGTGGCCGGCGAGGCGGGTTCGTTTGAGTTGTGGCAGACCGAGTTGGGTAACCGCTGGGAAACCCAGTTGCGCTTCCTCACGGGCACCGCGTGCGCCGTAGCGTTGGGCGACCTGGCTGCCGTGGCTGCTGCTGTTGGGGGCGTATCGGTCTTCCAGCAACGCCAGGCGGGCGGCGCGCAGGGTCAGGGCGTTGGCGCTGAGGGAGAGAGGGTCCAGCGCCGCCGCGGCGACCAACAGTCCCAAGGCCCAGATCGCACCGCGATGAGTATTTACGCCGCCGGTGGTCTTGAGCATCGCTTGCTCGCCTTCACGACCGATGCGACCGAGCGCCTCACGCAGCTCCCTGTAGGAGCGAGCTTGCTCGCGATGGGCGTCAACGATAACGCGGGATGCCTGATACCCCGCGGCGCCAGGGCCACCATCGCGAGCAAGCTTGCTCCCACAGGGGGTGGTGTATTCCGAGACATCGCGGGTGTTACCCATACCTTGCGCGGCTTCGGCCATCTCCTTGAACATCGGCCACAGCGACAACGCCGAAGCATGCATCAGGCCCAGATGAAGGTCGGTATGCGCACCGTTGCCACGGCGATCCACCAAGGCCGGCTTGGGCGACAGGTCGGCTTCGTCGATCAGCGCTTCCACCGCGAAATCCGCCAGGCGCTCGGCCAGTGACAGGGGTTGGACTTGCAGATTGAAGGCGTGCATTTACCAGCTCCTGAATTTGGCGGGCGGGTTGTAGAGGCCTCCCGACCATTCCACCAGGTCGGCCACGCTCTTCGCCGCCAGCAGTTCGCGGCTGGCGTCGGTGCGCCGAATGCCCAGGTCTTCAGGCAAGGCGATCAAACCTTCGCGACGCATCCGCGCCGTGTCCTTGGGGTTATGCCGCAAGCCGATGGCCGTGACACCGGCCACGGCGGCAATCATCGCCTGGCGTTCTTCCAGGGAACGGGCCTTGTACAGGTAGGCAATGCCCTCTTCGGTGAGCAAATGGGTCACGTCGTCGCCGTAGATCATGATCGGTGCCAGTGGCATCCCACTCTTCTTCGCCACTTCCACGGCATCGAGAGTTTCGACGAAAGTCGGTTTGCCGCCCTCCTGGAACGTCTCGACCATCTGCACCACCAGCTTCTTGCCACGTTCGAGCAAGGCTTCGGGCGCGTCACCGGTGTCCAGGCGCATATCGAGCCAGGCCGGGGTGCCATGGCGGCGACCGCGCGGGTCATGTCCCATATTCGGCGCCCCGCCGAAACCGGCCAGGCGGCCACGGGTCACGGTGGACGAATGACCGTCGCCGTCGACCTGCAAGGTCGCGCCGATAAACAGGTCCACCGCATACTGCCCGGCCAACTGGCAGAACATCCGGTTCGAACGCATCGAGCCGTCGCGACCGGTGAAAAATACATCCGGGCGGGCCGCGATGTAGTTTTCCATGCCCAGTTCGGTGCCGAAGCAATGCACGCTTTCGACCCAGCCGCTTTCAATGGCGGGAATCAGGGTCGGGTGCGGATTGAGCGTCCAGTTGCGGCAGATCTTGCCCTTCAGGCCCAGGGATTCACCGTAGGTCGGCAGGATCAGTTCGATGGCGGCGGTGTTGAAACCGATCCCGTGGTTGAGGGACTGCACATTGTGTTTTTCGTAGATCCCGCGAATCGCCATCATCGCCATCAGCACATGCACCGGCTTGATATGGCGTGGGTCGCGGGTGAACAGCGGCTCGATATAGAAGGGCTTGTCGGCCACCACCACGAAGTCGACCCAGGACGCGGGGATATCCACACGTGGCAGCTCGCTGACGTCATCCACCAGTTGATTGACCTGGACGATCACGATCCCGTCGCTGAACGCCGCCGGTTCGATCAAGGCCGGGGTGTCTTCGGTGCTGGCCCCGGTGTAGATATTGCCGGCGCGGTCGGCCATGAAACCGGCGCTGAGCACCACATTGGGGATCAGGTCCACCACCAGGCGCGCATAGAGTTCGATGTAGGTATGAATCGCGCCGATTTCCAGCAGGCCGTCTTCCAGCAACTGGCTGATGCGCAGGCTCTGGGTGCCGGCGAAGGAGAAGTCCAGCTTGCGGGCGATGCCGCGTTCGAACAGGTCCAGGTGCTCGGCGCGACCGACGCTGGGCATGATCATATGCAAATCGTGGAGCTTGGCCGGGTCGGCCTTGACCAGGGAGCGGGAGAGGAAATCCGCCTGCTTCTGGTTATTGCCCTCCAGCACCACCCGGTCGCCGGGCATGATCAGGGCTTCGAGGGCGGCGACGATCTTGTCGGTCGGCAACACCACGCCATCGGCGAGGGCTCGTACCTGTTCGAGACGGCGCTGCTTCTCGGTGCGCCGCCGCGTCCAGCGCGAGTCGGGGGAATTGGGGGTTGTCATGCTCACTCCACGGGTTCGCTTTCGTGGAGTAGACAGTAGGAGTGAATCGCCCGGGCATCAATCAAGCCCAGCGGTGGATCGTTACGGTCAGGGTAATGGTTCCACTCAATCAGCCGGAATAAAGCCCAGCCATTGTTTGCTCAACGACGGCCTTCAATGCAGTGGTGTTGTCGATCAACTCCGCCAACAACCTCTCGTCTTCATCCATGTAGCCTTCATATTCCGCCAGGTTTCGGCGCTCGTGACACAACGCGAACAAGCGAACCTGCAACTTGTTGATCCCGGCGGTATGAACCAGGCACTGAAACACCAGATAACGGCGGTCGGAACGAAAGCCCGATAAGCGCAATGCCGTGAGGGCAATTCCATGGGCGGCGTTATAGGCCAGGTCGAAGCGGCTGGCAAAGGAAAGTTGGGCGCTACGTGCATCCTGCAAACGATCACTCGCCGAGCGCATCAGACCTTCGCACTCCTTGCGGTCCGCTGGCTCGGCCTTCAGGCCGCCGCTACGTTGCAGGTTTTCCAGGCTTTGGTTTTTGTCCATCCTTAGACTCCACTGGGTTTTCACCCATGATGTTGAGCTTCTCCTGCTCCACCACCCGCTGAACGAAGCTGTTGCCAGTGGCAAGTTTTGCGTTCCAATCCTCCAAGCTGTACAGCGTGGGGTTGATGGTGCGGCCCACTTGTTCTTCCATGGGCAACAGCCGCTCCATCACTTCGCTGTAGTGCAGGTCGTCGCCAATCAACATCAGGTCGATATCGCTGCCGGCATGGGCTTGGTCCTTGGCGATGGAGCCGTAAACAAACGCCCAAGCTACTTGATCCGCAAACGGACCGAGCGCCACACGCAACTGCTCGACGATGCCGAATGTCTTGCGCACAATGCCCAGCAATTCCTGGTAGATAGGACACGCCGGATTGGCTTGGTAGTGTGTCTGATTACCCTGCCGACTGAGGGTCAGGATGCCAGCCCGTTGCAAGCGCTCCAACTCACGCATCAGGCTGCCCTTACCGATCTTCGCCCAACGGGCTATCTCATTGGCATAAAAACTATGGTCCGGCTTGCCGAAGAGCAAGCCCAGGATTCGCTGTTGTGTTGCAGTAAATAACGCGTCACTGAGGGAGAGGGTTTGCATGGTCGCGCCAAAGAGTCCCAAAAAGGGAACGATAGGTCCCTTTTTGGGACTTATCAAGGGCCATTTGATGCCAATCGCAAAGCGTTTTCGGGGGCCAAACGAGGACTTGGCTCTTTCGCTTGAGTGAAATTTCCTAGAAAATCCCGGCGGCTTGCGCCTGCCAAAACACCTGGTCTAGGGCGACGCAGGGGAGGACAAATCATTGACTCCCTGGTCACCTTTTTCCTGTTCTTTCTCGCAGGCCGAGCGGCCAAATTTGTCGGATTGCCACCGAATGTAGTCGGTCTTCTGGCGTTAGGCTCCACTGCGGCGTATTACTTGTTTTCCGATGCAATGCCGAACGGGCAAAGCGTGGGTAAAAAGCTGTTGGGGATGTCAGTGATTGATGAGCGTAGTTACCTGAACTGCAATTTATATCAATCGTTTATGCGCAATATTACGACGCCATTTCTAAATTTTTTTGACTGGATATTTATTTTCTTTGGTTCAAGGAAGCGGTTGGGTGACATGCTCGCGTCTACGATTGTCTTCAGATAATGGCCGAGCAGGCACAACGTACCGCCGAAGAGGCCACCCTACGCGCCACTCGGATGACCGATAAGGCCTCGCGCAAGTAAACAGCGGATGTACGAGGCGCGGCGTTAGCTGCGCCAGGGTCAGAACGACCCCAGTTTGACTGGCCTTGTATCACACTGATCTGGTCGGCACTTGCGATATCATCGTATTGCGACACCAGCACCGTCAGCGTGGTCAACGCCGCCAGCGGATCGAGCTGGCGGCTGCTGACCTCTTTAGATCGCCGGCGCCGGCAGTTCGACCGCAGACATTGAAGCAATGGCGTTCACGATATGGGGAAGTGGACCGATATGTCCACCTGTTCCTTGAGGTGTACCCGTCCGAATTAATAGCTCTCTCATGTGTCTTGGCGTTATTACCGTGCCAGTCCTTTTAAACCATGACTGCACCGCAATGACGGCTGCTCCTACAATTGCCGTGGCCGCAGAGGTTCCTGCAAACTCTGCGGCATAAGTCCTCGTACGCCCCTCATTAAAAAGATCACCAACGCCGCAAGTAGCCACATACCCATCACCACCCCACCCCTGTAAATGTATCGGGCTACCATATGTAGAAAAAACGGAGCAATTACGGCCGGTCCGTGTTCCAGAGCCGACGAGAATACTTCCATTGTCGCCACGGCTTCTATATTCCTCATAAAACGGATGGTCTAAATCTTCATGACCATTACCGGCAGCGGCGACAACAATAATTCCAGCATCAGTGGCCTGTTTTGTTATGTCCCAAACACCCCTATTAAAATCAGCGGGTACCAATCGGCCCTCACGGCCGCCCGTTTGCATTTCATATATAAATACGTCTCCGGCTCTTAAATGTTTCAAACCCTCAGCAATACCGCCAACGCGACCAAGAGGACCCTGCGAAATCCCGTAAAATACATCAACTTCATAGGCAACGCCCAGCATGCCAAATCCATTGTTTCTAGCAAAGACGACACCAGCAACTTGAGTCCCGTGGTCATTGGTATTCTCACCGGGCATTGGAACGAGCTCTATAAAATTAGCGCCTTCCAGATCTTCATGATCGTAAGCAAACTCGCCGTTTTCGATATCTGCACATCTAATTCCTCGCCCGGTAGCCTCAAATAATCGCCAAGCATTCATGGCATCAATACCAATGACATTTGATCCCAAATCACCTTGGAGATACTCTTGCCGATCAACGAAGTTCGGAGTTGTACTTGTGGGGCCTGCTGTACATTCGCCTGACGGCGTCGGAGCAGGCCCGACTGGATCAAGCTCAGGCTCGACTGGCTCAATTTCAACATATTCTACAATATCCATATCCCTCAACGCCGTTGCGAGGCGCTGCAATTCTTCAAATGACATGGAGGGTGCGTTTTTGATATAGACGAGCCCCTTATATTGAGAAAAATCAATACTATTTTCTTCGTTTTTTATTTTGCCCGTCTCTGCCAATCCTGGAATGGCATGGCGATATTCTAAATCAGATAAAAAACTCGCATCCTTTGCTAGTTTTTCTGATTCATGAAAAAATATCTTTCCATTTGTTACATTGGAAATACTGTCTGGAGTGAACTTCACAAGTAAGTTATAGGCTTCATTCATCACGCACCTCCATGGAGCATACTGAGAATTACTTGCCCCGCAAACTGCAGCCAGGGCTGGGTATGTCCAGCTTCAGCCCGCCTTCTGGTCCCACTGCAGTAGCGCTCTTGCCGCTCTCGACTGCTTGCTCGTTATCGTCATTTAAGTCCTTAGGGAGCTCGGATCATGGCTGAGAATAGCAGAAGTGTGTCCGCCGTCACGCGTCGGAAACTGTTGGCGGGGACTGCAGTGGCGGTTATCGGGCAGTCCGTCCAGGCCGCTGACGTCGGCGATACGCACATTGGCGACGATGAACAGACAGGCCGACCCGCATGCCGGGGTCGAGGAGAAGAACATCGAACCGTTGCCAAAATCTTATTCAGCGGCGGAAATGTCAGAACGGCCCCCAGCTCGAGCGGGTACTCAATGACGAGGTACGGCCGGTCGATGTCATCGCCGCCCTGACTGCTGTTGGCGCGATGGGTGACGTGGGACTGTTGCAGCGAAGGTCCTTGGCCGGGCACTGATTGCACGATGTAGTGCAGGTTCAGATCGCGCTCCCAATGGCGTCCGCCGTCCCTTGTTGTGGACGGTAACCGCCGGTGTCCGTATCGAGCTTTTCCGGGACAGACCACGTTTTATCGGAGGGAGCGATTAAAGTGTGGTTATCACTGTTTTTGTGAACGAAGAAAAATCGCAGCAACGGCCAGTCGTTCGTTATAAGACACCACTCTTTCTATTGAGTGAAATTTCCTAGAAAATCTCGGCGGCTTGCGCCTGCCAAAACACCTGGTCTAGTCTTCGTTCGTCACTGCCAATTCAGTGATCGGGTTTAGTAGCCCGCTGTTTAGCTAAGGCGCAATGCGTCACCGTCCTGTCAGGCACTGTTTGTTGCCTGCGCGTTATGGTGGCTGTGCGCAGGGCACCTCGGTGCACCGGTTCTTAGCTCGCCGGCTACTAACCTGCGTACAGCTGCCACCCTGTCGTGTAGTAGCGTCTCGGTAGCAGCTCAACCTGCGTTGAGAGAGCTAAATCAATGTCGAAGATAACCCCGACCCACCCGTCACACTTAACCCGATAGACGCCGACATCGAGCGCATATTCGCCCACTACAACCTGCCACCGGCAGAACCACCCATTCGCTACAAACTGCCTGAAAGCCTGTATCAGATTCGGGTGGATGTGCGTTCCGAGGAATCCCTCGTCACTGCTTATGAACTGTTGGAAGCAGCAGCCGCTACCGCCTACGAAGCGGTAGAAAACCTCAGTGGGTCAAACCGAAAGGTGGTGCTGGGCGTCGTGCACCTGATCGAGATGGCGCGGGCATTCGTGAATTCGGCGTTGGATGAGCGGGTAGTGGTACGTCCGTAAAAACGCCATAAAACCTGTAGGAGCCAGCTTGCTGGCGATAGCGATGTGCACAGCGCAGATAATGTGTCGAATGTACCAGCATCATCGCCAGCAAGCCGGCTCCTACAGGGTGATGTCATCTGCGAGGCCTGTGAACGAAAAAAACCGGCCGTTCGTCAAGCCAACCCCGACTCCAGCACCAACTGCTCCAACCCCAGCAAGTCCGGCACCTTCGCCACCCACTCGCCCACCTGCACCGCCGCCTTCTCCAGCCGGCACAGCGGCACATCGACAAAATTCAACTGGCTGTCGAGCTTCTACGAACGGATCGAGACTAGAGGTGATTCTGTGTTGCGAAAGCATCAGAACCTTTTGTCGGATAGTGACTTCGACCTGTCAGTTCTGACAGTAGACCACCCACCATTTGCAGCGCCCAATCAGGTGGCGCTGCGATCTCCAATGTCCGGCTCCACGGGCAGGGTCAAAAGCGCCAGTGACCGGAGAAACCAAGATGAAGAACCTGGATGATTTTACCGATTTCGAAAATGGAGAAAGGAACGGATGGGAAAATGAGATTGGATCTCCAGACGGGATACTCAAAACGGAAGCTGGCCCGGAAGGCCCGAATACTTTCTGGTCCGGCAAGCTGGAATGGAGACCCCCAAACACGTTTCTGCCCTCTCTCTTCAAGATGTTTACCCTTTCTGGCAAAGAGCAGGAAAAAGAGTGGCTTGAAATATCCTTCAAATACCGTGTTTACCCGCCGGAGCCGGGGGAAGCAACAACGATCACGGGCGTGATTACACAGCACTTCTCGATAGCCTATAACAATTTTTTTATAGATGAGTACACACCAACCAACGAGTGGCTCCAAGGTGATCCAATCCAAATCCTAGTTGTCTACTCCAATAACTTGAGCCATCTCTTGATCGGTGCGCGTAATGGGACAGGGCCCGGCGTGTCCCGTAAGATAGACATCGATGACATCAAGGTTGTGCGGACTCCCGTTAAATAGAAAGTTACTCCGGGTCCGGGTTGTCAGGCCAACCCGGACTCCAACACCAACTGCTCCAGCCCCAGCAGGTCCGGCACCTTCGCCACCCATTCGCCGACCTGCACCGCCGCCTTCTCCAACCGACACAGCGGCACATCGACAAAACTCAGCTGGCTGTCGAGCTTGTACGAACGCGGAATCCCCTGGATCACCAGCGCAATGAACTTCAACTCCGGCCGCCCGCCCAGGGCATTGAGCACCACGATCCGTGCCCGATCCCCCACCGCCAGCGGACAGCCGCAGGCCGCCTCGAAGCTGATCAATGGCAATTGCTGGTTGCGCCAAGTCACCTGCCGCAGATACCACGGCGGCGCATCGCTGGCCGGCTCGCCGCGCTGGTAGTCGATCAACTCCGCCACCGCGACATTCGGCAGCAACAGGTAACGGTCCGCCAACGGCAGCATCAACCCTGTCAGGCTGCTGGTGCTGTGTTCATGCATGGAGCTGACTCCAATAGGCGATGCTTTCCAGCAACGCCGACTCCTGGTACGGCTTGCCCAGGTATTCGTTGACGCCAATGGCCATGGCCCGGTCCCGGTGTTTCTGCCCGGTACGCGAGGTGATCATGATAATCGGCAGGTCCTTGAGGCGTTCATCGTTGCGGATCCGCGTCGCCACCTCAAAACCGTCCATACGCGGCATTTCAATGTCCAGCAGCATCAGGTCCGGGGTGTGCTCCTCCAGCAACATCATGGCATCCACCCCATCCTTGGCCGTCAGCACGTTCATACCGTTACGCTCCAGCAGGCGACTGGTGACCTTGCGCACGGTGACCGAGTCATCCACCACCATGACCAGGGTCGGGCGCACCGGCGTGACATCCACGCTCGCACCACTGGAGATGGACTGCACCGGCGCCCGCGACAAGGCGTTGCGCACATGGGCGAGCAAATCGAGAATCAGCACCACGCGACCGTCGCCCAGGATGGTCGCCCCCGACAGCCCCGGTACCGCGGCGAACTGCGGCCCGAGGTTCTTCACCACGATTTCCCGCGATCCCGCCAGGGCATCCACTTGCAGCGCCATGCGCTGATCGTTGCAGTGCACCAGCAACACCGGCAACGCCAGGCTCTGGCCGAATAATTTCGGCTTGCCCACGGTTTGCAGCAGTTCGCCGAGGTAACGCAGTTCGTAGGTCTGCCCGGCGTATTCGTAGCGTGGCGGATCGAGTTGGTAATAATCTTCCAGCTCACTCGGCAAAACCCGCACCAGCCCTTCGACGGTGTTCAGCGGCACCGCGTATTGCTCGTCGGCGCATTGCACCATCAATGCACGGTTCACCGAGACGCTGAACGGCAGACGGATCTGGAAGTGCACGCCCTGCCCCGGGATGGAGTCGATACGCATGGTGCCGCCCAGTTGCCGCACCTCTTCGTGAACCACGTCCATGCCCACGCCGCGCCCGGAAATCTGGGTGATCTTTTCCGCCGTGGAAAAGCCCGGCTGGAGGATGAACTGCAACACGTCGCGATCACTGATCGGCATGTCCGGCTCCAGCAGACCGCGCTTGATCGCCTTGCGCCGTACCGCTTCGAGGGGTACCCCGGCGCCGTCGTCACGTATATCGAAGACGATATCGCCACCTTCGTGGGACAGGTCCAGGCTGATCAGCCCCTGCTCCGGTTTCCCGGCCGCACGCCGGCCTTCGGCACTTTCCAGGCCGTGGTCGACGGCATTACGCAACATATGCTCCAGGGGCGCGACCATGCGTTCCAGCACATTGCGGTCCATCTCGCCCTCGGCATTGCCGACCACGAAATCGACCTCCTTGCCCAACTCCCCCGCCACCTGCCGGACGATACGCTTGAGGCGCGGCACCAGACGCTCGAACGGCACCATGCGCGTGCGCATCAGGCCTTCCTGCAACTGGGTGTTGACCCGCGCCTGCTGCGCCAGCAGGTTTTCCGCATCCTGGTTGCGCCCGGACAGGGTCTCCTTGAGGTCCAGCAGGTCGGAGGCGGATTCGAACAAGGCCCGGGACAATTGCTGCAACTGCGAATGCCGGTCCATTTCCAGCGGGTCGAATTCTTCATAACCCAGGCGTTCGGCTTCCACCTGCTGGCGACTGAGAATCCGCCCCTGGGTCTCGGTGTCGAGGCGGCGCAACTGATCGCGCATACGCTCGATGGTGGTCTCCATTTCGTTGAGCGCGATCCTGGCGTCGTTGACCTGCTGCTCGATACGGCCACGGAAGATCGAGGTTTCACCCGCCAGGTTGACCAGGTCTTCGAGCACATCCGCCGAAACCTTGACCATATCCTGGGCCGCCCGCTCGGCCTCGGCGACCGTCGGGGCCTCGGGCTTGGGTGCTGCCGGCGCGACAACCGGGGTCGCGACCGGCAGATTGACCGGCGACTGCCGGCCAAACGCCTGGATATCCTGGATCAGCGCATCGGCGGGCAGCACCGGCTGTTCGGCGCGCACCGCATCGAGCATATGCGCCAGCCGGTCATGGCCGGCCTGCAACAAGCCGAACAGCTCCGGACCCGGTTGCAGCAGCCCCGCCGACAGCCCTTCGTAAAGAAACTCCAGCTCGTGGGCCAGGTCGCCGATCGGCACGATTTCCACCATGCGCGCGCTGCCCTTGAGGGTGTGCAGGTCACGCAGCAGGGTTTCCACGTCCTGGCGATTTGCCGGCTCAGCCTGCCAGCGCAGCAAGGCCGCGCCGGAGCTTTCGAGGATATCGAACCCCTCTTCGAGGAAGATCTCCAGCAACTCCGGATCGTTGCCGGTCACCGACGTGGGCGCTTCGGCGGCCTCGCTCACCTCCAGCGGTGCGCTGCTGCCCTGGCGGAACTGGCGCAAGCACTCGATCAGCGCACTCGGATCGCCCAGGGGCTGATGCCCTTGAAGCTGGTCCAGCAGGACCGCCAGGCGGTCATGGCTTTTCTGCAACAGCAGCGCCAGTTCGGGAGAATGATTGAAGCGCCGGTCCACCAGACCTTCGTAGAGATTTTCCAGTTCGTGGGCCAGATCGCCCACCGGGCCGATCTCGGCCATGCGCGCGCCGCCCTTGAGGGTGTGCAGGTCCCGTTGCAGGGACAGAAGCGGCGCGGCGTTATCCGGATCGTCGAGCCAACGCTGCAAGGCCAGCCCGGCACTGTCGAGGATATCCGCGGCCTCTTCGAGGAAGATCACCACGATCTCGTCGTCGAGGTCCACTTCATCGAGGGCCTGGCTCGCTTCGGCGGTGGCGGCGCCCAGTTCGGCGATGCTCAGGGCGCGGCTGCCGTCAGTCTTGATCAGGCCGGTGGCGGATGGATCGAGGGCCTCGTCGAGCAGCTCGCGCAGGGCCCGCAGTCGCTCCGGTTGCGCCTTGATTTCCTGGCCGGCGGCCAGTTCGTCGAACATGTTGATCAGCGCTTCATGGGCGCTCTGCGCCTCATGGAAAAACCGCTCGCTGACCGCCAGGCTGCTTTCTTCGACCGCACCGTAGAGGTCGAGCAAGGCTTCGCAGAGTTCGTCCACCGGGTGCAGGTCGGCACTGTGGGCGCCCTGGCCGAGGGTGGTCAGCTCGTCCAGCAGGCTGTTGAGCTCCTCACGCTCGCCGGGGTGCTGCTGCCAGCGCAGCAGCAGGTTTTCCGCGTCCAGCAGGATATCCATGCCCTGGGCCAGAAAGTTGTTGATCAGTTGCGGGTCACGCTTGGTGCCGCTGGTAACGCTGAGCAGCGACTCCAGCCGGGCCGCGAGCAGGGCCTCGGCACGTCGGATCAGCTCCGCGGCGCCGTCGATGGCCGCCAGCGGGTCGTCAGCCAGTTGCTTCAACCCTTGGTGCAACAGGACCTCGGCCTCCAGCAGCAACTCGACTTCATCCAGGTCCAGTGGCAACAGGTGGGCCTTGAACTCACGCACCAGGTGGTAAAACGGTGCCGCCAGTTCGGCAATCGGCCGTACGCCGGCCACGTAGGCGCTGCCCTTGAGGGTGTGCAACGCCCTTTGCAATTCGTCGCTGGCGGCCAGCGGCAGGTGTTCGGTGGCCTCTTCGAGAAAGTGGTTGAGGCTGTCCAGATGCGTCTCGGCCTCGTTGCGGAAAATATCCAGCAACTGCCGGTCGATGGCCTCATCGTCGGTCTCTCCCACGTCCCCGGGCGTGGCTTCGTCCGCAGCCGAACCCGCCAACTCATGGGCTCGGGCGGCCAGCAGGTCGACATCGTCGCGCTGGCGCTGGGCCTGTTCGGCAAACTCGCTGACCAGTTCCGGCAACACCTGCAGCACATCGTCGAGCAACTGGTGGACCGGCGCGTCGGCCTCGACGCTGTGTTCGAGCACACGGTTGAGCAGGTTTTCCACCGCCCAGGCCAGCTCGCCCAGCACCAGCGCCCGGACCATCCGGCCGCTGCCCTTGAGCGTGTGGAAAGCGCGACGCAGCTCGGTCAGGGCCGATTTGCTCTCGGTGTTCAGTGCCCAGCGCGGCAGGTATTCGCGCAACACATCGAGCACTTCCGCGCATTCTTCAAGGAAGACTTCACGTAATTCGTCGTCCACCGGAACTTCGTCGCCCGGTGGCGGCAGCAGGCTGCCCGGGACCTGGCGGGCCGGCGGGTTGAGGGCGGACACGGGGCTGGCCAGGACATCGGCCAGGGACTGCACCACCTGCGGATTATCCAGCACCTGCAAGTCCTGCATCACCTGGGCTTCGTTGGGGCTCAGGACATCTTCGAGCACAGGTACGTCCTGCTCGACAGGCGTATACCCCAGGGCATCGAGGCTCTCCTCGGCCATGTCCAGCACCCGTTCACCCGGCGCCTCGTGGTCTTCGCCCAAACGTTCGAGGTAGTACTCGATACTGCTCAGGGCATCGGCCAGGCGGTCGAGTTGCTGCCAGGAAGGTGGTTGCGGACCGTTCAACAGGTGGTCGTGGATATAACGATTACAGGTTTCCAGCAGGCTCGCGGCCCGACCGAGGGGAATCATCGACAAGGCGCCACGGACCGAGGTCAGCAACTCGGGCAAGGGCAACAGGCGCTCGCGGTCCCAGTCGGCATCGATATACTCGATGATCAGGTCCTTGGCCTGTTGCAGGCAGATCCGCGATTCCTTGACCACCAACTGGTGGATCTGGGTCAGGTCGGTGGTCGGCAGGCGGCTTTCTTCACGGCTTTCCGGCTCCACGGTGCCGATCATCCCGGCCAGGGTCGCCTCGACGTAGAGCAAGGCGCCGGCAACGTCCATCAGCACCGAGTCATTCGGCTCGCGCTGGCCCTGGACCAGGCCCAGGACCACCGCCGTCTGGTCAATGATGACCTTGCGCGGCTGGCCGAAGCCGAGCACCGCCAGAGTATCGGCGATCTGCCGCAGGGGCGCCAGCAGGCTCGACAGTTCATCGGTGTGCTGGCGGTCGCCGCGCACGAACAGGTCCAGCCGTTCCTTGCACCGCACCAGTTCCTCGCACAACGCCGCGACCACCGAACGCATGGCATCGCGGTCGGGGCCTGCCAGACGCGCCCGCTCCTCGTCGACCACCGCCGTATCGGGCAGGGCTTCATCCAGGCCATAACGTTCTTTAAGGGCGAGCATCTGCGCCGTCGGCTGGCGCGCCTTGGCGATATAGAACAGCAGGCTCTTGAGCAATTCTTCCGGGGCCGGCTGGTTGATTCCGGCGATGCCCTGCTCCAGCAGGCGCTTGAGTTCCTTGTCGGAGTCCTTGAGCAGACTGCGCAGGGCCGGGCTGTTGGCGATGACACCCGCGAGCATGCCCTCGACCAGCGCCGACGCGACTTGCCAGAGCGCCCCCAACGGTGCATTCAGACAGAGGATTTCAAGCCGGGCAAAGACCTTGGCCATATAGCCGAGGTTGGTTTCGTCGTCCTGTTCACGTAGCAAACCGACCAGCGCGGTCTGCAGCATCTGCCGCAACTTGCGCAACAAGGCCGGCAGTTCCGCCGGGGTCAGTTCGGCGAGGGTCGCCTCGTCCAGGGGCGGCAACTCCGGCAAGGTCGGGCTGAACAGGCTGGTTTCCGACAGCAGGCTTTCGCCCCGGGCACTGCGCAGGTCATTGAGCAGGGGCAGCACCACCAATGGCAGATCGCGACGGGCACTGTGGACCCGGTCCAGATACAGCGGCATCTGCCCCAGGGCCTGGCGCAACAACTTCAGCGCTTCCGGCAGATCGACCACCCGCCCTTGCTGCACGGCCAGGGCCAGGGCTTCGGTTTCCTCGGCGAGCAGGGCCGCGCCGTAGAACTCCACCATCTGCAAGCTGCCATGAACCTGGTGAATACATTCCAGGCATTCGGCGATGTCCTGGACCGAATGCGTCGGCTCATCGAACGCATCCAGGGCCTGGCGCGCCTGCTTCAGGGTATCGGCGATTTCGCCCTTGACCCATTCGAGGGCCACATAGTCGTGCTGATCGCTCATGACGACTCCACTAACGGGTTTCACGCGCATCTTGCGCAGCAGGCAGGGTAAAGCCGGAGACCGAGCGCCGCAGCTGGCTGGCCATTTTCGCCAGGTTGCCGATGCTGTCGGCGGTGGCGGTCGAGCCCGACGAGGTCTGGGTGGTGATCTGCTGGATCACGTTCATGGTCAGCGAGATCTGTCCCGCCGACGTGGTCTGTTGCTGGGCCGCGTTGGAAATGCTCTGGATCAAGGCCGCCAGGGTCTTGGAGACTCCTTCGATTTCTTCCAGGGCAACCCCGGCATCCTGGGCCAGCCGCGCGCCGCGCACCACTTCGGTGGTGGTCTGCTCCATGGAGATCACCGCCTCGTTGGTGTCGGTCTGGATCGCCCGCACCAGGGTTTCGATCTGCCGGGTCGCCGCCGACGAACGTTCCGCCAGGCGCTGGACCTCATCGGCCACCACCGCGAAACCGCGCCCGGCATCGCCGGCCATGGAGGCCTGGATCGCCGCATTGAGGGCGAGGATGTTGGTCTGGTCGGCAATGTCGTCGATCAGGCTGACGATATCGCCGATTTCCTGGGAAGACTCGCCCAGGCGCTTGATCCGCTTGGCGGTGTCCTGGATCTGTTCGCGAATATTGTCCATGCCGTGGATGGTGTTGTGCACCACCTCGTTGCCCTTGTTGGCGATCTCCACCGAACGCTCGGCCACCGCCGACGATTCGGCGGCGTTGGCCGAGACCTGGTCGATGGACTCGGCCATATCGCTGATGGCGGTGGACGCTTCGGAAATCTGCTGGGCCTGGTGCTCGGAGGCCTCGGCCAGTTGCATGGCGGTGGCCTGGGTTTCCTGCACGGCGGCGGCGACCTGGCCGGCAGTGAGGTTGATGGTGGCCACCAGATCCCGCAGCTGGTCGACGGAATAGTTGATGGAGTCGGCAATGGTCCCGGTGAAGTCTTCCGTGACGGAAGCGGTCACGGTCAGGTCGCCGTCGGCCAGGTCTTCGATTTCATCCAGCAGGCGCATGATCGCGTGCTGGTTGCGCTCGTTCTTTTCGGCGGTCTCGTGCAACTGGCGATTGGTCTCGCGGACCATCACCAGGCCGATCAGGATGATCGAGGCCAGGGCCAGCAGGCCGAGGACATAACCGCCGATGGTATCAAGGGAGCGTTCGCCGGCAAGGTTTTCAAAACCGTTGGCCAGGTGCGAGGCTTCGTCCAGCAGGGTTTGCGACAGGCTGAAGATATTCCCGGCCGACTCGCGAACCTGGAACAGCTGCGGTGAGGTTTCGAGGATTTCATCCACGGAGCCTGAGACGAATTCGAACAGTTCGGCGATATCCCCCAGACGGGCGCGGGCGTCCTTGTCTTCGACCTGGGTGATTTTCAGGGTCGCGTTGCCCTGGAGCATGCCGTTGAGCACCTGGCCGAAACGCGCGGCATCGCGACCGAAGGCGTCGGCGGCCTGGGACGAGGTTTCGTCGCCGGCCAGCACCGTGTTCACCGCGCCGAGGATCCGCTCGGCCAGCAACGACTGGCGCTGGGCCATGGCCACCTGGGCCGCCGGGGCGCCGCGTTGCAGGAGAATCTCCACGACCTTTTCGTACTCGACCTGCAACTGCGGCACGGTTTCGGCCAGGGTCGCGGCCACCTGATGCAACGACAGCACGGTCTGTTCGCTGGCGAGGATGGCATCGGTGTTGCGCAGCAGGTTTTCCCAATCCTGCTGCACGGCGTGCATTTCCGTACGCACGGCGGGCGGCGCGGCGGGCAGGCCAGTGGCCGGGTCGCCTTTTTTCAGGTAACCCCAGCGTTGGGCGAAGTCGTTGCGCGCGTCGCTCAGCAACTTGAACGCCGCGGCCTTGCCGGAAGCCGCTTCCGTGGCGTTCTTGGCGATACGCTGGGACAGCACCCGCAGCTCGCCGGCATGGCTGATGTATTGCTTGTCGTAGGTGGACTGGGTGTTCAGGTAGGCGAAGTTGGCGAACAACAGCATGATGAACACGATCAGGGCGATAAACAGCACGATGATCTGCGAACGACTGCGCGAAGCCTCCAACGGCTTGCCGGTTTTAGCGTTTGTCATCGATCAGGCCCCTGCCTGTAAGGCTACATCCAGAAACCCCGGCGCCTGCGCCAGGGCAAACGGGCTGAACACCCACCAACTGCGTTCACGCTCGAAACGGCCCTGGACAAAGGGCGCCACCGCCGCATCCGGCGGCTGGACCGAAAGCCCCTGCTGCCCGCCCTGGGGAAAGTGCTGCAAACCGGCCACTTCGTCCACCATCAGGCCGGCGAACACGTCTTTGTATTCCACCACCAGTACCCGCCGCTGTTTGCGCAACGCGGACAGCTCATGGCCGAAAAACCCACACAGGTCCATGATCGGCAGCAGGCGCCCACGCAGGTTGGCCACGCCCTTGACCCAGGGTTTCACCCCCGGCAACAGGGTGTGACGCGGCTCATGCAGGACTTCGCCGACTTCACCCATCGGCGCCACATACCAGTGCTCGCCGAGGCGAAAGCCGATACCGCTCCAGGTGTCCTGGCGGGCCTGTTGCGACGGCAGATCGGCCGCCAACAGGCGACAGCGCTGGTCGATTTCCAGCAGCAGTTGGAAGGCAGTCTGCGACGGGCTCATGGGCGCGGGCCGTCAGCCGGCGAGGACGCTGTTCAGGGTCTTGATCAGGGTGTCTTCTTCCACCGGTTTGGTCAGGTAGTCGCGAGCGCCCTGGCGCGTGCCCCAGACCTTGTCGGTTTCCTGATCCTTGGTGGTGATGATGATCACCGGGATATGGCTGGTTTCACTGTCTTTGGTCAGCTGTCGGGTGGCCTGGAAGCCATTGAGGCCCGGCATGACGATGTCCATCAGGACCGCGTCGGGCTTTTCCTGGCGGGCCAGGGCCACGCCGTCGGCACCGTTTTCGGCCTTGAGCACTTCATGACCGTGCTTCTCCAGCATGGTGGTCAGTTTGTACATTTCAGTCGGCGAATCATCGACGATCAGGATACGTGCCATGGTGTTCCCCACTGCTTATAAGGCGGGCGGCCAGGCGGCCGGCCGTCAATGTGCTTGTTCTACCGCCGCGAACCCCGGCACATGGGCCTTGATCGCGGCCAGCAGCTCTTCCTTGCTGAACGGTTTGGTCAAAAACTGATCGGAACCGACGATACGCCCCTTGGCCTTGTCGAACAGGCCGTCCTTGGAGGACAGCATGATCACCGGCGTGGACTTGAACGCACGGTTGTTCTTGATCAGGGCGCAGGTCTGGTAGCCATCCAGGCGCGGCATCATGATATCGACGAAGATGATACCCGGATGGTGATCGGCGATCTTGGCCAGGGCATCGAAGCCGTCGATGGCCGTGATCACCTCGCAACCCACGTGTTTCAACAGCGTCTCGGCGGTGCGGCGAATCGTCTTGGAGTCGTCGATGACCATCACTTTCAAGGCTGTGGAATGCTGTTCCATATCTGCTCTACCATCGCCACAGCGACTCGATTGACTGCATTTAAGCGCTTTTCAGGCGCGAAGCCCTTGATGTGTAAGCGCTTCGAGCGGCATGCGAGCCTTTTTAGCACAGTCTCAAGATGCAATCTATCAACCGCCCCCGGCCCCACCCGGACAGGCGGTTTTTCCTTGACCGGGAATCGGTGTAGCGCCACTCTGACGCCACTTTTTCAAGTCATTTCGGCCATCACGGCCCATAGAGGATATAGCCCATGAGCGTTCGTCTCGGGATTGTCATGGACCCCATCGCCAACATTTCCTATAAAAAGGACAGTTCCCTGGCGATGTTGCTGGCCGCCCAGGCGCGCGGCTGGACCCTGTTCTACATGGAACAGCAGGACCTGTACCAGGACGCCGGCGTGGCGCGCGGGCGCATGCGTCCACTGAAAGTGTTCGCCAACCCCGAGCACTGGTTCGAGCTGGAAGCCGAGACCGACACGGCCCTGAGCGACCTGGACGTGATCCTGATGCGCAAGGACCCGCCCTTCGACATGGAGTTCGTCTACTCCACCTACCTGCTGGAACAGGCCGAGCGCGCCGGGGTGCTGGTGGTCAACAAGCCGCAGAGCCTGCGCGACTGTAACGAAAAGCTCTTCGCCACCCAGTTCCCGCAGTGCACCCCGGCCACCGTGGTCAGCCGTCGCGCCGATGTGTTGCGCGAGTTTGCCGCCAAGCACGGTGACGTGATCCTCAAGCCGCTGGACGGCATGGGCGGTACTTCGATCTTCCGCCACCGGGTCGGCGACCCGAACCTGTCGGTGATCCTCGAGACCCTGACCGCCCTGGGCAGCCAGCAGATCATGGCCCAGGCCTACCTGCCGGGAATCAAGGACGGCGACAAGCGCATCCTGATGGTCGACGGCGAGCCGGTGCCCTATTGCCTGGCGCGGATCCCGGCAGCCGGTGAAACCCGTGGCAACCTGGCCGCCGGCGGTCGCGGCGAAGCCCGTCCGCTGACCGACCGCGACCGCTGGATCGCCGCCCAGGTCGGCCCGACCTTGCGGGAAAAAGGCCTGTTGTTTGTCGGCCTGGACGTGATCGGCGAGCATCTGACGGAAATCAACGTCACCAGCCCGACCTGCATCCGCGAGATCGACAACGCCTTCGGCACCGACATCGGCGGCCTGCTGATGGATGCCATTGAGCGCAAGCTGCAAGCCCGTTGATGTAGAACAGCCGAGAAAAAACCAACATTGCGTTATCATTCCGCGCTTTCGATACATGCGATGTTGGTTTCCTGGTCATGACGCTTCCCGCCGATCTGCCTCCCGAACTTTCCCGCCCCGGCGTACGCCCGGCGGATCGGCTTGGCTTCACGCTTTTCCTCGCGGCGCTGATCCACCTGGCGCTGCTGCTCGGTGTGGGCTTCAGCGTCGTCGAGCCCAAGCAGATCAGCAAGACCCTGGAAATCACCCTGTCCACCTTCAAGAGCGTGAAACCGCCGGAAAAGGCTGATTTCCTCGCCCAGGACAACCAGGAAGGCAGCGGCACCCTGGATAAAAAGGCGATACCCAAGACCACCGAGGTCGCGCCGTTCCAGGACAACAGCATCAATGAGGTCACCCCGCCGCCACCGACCAAGCAGGAAGTAACCGAAGCGGCACCGAAGGCGGTGGTCACCACGGTGGCGCCGAAGCCGAAGAAAGCCGTGATCAAGCATGAGCAGGTCAAGACCGAGGCGGCGCCCCAGCAACCGGCA
Organism: Pseudomonas sp. MWU12-2319; assembly: GCF_023242525.1. Taxonomy (NCBI): domain Bacteria; kingdom Pseudomonadati; phylum Pseudomonadota; class Gammaproteobacteria; order Pseudomonadales; family Pseudomonadaceae; genus Pseudomonas; species Pseudomonas sp. MWU12-2319. Next base: position 51,677 of record NZ_JALJES010000004.1, read on the forward strand.
CCGACCTTCGACAGCTCGCAGTTGAGCAGCGACATCGCCAGCCTTGAAGCGGAACTGGCCAAGGAACAACAGTTGTATGCCAAGCGCCCGCGGATTCATCGCTTGAGCGCGGCCTCGACCATGCGCGACAAGGGCGCCTGGTACAAGGATGACTGGCGCAAGAAGGTCGAGCGCATCGGCAACCTCAATTACCCCGAAGAAGCACGTCGCCAGCAGATCTACGGCAATTTGCGGCTGATGGTCTCGATCAACCGCGACGGCTCGCTGTATGAAGTGCTGGTGCTGGAATCCTCCGGGCAGCCGCTGCTGGACCAGGCGGCGCAGCGGATCGTGCGCCTGGCGGCACCGTTCGCGCCCTTTACCGGCGATCTGTCGGACATCGACCGCCTGGAGATCATCCGCACCTGGCGTTTTTCCCGGGGCGACAAGCTTTCCAGCAACTGAATCGCGCCTACACCGCTTGTCAGGTCGCCCGCCCACGGCCACACTAGGGCTCATGAAAAACCTCACCCCGACGTACCTCAAGCATCATTTCCTGATCGCCATGCCGCATATGGCCGACCCGAATTTCGCGCAGACGGTGACCTATATCGTCGAGCACAGCGCGAACGGTGCCATGGGGCTGGTGATCAACCGCCCGCAAGCGCTGAGCCTGGCCGATATCCTCGAGCAACTGCGCCCGGACATCGAGCCGCCAGCCCTCTGCCAGCATGTGCCGATCTATACCGGCGGTCCGGTGCAGACCGACCGCGGGTTTGTCCTGCACCCCATCGGCCAGACCTACCAGGCCACCGTCGAACTGGAAGGCCTGGCGCTGTCCACGTCCCAGGATGTGCTGTTCGCCATTGCCGACGGTGAAGGCCCATCCCGCAGCCTGATCGCCCTCGGCTACGCCGGTTGGGAAGCCGGGCAACTGGAAGCGGAACTGGCCGACAACGCCTGGCTGACCTGCCCGTTCTCCCCGGACATTCTCTTCGAAACCGACAGCGACGCCCGCCTCGCCGCCGCCGCCGCGCACCTGGGGATCAACCTCAGCCTGCTCACCAGCCAGGCGGGCCACGCCTGATGGCCGCCATCCGCCTGCTGCTGGGTTTCGACTACGGCACCAAACAGATCGGCGTCGCCGTCGGCCAGATGATCACCGGCCAGGCCCGTGAGCTCTGCACCCTGAAGGCGCAAAACGGGATTCCCGACTGGAACCAGGTCGAAGCCCTGATCAAGGAATGGAAACCCGACGCCGTGGTGGTCGGCCTGCCGCTGAACATGGACGGCACCCCCAGCGACATGTGCGCCCGTGCGGAGAAATTCGCCCGCCGGCTCAACGGTCGCTACAACCTGCCGTTCTTCACCCAGGACGAACGCCTGACCACTTTCGAAGCCAAGGGCGAACGCATGGCCCGTGGCGGCCAGAAAGGCACCTATCGCGACAACCCGGTGGACGCCATCGCCGCCAAGCTGCTGCTGCAAAGCTGGATCGAAGAACACCCGACACCTGCCGAGTCCTGAACAGCGGCGCTGCCCGAACCTCTTACCCTCGCCTTGATCCCCCGCAAGGGCCCTTGAAGGAGCAACCATGAGCCTGCCCAATCCCGCCGACCTGATCAGCCAGATGGCCGTCGATCTCAACGCCCACCTGAGCAAGCGCGCCATTGTCGAACCGCGCTTTATCGGTATTCGTACCGGCGGCGTGTGGGTGGCCCAGGCGCTGCTCAAGGCCCTGGATAGCACATCGCCCCTGGGCACCCTGGATGTGTCCTTCTACCGCGACGACTTCAGCCAGAACGGCCTGCACCCGCAGGTGCGCCCGTCCGAGCTGCCGTTCGAGATCGAAGGCCAGCACCTGGTGCTGATCGACGACGTGCTGATGAGCGGCCGGACCGTCCGCGCGGCCCTCAACGAGCTCTTCGACTACGGCCGCCCGGCCAGCGTGACGCTGGTCAGCCTGCTGGACCTCGATGCCGCCGAACTGCCGATCCGTCCCGATGTGGTCGGTGCAACACTGTCGCTGGCTCCCACGGAACGGGTAAAATTGTCCGGCCCCGCGCCGCTCCAACTTGAACTTCAAGACCTCGCCCTTTAAAGAGTCCCTTGCGATGACGCCTCTAGACGCCAAGCGCCCGCTGCAGCTCAATGATCAGGGCCAGCTACGCCACTTCCTCTCGCTCGACGGCCTGCGCCGCGAGCTGTTGACCGAAATCCTCGACACCGCCGACTCCTTCCTCGAAGTCGGCGCCCGGGCGGTAAAGAAAGTCCCGCTGCTGCGCGGCAAGACCGTGTGCAACGTGTTCTTCGAGAACTCCACCCGTACCCGCACCACCTTTGAAATGGCGGCCCAACGGCTGTCGGCGGACGTGATCACCCTGAACGTGTCCACGTCCTCGGCGAGCAAGGGTGAAACCCTGCTCGACACCCTGCGCAACCTCGAGGCCATGGCCGCCGATATGTTCGTCGTGCGTCACGGCGAGTCCGGCGCCGCGCATTTCATAGCCGAACACGTCTGCCCCCAGGTGGCGGTCATCAACGGCGGCGACGGCCGCCACGCGCACCCGACCCAGGGCATGCTCGACATGCTGACCATCCGTCGGCACAAGGGCGGCTTCGAAAACCTCTCGGTGGCCATCGTCGGCGACATCCTGCACTCGCGGGTGGCCCGTTCGAACATGCTGGCACTCAAGACCCTCGGTTGCCCGGATATCCGCGTGATCGCGCCGAAAACCTTGCTGCCGATCGGCATCGAGCAATACGGGGTGAAGGTCTACACCGACCTGGCCGAAGGCCTGAAGGACGTCGACGTGGTGATCATGCTGCGCCTGCAGCGTGAACGCATGACCGGCGGCCTGCTGCCCAGCGAAGGCGAGTTCTACCGCCTGTTCGGCCTGACCACCGCGCGCCTGGCCGGCGCCAAGCCGGATTGCATCGTCATGCACCCGGGCCCGATCAACCGTGGCGTGGAAATCGAATCGGCGGTGGCCGACGGCCCCCATTCGGTGATCCTCAACCAAGTCACCTACGGCATCGCCATACGCATGGCCGTGCTGTCCATGGCCATGAGCGGGCAGACTGCCCAGCGCCAATTCGAGCAGGAGAAGGCCCAGTGAAACTCAGCATACTCGGCGCCCGCGTCATCGACCCGAGCAGCGGCCTGGATCAAGTGACCGACCTGCACCTGGAAGCCGGCAAGCTGATTGCCATCGGCGCCGCCCCGGCGGGTTTTGCCGCCATTGAAGTGATCGACGCCAAAGGCCTGGTGGCCGCTCCCGGGCTGGTTGACCTGAACGTCTCCCTGCGCGAGCCGGGCTACAGCCGCAAGGGCAATATCGCCAGCGAAACCCGCGCGGCGGCGGCCGGCGGCGTCACCAGCCTGTGCTGCCCGCCCAAGACCAAACCGGTGCTGGACACCTCGGCGGTGGCCGAACTGATCCTCGACCGCGCCCGCGAAGCCGGCAACACCAAGGTGTTCCCCATCGGCGCCCTGAGCAAAGGCCTGGAAGGCGAACAGTTGGCCGAACTGGCGGCCTTGCGCGATGCCGGCTGCGTGGCGTTCGGCAACGGCCTGGAGAGCTTCCGCAACACCCGCACCCTGTGCCGGGCGCTGGAATATGCGGCGACGTTCGACCTGACGGTGATTTTCCACTCCCAGGACCATGACCTGGCCCATGGCGGCCTGGCCCATGAAGGCCCGACCGCCAGCTTCCTCGGCTTGTCGGGGATTCCGGAAACCGCCGAGACCGTGGCCCTGGCCCGGGACCTGCTGCTGGTGGAGCAGAGCGGCGTGCGCGCGCACTTCAGCCAGCTGACCAGTGCGCGCGGCGTGGCCCTGATCGCCCAGGCCCAGGCCCGTGGCTTGCCGGTGACCGCCGATGTGGCCTTGTACCAGCTGATCCTGACCGACGAAGCGCTGATCGACTTCTCCAGCCTTTACCACGTGCAACCGCCGCTGCGCACCCGCGCCGACCGCGACGGTTTGCGCGCTGCGGTGAAATCCGGGGTGGTGAGCGCCATCTCCAGCCATCACCAGCCCCATGAGCGCGATGCCAAGCTGGCGCCGTTCGGCGAGACCGAGCCGGGCATCAGCAGCGTCGAGCTGTTGCTGCCGCTGGCGTTGACCCTGGTGGAAGATGGCCTGCTGGACCTGCCGACCTTGCTGAAGCGCCTGAGCGCCGGTCCTGCCGAGGCTTTGCGCCTGCCGGCGGGCAAGCTGGCGGTGGGGGCGGCGGCGGATCTGGTGCTGTTCGATCCGAGCACCTCGACCGTGGCCGGTGAGCACTGGTTGTCCAAGGGCGAGAACTGCCCGTTCCTCGGCCATGCGTTGCCGGGAGCGGTGCGTTATACGCTGATGGATGGGCGGATCACACACCAGGCGTGATCCAGTATTTGTGGGAGCGGTGCTTGTCGGATCGCCGCACCGCCGCGAAGCTTTTAGCGTCCTTAAAACCGCCTTCGCGGGCAAGCCCTGCTCCTACAGATTTATGTCGTACACCAGATTGATATTCGACGAAGACTGTAGGAGCAGGGCTTACCCGCGAAGAGGCCCTTGAGGTCACCAAAAACCCCCAGAGAAAAGGGATTCGACCTCAACCCCGCCCGCTGTTCCTCAGCGACACCTGGTCATTCAGTGTCCAGAAGTCATACAGCACGCCAAGCCCCAGCAACCCGCCCGTCAGCAGATAAAGCAGCCCGGTCAGCCATTTGCCCTGGTACATCCGGTGAATACCGAACAACCCCAGGAACGTCAGCAGCAACCAGGCGACGTTATAGTCCAGCGGCCCGGCGGTAAAACGCAGATCCGCCTCGCGGTCCATGCCCGGAATCAGGAACAGGTCGATCAACCAACCGATCCCCAGCAACCCGAAGGTAAAAAACCAGATCGTCCCGGTAACCGGCTTGCCGTAATAGAAGCGGTGAGAACCGGTAAAACCAAAAATCCACAGCAAATACCCGAGTAAAACGTTGTGGGTATTCGCCGGTGTGCCGTCCTGCCGATAGCTGTTCATCAACGCCTTCTCCGAGCTCGATAGATAAATATTTCGTAAAACCGTGTGACTTTTTTACTGTCTCAAAACATGTAACAAACCCTTACCGAAAATCGCTGAAAGCCTTGTGGGGCCTGACTTTCACGTGACTCGTGGGTCGGATTTCACAGCCCCAGGCCACTTTAAACCCCTGTATTGATTCGACAAACGGGCCCAGAAGTGACCAAAAAGCTGTTATAAAGTTGCGCGATTACCTATTTAGAGCCTTGCCTAATGCGACCATTTTTCAAGACATGGCTAACCATCTGCCTATTAATGCCACTGGCCGCCCACGCCACCAACCGTGAGCAACGTCTTCCTTCAGTCAACGGTCACACTGCCAAATCACCGGCTACCGTTGCCCATGCTACCGATCTGACCGCCCCTGTGGTCAAGCGCCCTGGCAAGCACGGCAGCCATGGCAAAGCCCGTCATGATAGCGTGGTGGCCATCAATCCGGCCGCACCGAACGCCAAGCAGAGCAGCGCCGTGCTCAGCCGTGCGGTGAATGTGCTGGGGACCCCGTATCGCTGGGGCGGCAGCAGCCCGAGCAAGGGCTTCGACTGCAGCGGCCTGGTCAAGTATGCCTTCAACGGCGTAGCGGCCAGTGATCTGCCGCGCACGTCCAATGCCATGGCCGCCGGCCACGGGCAGAAAGTCGCGCGCAAGGACCTCAAGCCGGGCGACCTGCTGTTCTTCACCCTCAAGAGCCGCAAGGTCAACCACGTGGCCATCTACCTGGGCAACGATCGGTTTATCCACGCACCGCGTCGCGGCAAGTCGGTGACCATCGACACGCTGAAGAAGCCGTACTGGGACAGCCATTACGTGATTGCCAAGCGCGTGATCCCGAAAGAGCAGAACCATATGCGGGTTGTGCAGCGCTGATTGGATTCGTGGTGCGCCTGTGAAGTTTTTGGCGCTCTCGAGGGCCTCTTCGCGGGCAAGCCCTGCTCCTACAGTGTTGCGTCGTTTACAAAATCGGTGAACGACGACGTACTGTAGGAGCAGGGCTTGTCGGGTCGCCGCACCGCCGCGAAGGCGTCAGAACAGCCACCACAAAGCTCCTAGGCCGGCCCCAGGCTCAAGCTATCCGCCCCCGCACCACCCGTCCCCTTCTCCAACTTGATCATCAGCCGCAAGTCATTGGCTGAATCCGCATACGCCAATGCATCGCGGTAGCTGATCACCCCCTCCTGATGCAATGCATACAACGCCTGGTCCAAGGTCTGCATCCCCTGTTCGGTCGAGCGTTTCATCAACGCCTTGAGCTCCTTGATCTCGCCCTTGCGAATCAGGTCGGCCATCAGCGGCGTATTCAGCAGCACTTCCACCACCGCCCGCCGTCCCTGGCCATCCCGGGTTGGAATCAACTGCTGGGCGACAATCGCCCGCAGGTTGAGGGACAGCTCCATCCAGATCTGCGGGTGCCGGTCCACGGGAAAGAAGTTGATGATCCGCTCCAGCGCCTGGTCGGCATTCGGCGCATGCAGGGTCGCCAGGCACAGGTGCCCGGTTTCCGCGAACGCCAGGGCATGGCCCATGGTCTCCCGGGTGCGCACTTCGCCGATCATGATCAGGTCCGGGGCCTGGCGCAGGGTGTTTTTCAGCGCCACCTCGTAGGAATCGGTGTCGATCCCCACTTCGCGCTGGGTAATGATGCAGTTCTGGTGCTCATGAACGAACTCGATGGGGTCCTCGACCGTGACGATATGGCCGCTGCCCTGCTGGTTGCGGTGGCCGATCATCGCTGCCAGGGTGGTCGACTTGCCGGTGCCGGTGGCCCCGACCAGCATCACCAGCCCGCGCTTGAGCAGTGCCAATTGCTCGATGATCGGCGGCAGCTTCAGCGTGGCCAGCTCGGGAATCCGCGTCTCGATGCGCCGCAACACCATGCCCGGTTGGCTGCGCTGGTAAAACGCGCTGACACGAAAACGCCCCACGCCCTTGGGGTGGATGGCGAAATTGCATTCGTGCAGGTGGGTAAAGTCGAGCTTCTGACGCTCGGTCATCAGGCCGAACACCGCGTCCTGGGTCTGTTCCTGGGTCAGCGGGGCGCGGGTCACCGGCAGGATCTGGCCGTTGACCTTGAGCGACGGCGGCAGGCCCGGGGTGATAAACAGGTCGGAAGCGCCCTTCTCGACCATCAGGCGCAGCAGTTTCTCGAACTCCATGAGCGTCTCCGCGTCGCATCAGGCACACACCTGTGTGACAGCGTAGAAGCTCACGGGGGTTCGCGTCAGAAGTTGTCCGGGATCTTCGCCTTCTCCCGGGCATTGTCGCGGGTGATCAGGCCCTTGGTCAGCAGCTCCTTGAGGCACATGTCCAGGGTCTGCATGCCCAGCGAGCCGCCGGTCTGGATCGAGGAGTACATCTGCGCCACCTTGTCCTCGCGGATCAGGTTCCGGATCGCCGGGGTGCCGAGCATGATCTCGTGGGCGGCGATACGCCCGCCGCCGACCTTCTTCAGCAGGCTCTGGGAAATCACCGCCTGCAGGGATTCGGAGAGCATCGAGCGAACCATCGACTTCTCCTGCGCCGGAAACACGTCGACCACCCGGTCGATGGTCTTGGCCGCCGAGGTGGTGTGCAGCGTGCCGAACACCAGATGACCGGTTTCCGCGGCGGTCAGCGCCAGGCGGATGGTTTCCAGGTCGCGCATCTCGCCCACCAGGATCACGTCCGGGTCCTCCCGCAGGGCCGAACGCAGGGCCGCGGAGAAACTCTGGGTGTCGCGATGCACTTCACGCTGGTTGACCAGGCACTTCTTCGACTCGTGGACGAATTCGATCGGGTCCTCGATGGTCAGGATATGGTGATGCTTGTTGTTGTTCAGGTGGTCGATCATCGCCGCCAGGGTGGTCGACTTGCCCGAGCCGGTCGGCCCGGTCACCAGCACCAGCCCGCGCGGCACCTCGGTGATCTTGCGAAACACCTCGCCCATGCCCAGGTCGCTCATGGTCAGGACTTTCGAGGGAATGGTCCGGAACACCGCGCCCGACCCGCGGTTGTGGTTGAAGGCGTTGACCCGGAAGCGCGCCACGCCCGGCACTTCGAAGGAGAAGTCGGTCTCCAGGAACTCCTCGTAGTCCTTGCGCTGGCGGTCGTTCATGATGTCGTAGATCAGGTCGTGGACCTGCTTGTGGTCCAGCGCCGGCAGGTTGATCCGCCGTACATCGCCGTCGACCCGGATCATCGGCGGCAGGCCCGCCGAGAGGTGCAAGTCCGACGCGCCCTGTTTGGCGCTAAAGGCCAGCAGCTCGGTGATATCCATGAGGCTCCCCAATACAGGTAGAATGCCGCAGACTTTTGACCTGCTGGCGAATTTGAATGACCACGATAGCAGACAACATCACCACCGTTGCAGCCCGCATCGCTGCCGCTGCACAGGCCGCCGGCCGCGACAGCGCCAGCATCGGCCTGCTCGCCGTGAGCAAGACCAAGCCCGCCGCCGCCGTGCGCGAAGCCCATGCCGCGGGCCTGCGGGACTTCGGCGAGAATTACCTGCAGGAAGCCCTGGGCAAACAGGCCGAATTGACCGACCTGCCCTTGTGCTGGCACTTCATCGGCCCCATTCAATCGAACAAGACTCGCGCCATCGCCGAGCATTTCGATTGGGTGCACTCCGTGGATCGCCTGAAAATCGCACAACGCCTGTCCGAACAGCGCCCGGCTGACCTGGCGCCGTTGAATATCTGCATCCAGGTCAATGTCAGCGGCGAGGCCAGCAAGTCCGGCTGCACCCCGGCCGACCTGCCGGCCCTGGCCGCGGCCATCAGCGCCTTGCCGAACCTGAAGCTGCGCGGGCTGATGGCGATCCCCGAACCGACCGAAGAGCGTGCCGAACAAGACGCCGCGTTCGCCACCGTGCGGACTTTGCAAGACAGCCTCAACCTGCCGCTCGACACACTTTCCATGGGCATGAGCCACGATCTCGAGTCGGCCATTGCCCAAGGCGCCACCTGGGTGCGGATCGGTACCGCGCTGTTTGGCGCCCGCGATTATGGCCAGGCCTGACATGGCCTCACACACTCGTCTTAAGGATCCGTCATGAGCAAGAATCGAATCACTTTCATCGGCGCCGGCAACATGGCGGCCAGCCTGATCGGCGGCCTGCGTGCCGAGGGCCTGGACGCCGCGCTGATTCGCGCCAGCGATCCCGGCGCCGAGACCCGCGCCCGGGTCCAGGCCGAACACGGTATTGAAGTGTTTGCCGACAACGCCGAGGCCATCCTCGGCGCGGATGTGGTGGTGCTGGCGGTCAAGCCGCAAGCCATGAAGGCCGTGTGCGAAGCCTTGCGTCCCAGCCTGAAGCCCCATCAATTGGTGGTGTCGATTGCCGCCGGTATCACCTGCGCGAGCATGAACCGCTGGCTGGGCGAGCAGCCGATCGTGCGCTGCATGCCGAACACCCCGGCGCTGCTGCGCCAGGGCGTCAGCGGCCTGTTCGCCACCGCGCGGGTGTCCGCCGAACAGCGCCAACAGGCGCAAACCCTGCTGTCGGCCGTCGGCAGTGCCTTCTGGCTGGACGAAGAACAGCAACTGGACGCGGTGACCGCCGTGTCCGGCAGCGGCCCGGCGTACTTCTTCCTGCTGATCGAAGCCATGACCGCCGCCGGCGAGAAACTTGGCCTGCCCCGTGACATCGCCAGCCAACTGACCCTGAAGACCGCCCTGGGCGCCGCCCATATGGCCGTCTCCAGTGACGTCGAGGCCGCCGAGCTGCGCCGTCGCGTGACCTCGCCGGCCGGAACCACGGAAGCCGCGATCAAGACGTTCCAGGCCGGCGGCTTCGAAGCCCTGGTAGAAAAGGCGCTTGGCGCCGCCGCCCACCGTTCGGCCGAAATGGCCGAGCAACTCGGTCAGTAATCCTCGAGGGAACCCTTAATGTTTGCATTAAATAGCGCTGCCATTTTTGTCATTCAAACCCTGGGCAGCCTGTACCTGTTGGTGATCCTGCTGCGTTTCATCCTGCAACTGGTCCGGGCCAACTTCTACAACCCGCTCTGCCAGTTCACCGTGAAAGCCACGCAACCCCTGCTCAAGCCGCTGCGCCGGATCATTCCAAGCCTGTTCGGCCTGGACATGTCCTCGCTGGTGCTGGCGATTGTCGTGCAGATGCTGTTGATGGCGGTGATCCTGCTGCTCAGCTACGGTGTCACCGGCAATATCGCCTACCTGCTGATCTGGGCGGTCATCGGCATCACCTCGCTGTTCCTCAAGGTGTTCTTCTTCGCCATGATCATCAGCGTGATCCTTTCCTGGGTCGCGCCCGGCAGCCATAGCCCGGCGGCCGAGCTGGTATTCCAGATCAGCGAACCGGCCCTGGCGCCGTTCCGCAAGATCGTGCCGAACCTGGGTGGCCTGGATATCTCGCCGATCCTGGCGTTCCTGGTGATCCAGTTGATCCAGAGCTATGTGATTCCGCCGCTGGCGGTCATGAGCGGCATGCCGGAAGTGCTGTTCCGCTTGATCTGATCAACTGTGGGAGCGGCGCTTGCCGCTGCTCCCCCCGCTCATTAGACTTACGCCTCATTCAAGCGTGAGCAGGGTCGATGTCCACTGTCTTTCCCCACGATTCCGTCGGGCTGGTCGTGCCGCAAACAGCACACTTCAGCGAGCCCCTGGCCCTGGCCTGCGGCCGTTCCCTGCCGGCCTACGACCTGATCTACGAAACCTACGGCACCCTCAATCCCGCGGCGAGCAACGCCGTGCTGATCTGCCATGCCCTTTCCGGCCATCACCACGCCGCCGGTTTCCACAGCCCCGACGAGCGCAAGCCCGGCTGGTGGGACAGCTGCATCGGCCCCGGCAAGCCCATCGACACCAACAAGTTCTTTGTCGTCAGCCTGAACAACCTTGGCGGCTGCAACGGCTCCACCGGCCCGAGCAGCATCAACCCCGAGACCGGCCGCCCCTTCGGTGCCGATTTCCCGGTGCTGACCGTGGAAGACTGGGTCCACAGCCAGGCCCACCTCGCCGACCGCCTGGGCATCGGCCAGTGGGCCGCGGTGATCGGCGGCAGCCTGGGCGGCATGCAGGCCATGCAATGGAGCATCACCTTCCCCGATCGCGTACGCCATTGCGTCGCCATCGCCTCGGCCCCCAAGTTGTCGGCGCAGAACATCGCCTTCAACGAAGTGGCGCGCCAGGCGATCCTCACCGATCCCGAGTTCCACGGCGGCTCGTTCCAGGAGCACGGCGTGATCCCCAAGCGCGGCCTGATGCTGGCGCGCATGGTCGGGCACATCACCTACCTGTCCGATGACTCCATGGGCGAGAAATTCGGCCGTGGCCTCAAGAGCGAAAAGCTCAACTACGACTTCCACAGCGTGGAGTTCCAGGTCGAGAGCTACCTGCGTTACCAGGGCGAGGAGTTTTCCGGGCGTTTTGACGCCAACACCTACCTGTTGATGACCAAGGCCCTGGACTACTTCGACCCGGCGGCCAACTTCAACGACGACCTGGCGCGAACCTTCGCCGGTGCCACGGCCCGCTTCTGCGTGATGTCCTTCACCACCGACTGGCGTTTCTCGCCGGCCCGCTCGCGGGAAATCGTCGATGCACTGATGGCCGCGCGCAAGGACGTCTGCTACCTGGAAATCGACGCACCACAAGGCCATGACGCCTTCCTGATCCCGATCCCGCGTTACCTGCAGGCGTTCGGCAACTACATGAACCGAATTACGCTGTGAGGACGCCATGAGAGCCGACCTGGAAATCATCCAAGACTGGATCCCCGCCGGCAGCCGCGTGCTCGACCTCGGCTGCGGCGACGGCGAACTGCTGGCCTGGCTGCGGGACAACAAGCAGGTCACCGGCTACGGCCTGGAAAACGACCCGGAGAACATCGCCACCTGCGTGGCCAAGGGCATCAACGTCATCGAGCAGGACCTGGACAAGGGCCTCGGCAACTTTGCCAGCAACAGCTTCGATATCGTGGTCATGACCCAGGCCCTGCAAGCCGTGCACTACCCGGACAAGATCCTCGACGAAATGCTCCGGGTCGGGCGCCAGTGCATCATCACCTTCCCCAACTTCGGTCACTGGCGCTGCCGCTGGTACCTGGCGAGCAAGGGTCGGATGCCGGTTTCGGAATTCCTCCCGTACACCTGGTACAACACGCCGAACATCCACTTCTGCACCTTCGAGGACTTCGAGGCACTGTGCCGCGAGCGAACCGCCAAGGTGATCAACCGGCTTGCCGTGGATCAACAGCACCGCCATGGGTGGGCCAGTAAGCTATGGCCTAATCTATTAGGTGAGATCGGCATTTATCGCGTCAGCAGCCCAGGTCTCAGCGATCACCAGATCGCGGTATAAACCGCACTGCCTCGAGGAGAATGATCATGCTGCGTTCAATTGTGTTTCTAGTGGCGGCCTGCTTCGGCGTCACGGCCATGGCCGCCGATGCCATCAAGAGCGAGCGCCAGGAAGTCTTCGGTGACCTCACCGTGCACTACAACACCTTCAACTCTACCTATATTCAACCGGACACTGCCCAGCGTGCGGAGTTGGTACGCAGCAAGGACCAGGGTGTGATCAACATCTCGGTGGCCAAGGCCGGCAAACCGCTGGTCGCCCAGATCAGCGGCAATGTGAAGGACCTGACCGGCAAGAGCGTCACACTGAACTTCAAGCAGATTACCGAGCAGGGCGCCGTCTACTACCTGGCGCAATACCCGGTACCGCAGCAGGAAAACCGCATCTTCGAAATCACCGTCACCGCCGGCGGTGATGCCCACACTTTCAGCTTCAATCAGGAACTTTTCCCAGGCGAATGATGAACTTCAGCCAACTGGTACTGGCCAGCCACAACGCCGGCAAACTCAAAGAACTCCAGGCCATGCTCGGTGGGTCGGTGCAACTGCGCTCGATCGGTGAGTTCAGCAGCGTCGAGCCGGAAGAAACCGGCTTGTCGTTCGTCGAAAACGCCATCCTGAAAGCCCGTAATGCGTCACGCATTTCCGGCCTGCCGGCGCTGGCCGACGATTCCGGGCTGGCGGTGGACTTCCTCGGTGGCGCGCCGGGTATCTATTCGGCCCGCTATGCCGATGGCCAGGGCGATGCGGCGAACAACGCCAAGCTGCTCGAGGCCCTGAAGGACGTCCCCACCGCCGAGCGAGGCGCGCAGTTCGTCTGCGTGCTGGCCTTGGTGCGGCATGCCGATGACCCGCTGCCGATTCTCTGCGAAGGCCTGTGGCACGGACGTATCCTCACCGCCGCCAGCGGCGAGCACGGTTTTGGCTACGATCCGCTGTTCTGGGTGCCGGAGCGTGACTGCTCGAGCGCCGAACTGGGTCCGGTCGAGAAAAACCAGCTCAGCCACCGCGCCCGCGCCATGGCCCTGTTGCGCCAGCGCCTGGGCCTGCAATGACCCAGCCCCACGTAGCGCCGCCGCTGATCCACGGCAGCGCGCCAATCCCTCGGGCGGCCATGGCGCAGTTGCCGCCCCTGGCGCTGTATATCCATATCCCCTGGTGCGTGCGCAAATGCCCGTATTGCGACTTCAACTCCCACACCGCCAGCCCGGTGCTGCCGGAAGAGGAGTATGTCGACGCACTGCTGGCCGACCTCGACCAGGACCTGCACGCGGTGTATGGCCGTGAATTGAGTTCGATCTTCTTCGGTGGCGGCACGCCCAGCCTGTTCAGCGCACCGGCGCTGGGGCGTTTGCTCAAGGGCGTCGAGGCGCGCATTCCGTTTGCCGGCGATATCGAAATCACCCTGGAGGCCAACCCCGGGACCTTCGAGCAGGAAAAATTCATCGCCTATCGCCAGCTGGGCATCAATCGGCTGTCCATCGGTATCCAGAGTTTCCAGGAAGACAAGCTCAAGGCCCTCGGCCGCATCCATACCGGCGGCGAAGCCGTGCGGGCGGCGGATATGGCGCGCCAGGCCGGGTTCGACAACTTCAACCTGGACCTGATGCACGGTTTGCCGGACCAGTCCCTGGACGATGCCCTGGCTGATCTGCGCCAGGCCATTGCCTTGAAGCCCACGCACCTGTCCTGGTACCAACTCACCCTGGAGCCGAACACGGTGTTCTGGAACCAGCCGCCGACCCTGCCGGAAGACGACACCCTGTGGGATATCCAGGAAGCCGGCCAGGCGCTGTTGGCCGAGCACGGTTACGCCCAGTACGAAGTCTCGGCCTATGCCCAGCCCGGGCGGGCGGCGCGACATAACCTCAACTACTGGAGCTTCGGCGATTTCATCGGTATCGGTGCCGGCGCCCATGGCAAACTCAGCCACTCGGACGGGCGCATCGTCCGGACCTGGAAAACCCGCCTGCCGAAGGACTACCTGAACCCGGCCAAGGCCTTCCAGGCCGGGGAGAAAGCCCTGGCCAACGAAGAGCTGCCGTTCGAGTTCCTGATGAATGCCCTGCGCCTGACCGAGGGCGTTGACGCCGTCTTGTTTGCGCAACGTACCGGGCTTAGTCTCGACAGCTTGAACGAAGCACGCGCCGAGGCCGAACAAAGTGGCCTGTTGCGGGTCGAACCGTCACGCCTGGCGGCCACCGATCGCGGGCAGCTGTTTCTCAACGACCTGCTGCAATACTTTTTGACCTAAGGAAACCCCATGGACCTGGTACTCGACCTGCTCGCCACGGTATCGCGTTGGAGCCGCAGCAACCTGTCGGAAATCGCCCTGGCGCTGGTGGGCTGCCTGCTGGTGCTGTTTGGCGCGGATATCAAGGGTTGGATCGATCAACGCCTGGGCAGCATTGCCGGTGCCTTGCGCGTACCGCTGCTGGCCCTGCTGTGCATGATCGGCAGCGGCGCGGCCTTGATCTACGCCACGCCCTGGGTGGTGCGCGGCTTGAGCCAGTTCAACAACTACAGCCTGGCGCCGGTGTTGTTGGTGGTGCTGGTATTGATCGGGGTGGTGGCGGATCGGCGCTGATTGGAACGCGCTTCACCGCCATCGGCCTCAGGCCAGTTTCTCGAACTTCAGGTCCCACACTCCGTGTCCCAGTCGTTCGCCACGGCGTTCGAACTTGGTGATCGGGCGTTCGGCCGGACGCGGCACGCATTTGCCGTCTTCGGCCAGGTTGCGATAACCCGGGGCGACGTTCATCACTTCCAGCATATATTCGGCATACGGCTCCCAGTCGGTGGCCATATGCAAGATCCCACCGACCTTCAGCTTGCTGCGCACCAGTTCGGCAAAGGATGCCTGGACGATACGCCGCTTGTGGTGACGGCTCTTGTGCCACGGATCCGGGAAAAACAGCATCAGCCGATCCAGGCTGTTGTCCGCCACGCAGCGGTTGAGCACTTCAATGGCATCGCAGTCGTAGACCCGCAGGTTCTTCAGCCCCTGGGTCAGCACGCCATTGAGCAGCGCCCCAACACCCGGACGGTGCACTTCCACACCGATAAAATCCTGCTCGGGTGCCGCCGCCGCCATTTCCAGCAGGGAATGCCCCATGCCGAAGCCGATTTCCAGCGAGCGTGGCGCCGAGCGACCGAACACCTGGTCAAAATCTACCGGCGCATCGGCCAGCGGCAGGACGAACAGCGGCGTGCCCTGTTCCAGGCCCTTCTGCTGGCCTTCGGTCATGCGCCCGGCGCGCATCACGAAACTCTTGATACGGCGGTGTTGGCGCTCTTCGCCTTCTTCCGGCTGGATTGGCGTGTCGTTCGATTCAGTCATCAAAGGCTCTTACTTGATCAGACCATCCAGCGGCGAGGAAGCGCTGGCATAGAGTTTTTTCGGCATGCGACCGGCGAGGTAGGCCAGGCGACCGGCAACGATGGCGTGTTTCATGGCTTCGGCCATCAGGATCGGCTGCTGGGCGTGGGCGATGGCCGAGTTCATCAGCACCGCCTCGCAACCCAGTTCCATGGCAATGGTGGCGTCGGAGGCGGTACCGACACCGGCATCCACCAGCACCGGGATCTTGGCTTCTTCGAGGATGATCTGCAGGTTGTACGGGTTGCAGATCCCCAGGCCCGTGCCGATCAGGCCGGCCAGCGGCATGACCGCGATGCAGCCGATTTCCGCCAGTTGCCGGGCGATGATCGGGTCATCGCTGGTGTAGACCATCACGTCGAAACCTTCCTTGACCAGCACTTCGGCGGCCTTGAGGGTTTCGATCACGTTGGGGAACAGGGTTTTCTGGTCGGCCAGGACTTCCAGCTTCACCAGGTTGTGGCCGTCCAGCAGCTCACGGGCCAGGCGGCAGGTGCGCACGGCTTCGATGGCGTCGTAGCAACCGGCGGTATTCGGCAGGATGGTGTAGCGATCCGGCGGCAGGATATCCAGCAGGTTAGGTTCGCCCGGGTTCTGCCCCAGATTGGTCCGGCGCACCGCCACGGTGACGATCTCGGCCCCCGAGGCCTCGATGGCCAGGCGGGTTTCTTCCATGTCGCGGTATTTGCCGGTACCCACCAGCAGACGGGACTGATAGGTACGGCCGGCCAGCACGAAGGGCTTGTCGCTGCGAACAGTGCTCATTCGGAAATCCTCTTGAAAGGTTGAGGGCTTGCAGGGTGGATCAGGGCGTGGGACCGCGGGGGCGATTAACCGCCACCGATAGCGTGTACCACTTCGACCTGATCGCCTTCACGCAGGGCGGTGTCGGCATGCTGGCTGCGCGGGACGATATCCAGGTTCAGCTCCACCGCCACCCGCCGCCCGACCAGGTCGAGCCGGGCCAGCAACGCCGCGACGGTCTCGCCATCGGGCAGTTCAAAGGGTTCACCGTTCAATTGAATGCGCATGCGCCGGGCTGCCATCATTTTTAGGGGTCAGCATTCTAGCCCGATCAGTCCGGGCGACCCAAGCCATTCGTCGACCTGGCGGTCAGCTCAAGCCGCCTGCAGGCGCCAGGCGGCCAGACCGAGGCAGAACCAGCCGATCAGGAAGCCCAGGCCGCCGAACGGGGTGATGATGCCCAACTTGCTCACACCGGTCAGGGTCAACAGATACAGGCTGCCGGAGAACAGGATAATCCCGAAGGCGAACGACAGGCCGGCCCAGGTGACCAGACGCCCCGGAATATGGGTCGCCAACAGCGCCACGCCGAACAGCGCGAGGGCGTGCACCAGCTGATAGGTCACCCCGGTGTGGAAGATCGCCAGGTACTCCGCGCTCAGGCGGTCTTTCAGGCCGTGGGCGGCAAAGGCACCGAGGGCGACGCCGGTAAAACCGAAAAAGGCGGCCAGCAGCAAAAAACCACGCAACATGACGAACTCCATTCAGGGGGCACAGGGTCTGTATAATGGCCCGCTCCCACGCCCCGGCCAAGCCATCTCTATGTTGTCATTCCTTTTCCGCCGCCTCGTCACCGTCCTGAAATGGTTCGCCATCGGCAGTGTGTTGCTGGTGCTGCTGTTTCGTTGGGTGCCGCCGCCCGGGACCGCGCTGATGGTCGAACGCAAGATCGAGTCCTGGACCGATGGCGAGCCCATTGACCTGCAACGCAGCTGGCGCCCGTGGGAACAGATCTCCGACGAGTTGAAAGTGGCGGTAATGGCCGGCGAGGACCAGAAATTCCCTGAGCACTGGGGGTTCGACTTCGATGCGATCCAGGCCGCGTTTGAACACAACGAGCGCGGCGGTTCGATTCGCGGCGCCAGCACCTTGAGCCAGCAGGTGTCGAAGAACCTGTTCCTGTGGTCGGGGCGCAGTTATTTGCGTAAAGGGCTGGAAGCCTGGTTTACCGCGCTGATCGAACTGACGTGGCCCAAGCAGCGGATTCTCGAGGTGTACCTGAACAGCGTGGAGTGGGACGACGGCGTGTTCGGCGCGGAAGCGGCGGCGCGGCATCACTTCCGCGTGAGCGCGGCGGGCCTGTCGCGCCAGCAGGCCAGCTTGCTGGCGGCGGTACTGCCCAATCCGCGGGAATGGAGCGCCAGTCACCCGAGCATCTACGTGGCGCGCCGGGCGGGCTGGATTCGCCAGCAGATGAGCCAGTTGGGTGGGGATGAGTACCTGAGCGGGCTGAACAACTCGCGCAAGGCGCCCTGGGCGTTGTGATCTCCACGGCCTCATCGCGAGCAAGCTTGCTCCTACAGTGTTGGCGGCGAGCCACAATGTTGTGAACGACGCTGGCCCTGTAGGAGCAAGCTTGCTCGCGATGAGGCCTGTCCAGACGCCGAAAATTTCGAACGTCGAAACAAAAACGCCCCGATCAGATCGGGGCGTTTTTTATTGCTTCAGCACTTAAGCGGCAATCGACAACTTCAGCTTGTTCATCGCACTCTTTTCCAGCTGGCGAATCCGCTCGGCCGAAACGTTGTACTTCTGCGCCAGGTCGTGCAGCGTGGCTTTCTCTTCCGCCAACCAGCGCTGGTAGAGAATGTCGCGGCTGCGCTCGTCGAGCACTTCCAGGGCTTCATGCAGGTTGCTGTTGGAGTTTTCGCTCCAATCGGCATCCTCCAGCTGACGCGCCGGGTCATACCGGTGGTCTTCCAGGTAGTTGGCCGGAGACTGGAAGGCACTGTCGTCGTCGGCTTCCGCCGCCGGGTCGAAGGCCATGTCCTGGCCGGTCAGCCGGCTTTCCATCTCGCGCACTTCACGGGGTTCCACGCCGAGGCTTTCAGCCACGCGGTGGACTTCCTCGTTGTTCAGCCAGGCCAGACGCTTTTTCTGGCTACGCAGGTTGAAGAACAGCTTGCGCTGGGCCTTGGTGGTGGCCACTTTCACAATGCGCCAGTTGCGCAGGATGAACTCGTGGATTTCCGCCTTGATCCAGTGCACGGCGAACGACACCAGGCGCACACCCATTTCCGGGTTGAAGCGCTTCACGGCCTTCATCAGGCCGACGTTGCCTTCCTGGATCAGGTCAGCCTGGGCCAGCCCGTAGCCGGAATAGCTACGGGCGATATGGACGACAAAACGCAGGTGGGCGAGCACCATCTGCCGAGCCGCCCCAAGATCCTGCTCATAATAGAGACTCTCGGCCAGTTCACGCTCCTGCTCCGGCGTCAGCAAGGGAATGCTGTTCACCGTGTTCACGTAGGCTTCCAGGTTCGCACCCGGGACCAACGCGTAGACAGGTTGCAAAGAAGTGGTCATACGAAAAAACCTCCGACTCACATAACTCGTGCAGTGATGCACTGCGAAAATTGACCGGGAACCGTAGGACAAGTTCCCTAAACCACCAATACGGTCAATACAAACGAAACCACATTAATCTGACATTAACTACTTCGGTGCCAGCTCACGTAAATGCCGTGCGACCGCAATCCAAGCACCGATATACCCCAAGAGCACCGCCCCAAGCAACAATGACAGACCATCGGCCACCGGCACACCGGCCAGGGAAAAGTCGCTGCCGTAGAGACCGGCCAGCCCGACCACCGCGTCATTCAGCCAGTTCAGGCCATAAGCCAACACGCCCCAGGACAAAAACCCGGCACCAAAGCCATAAAGCGCGCCCATATAGAGAAAAGGCCTACGCACATAGCTATCAGTGCCGCCGACCAGTTTAATCACTTCGATCTCGGTGCGGCGGTTTTCAATATGAAGACGAATGGTATTGCCTATCACCAAAAGTAATGCAGACACCAGCAGCACCGTCAGGCCGAAGACAAACCGGTCGCCCAGCTTGAGAATAGCCGCCAGACGCTCGACCCAGACCAGGTCCAGTTGCGCCTGTTGCACCTTGGGCAACTCGGCCAGGCGCTGGCGCAGAGCTTCCAATGTCGCCTTGTCGACTTCGTTCGGCGTCACCAGCACCACCCCCGGCAGGGGGTTCTGCGGCAATTCCTTGAGGGCTTCGCCCAGGCCCGACTGCTGCTGGAACTCGTCCAGGGCCTTTTCCTTGCTGATGTACTCGGCATCCGCGACGCCGGGCATGGCCTTGATCTGTTCGCTGAGGTGCGCGCCTTCGGTCGGGCTGGCATCCAGTTGCAGGTACAGGGAGATCTGCGCCGCGCGCTGCCAGGAGCCACCCAGTCGCTCGACATTGTTCAGCAGCAGCGACAAGCCCATGGGCAGGCTCAGGGCCACGGCCATCACCAGGCAGGTAAAGAAGCTGCCGATCGGCTGCTTGCCCAGGCGGCGCAGGCTGTCCAACAGGCTGGCGCGATGGCTTTCGATCCAGGCGCTGAGCAGGGTGCCGAAGTCCGGACCGTCGTCTTCGTTGCGTTTTTTCTTCGGCGGCTGCGGGTCGCTGGCTTTCGGGGCCACGCGTTCGGCTACCTTGGGGCTGCGAGTCGCACTCATTCGCCTGCCTCCCCGTCGCCGATCAATCGGCCGCGTTGCAGGGTCAGCATGCGGTGGCGCATGCGGGCGATCAGGGCCAGGTCGTGGCTGGCGATCAGCACGCTGGTGCCCAGGCGGTTGATGTCTTCGAACACGCCCATGATTTCCGCCGCCAGGCGCGGGTCGAGGTTACCGGTGGGTTCGTCCGCCAGCAGCAAGGCCGGGCGATGGACGATGGCACGGGCAATACCGACGCGCTGTTGCTGGCCGGTGGAAAGATCGCCGGGGTAGAGGTCGGTCTTGTCCGAGAGCGCCACGCGCTCCAGGGCCGAATCCACCCGCTTGACGATCTCGGCCTTGGACAGGCCGAGGATCTGCAACGGCAAGGCAACGTTGTTGAACACCGTGCGATCGAACAGCAACTGGTGGTTCTGGAACACCACGCCGATCTGCCGGCGCAGGAACGGAATCTGCGCGTTGCTGATCTGGCCCAGGTCCTGCCCGGCCAGCAGCAGTTTGCCGGTGGTCGGACGCTCCATCGCCAGCAGCAGGCGCAACAGGGTACTTTTGCCCGCGCCGGAATGCCCGGTCACGAACAGGAATTCACCACGACGCACCCGAAAGCTCAGTTCATGCAAGCCGACATGACCGTTCGGATAGCGTTTACCGACCTGTTCGAAACGAATCATGAATGCTCCCGCTCAGCGAAAAGGGCCTGGACAAAGGGCTCGGCTTCGAAGGTGCGCAGATCGTCGATCCCTTCGCCGACGCCGATGTAACGAATCGGCAGGCCAAACTGCTTGGCCAGGGCAAAGATCACCCCGCCCTTGGCGGTCCCATCGAGCTTAGTCAATGCCAGGCCAGTCAGCTGGACCGTCTGGTTGAATTGTTTGGCCTGGTTGATGGCGTTCTGCCCAGTACCGGCGTCGAGCACCAGCAGCACTTCGTGGGGCGCCTCTACGTCGAGCTTGGCGATCACCCGACGGACCTTCTTCAGTTCTTCCATCAGATTGTCTTTGGTGTGCAGGCGACCGGCGGTGTCGGCGATCAGCACGTCGATACCGCGGGCCTTGGCCGCCTGTACCGCATCGAAGATTACCGAAGCCGAATCGGCACCGGTGTGCTGGGCGATGACCGGAATCTGGTTGCGCTCGCCCCACACCTGCAATTGCTCCACCGCCGCCGCGCGAAAGGTATCGCCCGCCGCCAGCATGACCTTCTTGCCTTCAAGCTGCAGCTTCTTCGCCAGTTTGCCGATGGTGGTGGTCTTGCCGGCGCCGTTGACGCCCACTACCAGAATCACGAAGGGTTTGTGCTGCGAATCGATCTTCAGCGGCTGTTCGACCGGCTTGAGCATCGCGGTCAGCTCGGCCTGCAACGAGGCGTAGAGCGCGTCGCTGTCGGTCAACTGCTTGCGGGCGACTTTCTGGGTCAGGCTCTGGATGATCACCGAGGTGGCTTCAACGCCCACGTCGGCGGTCAGCAGGCGGGTTTCCAGCTCTTCGAGCAGGTCGTCGTCAATGGCCTTCTTGCCCAGGAACAGGCTGGCCATACCTTCGCCAATGCTGGCGCTGGTCTTGGACAGGCCCTGTTTGAGGCGGGTAAAGAAGCCGACCTTGGTCTCTTCGGAAACGGGCTTGGCCGGTTCGGCAGTCACCGGTTCAGCCACCGCAACCGGCGCAGGAGCAACCACAGGCGCCACGACCGGCGCGGGTGCCGGGACTGGTGCAGGTGCAGAGACTGGAGCTGGAGCTGGAGCTTCGACAATCGGCGCAATGACCGGCGCTGGCACCGGTCCGGCGATGAACGGTTCAGGTGCGGCCACTTCAGCGACCGGCGCAACAGCCGTCAGCGGGATCGGCGGGGTGATATGCGGTGCCTGAACATCCTCGACCAGGGCCACCGGCTCCTCAGCCACGGGCAGGCTCGGCCAGGGCTCATGCACCTGGGCAACCGGCGCGACGGCCGGCGTTTCAACCACCGGCACGCTGAACGGCAACGGCTCGGCGGCCACCGGCAATGCCTCGCTCACTGGCGCGGGCGTGGCCTCGGGGGTCGGTTGTGGCTGTTCGACGACGGCTTCCTGCGGTTTTTTACGCAGCCAGCCGAACAGGCTTTTTTTCTCGCCAGCCGGGGCTGGGGTCTTCTTGTCGTCGTTGGAACCAAACATGGAGGACGGCTATCTCACGGTAGCGACGCGCCAAGGTGGCGCTTCGGCAAATAATATTCTGATGCGCAACAGACTGCCTTTTGACCAGATTGTTCGCGCGCAACGCAGTATCCTAGCACCTCCTCGCCCGCCGACGCTAAGATCACGCGGGCCGTACTACAGGTTTGAAAACGAATGAATGCTCTAGCCCGCCGTGCCGCTGGCCTGTTGCTCAGCACGCTTTGCCTACCCCTGGCCGCCTTGGCCGCCGACCCGCAACCGACCCACGAATTCACCCTCGACAACGGTCTGAAGGTCGTCGTGCGCGAGGATCACCGCGCCCCCGTGGTGGTCTCGCAGATCTGGTACAAGGTCGGCTCGAGCTACGAAACCCCGGGCCAGACCGGCCTGTCCCACGCCCTGGAACACATGATGTTCAAGGGCAGCTCCAAGGTCGGCCCGGGCGAAGCCTCGCTGATCCTGCGGGACCTCGGTGCCGAAGAAAACGCGTTCACCAGCGACGACTACACCGCCTATTACCAGGTCCTGGCCCGCGACCGCCTGGGCGTGGCCCTGGAACTGGAAGCCGACCGCATGGCCAGCCTGCGCCTGCCGGCCGACGAGTTCAGCCGGGAAATCGAAGTGATCAAGGAGGAGCGCCGCCTGCGCACCGACGACAAGCCCATGGGCAAGGCCTTCGAGCGCTTCAAGGCGATGGCCTATCCGGCCAGTGGCTACCACACGCCGACCATCGGCTGGATGGCCGACCTCGACCGCATGAAGGTCGAAGAGCTGCGCCACTGGTACCAATCCTGGTATGTACCGAACAACGCCACCCTGGTGGTGGTCGGCGACGTCACCCCGGATGAAGTCAAAACCCTGGCCCAACGCTATTTCGGCGCCATCCCCCGGCGTGACACACCGCCGGCGAAGATCCCGCGGGAACTCGACGAGCCCGGCGAACGCCTGATCACCCTGCATGTGAAGACCCAGTTGCCGAGCCTGATGCTCGCCTTCAACGTGCCGAGCTTCGCCACCGCCGAAGACAAGCGTTCGGTCACCGCCCTGCGCCTGATCGCCGCCCTGCTCGACGGCGGCTACAGTGCGCGCCTGCCGTCGCAACTGGAGCGTGGCGAAGAGCTGATCTCCGGCGGCTCGTCGAGCTACGACGCCTACACCCGTGGCGACACCCTGTTCCTGCTTTCGGCCACCCCCAACAGCCAGAAGAAAAAAACCCTGGCCGACACCGAGGCCGGCCTCTGGCGCCTGCTCGACCAACTGAAAACCCAGGCACCGAGCGCCGAAGAGCTGGAACGCGTACGTGCCCAGGTGATCGCCGGCCTGGTCTACGAACGTGACTCCATCACCAGCCAGGCCAGCGCCATCGGCATCCTGGAAACCGTCGGCCTGTCCTGGAAAATGATGGACACCGAACTGGCCGACCTGCAAAGCGTCACGCCGCAGGATCTGCAGAAAGCCGCCCGTACCTATTTCACCCGCGAGCGCCTCAGCGTCGCCCATGTATTGCCCGAGGAGAGCGCCCAATGAGTCAGTCCAAGGGGCCACGTTTCGCCCTGCTCGCCCTGACCCTCGCCGTCGCGGCGGGCGGTATCGGCTTTTATCTGTTCGATGCGCGTAATACCCAGGCCAGCCAGGCCCTGGACGCGGCCAAGTCCGGCCACAAGCTGCAATCGCTGGCGGAGCTGGACGGCAAGGCGCCGGCGCACCGCAGCCTGAACGTACAGACCTGGAAAACCGCCGAAGGCGCCAAGGTGCTGTTCGTCGAAGCCCATGAACTGCCGATGTTCAACCTGAACCTGACCTTCGCCGCCGGCAGCAGCCAGGACGGCAACGCCGCCGGCCTCGCCGCGCTGACCAACGCCATGCTCAATGAAGGCGTGGCCGGCAAGGACGTCGGTGCCATTGCCCAGGGCTTCGAAGGCCTCGGGGCTGACTTCGGCAACGGTTCCTACAAGGACATGGCGATTGCTTCGCTGCGCAGCCTCAGCGCCCCGGACAAACGCGAGCCGGCGCTGAAGCTGTTCGCCGAGGTGGTGGGCAAGCCGACCTTCCCTGCCAACTCCCTGGCGCGGATCAAGAACCAGTTGCTGGCCGGTTTCGAATACCAGAAGCAGAACCCCGGCAAGCTGGCGAGCCTGGACCTGTCCAAGCGCCTGTATGGCGATCACCCCTACGCGCACCCGAGCGAAGGTACGGCACAGAGCATTCCGCCGATTACCCTGGAACAGCTGCGCGCCTTCCATGCCAAGGCCTACGCGGCCGGCAACGTGGTGATCGCGCTGGTCGGCGATCTTTCCCGCAGCGAAGCCGAAGGCATCGCCAGCCAGGTCTCCGCCGCCCTGCCCAAGGGCCCGGCCTTGCCGAAGATCGCCCAGCCGGCTGAACCGAAAGCCAGCGTCGGGCATATCGAGTTCCCGTCCAAGCAGACCACCATCCTGATGGCCCAACAGGGCATCGACCGCACCGACCCGGACTACGCAGCCCTGTCCCTGGGCAACCAGATCCTCGGCGGCGGCGGTTTCGGCACCCGCCTGATGAGCGAAGTGCGGGAAAAACGCGGCCTGACCTATGGTGTCTATTCGGGCTTCTCGCCGATGCAGGTCCGGGGTCCGTTCCAGATCAACCTGCAAACCCGCGCCGAAATGAGCGAAGGCACGCTCAAACTGGTGGACGACGTGGTCGCCGACTACCTGAAAAACGGCCCGACCCAGAAGGAAGTCGACGACGCCAAGCGCGAAATGTCCGGCAGCTTTCCGCTTTCCAATGCGAGCAACAGCAGCATCGTCGGCCAGTTGGGCCTGATGGGTTTCTATGACCTGCC
Organism: Pseudomonas sp. MWU12-2319; assembly: GCF_023242525.1. Classification (NCBI taxonomy): domain Bacteria; kingdom Pseudomonadati; phylum Pseudomonadota; class Gammaproteobacteria; order Pseudomonadales; family Pseudomonadaceae; genus Pseudomonas; species Pseudomonas sp. MWU12-2319. The sequence goes on from NZ_JALJES010000004.1 coordinate 76,842, forward strand.
ACTCGATTACCTGGAAAACTTCGTGCAACAAACCCAGGCGCTGACCGTCGAGCAGATCAAGTCCGCCATGAACAAACACCTGAGTGTCGACAAGATGATCGTCGTCACCGCAGGGCCCACGGTGCCGCAAAAGCCCCTGCCGCCACCGACTGACAAACCCGCCGAGCAGCCGCTCGGGGTTCCGGAGCATTAATGGCCAGCCCATCGCGTCCCAGCAAGAAACCCGCTCACCCCCATAACGGTGTGAATCAACTGCGTATCATCGGTGGCGAATGGCGCAGCCGACGCCTGAGCTTCCCGGATGTCCCGGGGCTGCGGCCGACCCCGGACCGGGTGCGCGAAACCCTGTTCAACTGGCTGGCGCCCTATGTCGCCGGGGCCAAGGTGCTCGACCCGTTCGCCGGTAGCGGCGCCTTGTTCCTCGAGGCCCTGTCCCGTGGCGCGGCCATGGGCCAGGCACTGGACGCCAGCAACCTGGCGGTGGCCAACCTGCGCGAACACCTGGGCACCCTGCGTTGCAGCGTCGGCCAGGTGCAGACCGCCGACGCCATGCGCTACCTGGAAACCCAGGCGGCCACGGCCTTCGACCTGGTGTTCCTCGACCCGCCGTTCAACCAGAACCTGCTGCCCGGCATCTGCGCCCTGCTGGAAGAACGCCAGTGGCTGGCCGACGACGCGTGGGTCTACACCGAAAGCGAAAACGCCCCCTCGGGCCTCGGCCTGCCGGGCAACTGGCGCCTGCACCGCGAGCAGAAGTCCGGGCGGGTCCACTACGCGCTGTGGCAGCGCAGCATAGCCAGCCAATAACCTGAGCGGCGGTTCGAGCCAAGCCTCAGACCGCCGTCACTATCCCGCTACCGCCAGCCCCTCCGTCATCCGGATCAAGGTGTTCCTTTGCAGCTCAAAAGGCCCCCGAAGGATGAAATGCCCCTACCCACGATGTGCACTCGGCCTGCTTTTCCTGCCGGTCATCGCCCTCGCCACCCCCTTGCCCAGCACCCACGAGCTGATGCTCGACAACGGTTTGAAAATCATCGTGCGCGAAGATCATCGAGCCCCCGTCGTGGCGGCCCAGCTCTGGTACAAAGTCGGCTCCAGTCACGAACCACCGGGTGAATCAGGGCTTTCCCATGCCCTGGAACACCTGTTGTTCCAGGGCAGCAGCAAAGTCTGCCCCGGCCAGGCGTTCGAGATCATGGAACGCCTGGGCGCGCGGATCAACGCCTTCACCAACCATGACAGCACCACCTACGAATACCTGATGCCACGCCATGCCCTGGGCGTCGCGCTGGAAATCATGGCCGACCAGATGAGCACCGCCCGACTTTCGCCAGCCGCCTTCCGGCGTGAAATCGAGGTGATCAAAAACGAGCGGCTGCAGAACGTCGATGACACCCCAGGGACACTGCTCGACGAGAAGATGCGCAGCATCGCCTTTACCACCAGCGGCTATCGCACCTCGACCATCGGCTGGCTACACGACCTGCAACGCATGAACGCCCAACAACTGCAACGCTGGTACGCCACCTGGTACGCGCCGAACAACGCCACCCTGGTGGTGGTCGGCGATATCACCCCCGGGGAGGTCGAAACCCTGGCCCGGCGCTACTTCGCCGACCTGCCCGGCCGAACGCTGCCAGAGACCAAGCCCCCACTGGAGCTGAACGAGCCGGGCGAGCGACGGATCATGCTCCAGACCCGTAATGAGTTTCCCAGCCTGATCATGGCGTTCAACGTGCCCAGCCTGGTCACCGCCGCCGATCCGCATACCGCGCACACCTTGCGCCTGCTCAACGAACTGCTTGGCGTCGGCTCCGGCTCGCGGCTTTTCAGGGAGTTGAAGTTCCATGAAGAGCTGGTCACCCGGGCTCACTCGCGCTATGAGGCCTTCAACCGGGGAGACGCCTTGTTGAAGATCGTCGTCGACCTGGACACTCTGAAAAATCCCAGCCTGGACGACCTTCAGACACGTCTGTGGCAACTGCTCGACGAGCTCAAACGCTCACCTGTCAGCGCCCAGGAGCTGGAGCGCGCGCGCACCCGGATAATGGCGAAACGCGTCTTTGCCCTCGACTCCCTGGAAAACCAGGCGCAGAAACTCGGCGGCCTGGAAAGCGTCGGCCTGTCGTGGCCCCTGGAGGAACTGGAAGAAGAACAACTGAAAGCCGTCACGCCCCTGGATATTCAACGCGCCGCGCAAACCTACTTCACCCACGAGCGACTCAGCGTTGCCCTGGCCAGCCCCGGGAAAACCCACCATGAATAAGACTAACCTGGTGTTATCGAGCGTTCTGCTGACATTCATCTGCACCCCTGCCACCCCCGGGCCGAGGGCATCCGCTGGCGGCGAGCTGTCGACCGTCAATCCCCTGCAATCGCTGAGCGCGGTCCAGTACCTGGCCCCCACCCCCACCACCCGCCTTGTTCGCGGCTGGAAAACCCTCAGCGGGAGCAAGGTGCTCTTCGTTGAAACCCATGGCCTGCCCTTGCTCGATGTGGCCGTGAGCTTTGCCGCCGGCAGCCGTTATGACGGCGAGCAACCCGGCTTGGCGGCCATGGCCCTGAGCCTGCTCAACGAAGGGTCGGAGGGCAAGGATGTCGACACCATCCTGACCGCGTTCGACAGCCTGGGGGTGAAGCTGGGCAATGGCATTGACCGCGACCATGGCTTTTTCACCCTGCGCAGTCTCAGCGACGAAGCTGTCCGCACACCGGCCCTGCAGTTGTTGAGCGAAGTGTTGAGCAAACCCAGCTTCACCCGCGACGCCATCCGCCGGGTCAAGAGCGAGATCATCGACCGGCAAATGCGCGAGGATGTCGCCATCGACACCTGGATCAGTCATCGCTTTGCACCGCCGCTCTACCCACGGCACCCGTATGCCCAGCCTCTCTATGGCACTCGGGAAAGTATCGGGGAAATCACTGCCGAGCAGCTGCGCAGCTTTCACAGCAAGGCTTACAGCGCGGGCAACGCCATTATCCTGCTGGTCGGTGATCTCTCATTGGAGCAGGCACAGAGCATCAGCGTGAAGATTTCCGACGCTTTGCCCAAAGGTCCGGCATTGCCACCCACCGCCAGCGCCCGGCCTGAAGACAGTGTCGTCGGTACCTTCCATATCGAACAGCCGACCACCCTGATTCATCTGGATTTCGCCCAGATCGCTCCGCCCCGGAATCATCCCGATTACGTCGCCCTCTACGTGGCCAGCCTGATTTTTGGCGGCGGCTTCGACAGCCGCCTGATGAAAGTCCTGCGCGAACAGCACGGCGTCACCTATTCGGCTGAGGCCCAACTCAAGAACTGGCAAGCCCGGGGCCCGTTCCATATCAACCTCTCGACCCCTCCCGAATACCGCGAAGCCGTTATCCGGCGGGTCAAGCGGATGTTCGAACAACTCCTGAAAGACGGCCCGACCGAGCAGGAACTGCAGAACATCAAGCTGAGCCTGCGCGGTGACATGGCCCTGAATGGCGCCAGCAATGCGGATATCCTCCAGGCGCTGCTGGTGATCGCGCGTCACGACCTGCCACTGAGCCTGACGGACTACGCCGAACAGGCCCAGCAACTGACCCGCGAAATGATCAGGACGGCCTTGAACAAGCACTTTGATGCCGAGAGCTGGGTGGTGACCAGCACCGGCCCGAGCGTCGCCCAGCAAGCGTTGCCCGATCTCCAGGTGCGGGGACCCAGTTGCCAGCCTCGCGCCCTGCCGCCCGGATAAAAAGCTGCGGCAATGGACAGGACTGTGGCAATTTAGATGCATCGCACGCACAAGCGTGGCCGCCATGGCGACTTGCTGATGGCAGCACCCGACCTGTCCATTCCCACTTCGAGACTCGCTGCGTTGCCGCCATTTTCCCAGCCCACTCATTTACCGGGTTTCACCCCTGCCACAGGCCTGGGCAACCCACACCTGCAGACCTTGTGGGGGCCGCTCTGGCGCAAGACCGTCCACCTTGACCGTCGGCGTGAACGCCTGTGGCTTGACGATGGCGACTTCCTCGACCTTGACTGGCACGGCCCGCATGCCGCCGAGACGCCGTTGGTGCTGATCCTCCACGGGCTCACCGGTTCGTCGAACTCGCCTTATGTCGCCGGCCTGCAACAGGCGCTGGGCAACCAGGGCTGGGCCAGCGTGGCGCTGAACTGGCGGGGCTGTTCGGGAGAGCCCAATCTACTGGCGCGCAGCTATCACTCCGGGGCCAGCGAAGACCTGGCAGCCACGATCGCCCACCTCAAGGCCCAACGCCCGCTGGCGCCGCTCTATGCCGTCGGCTACTCCCTGGGTGGCAACGTGCTGCTCAAGCATCTGGGGGAAAGTGGCCAGGACAGTGGCCTGCAAGGCGCCGTGGCGGTGTCGGTGCCGTTTCGCCTGGACCAGTGCGCCGACCGCATCGGCCAGGGCTTTTCGCGGCTCTACCAGGCGCATTTCATGCGCGAGATGGTGGCCTATATCAAGAACAAGCAGCGCCAGTTCCAGCATGACGGGCGGATCGAGGGCCTGGCGACCCTGAGCGACCTGGGACCGCTGACCGGCATGCGCACCTTCTGGGATTTCGATGGCCGGGTCACCGCACCATTGCACGGTTTTGCCGATGCCCAGGATTATTATCGCCGCGCCTCCAGCCGCTATTTCCTTGGAGCGATTCGCACCCCGACGCTGATTATCCAGGCCAAGGACGACCCCTTCGTGTTTCCCCACAGCCTGCCGGAGCCTGACGAATTGGCACCGGGCATCCAGTTCGAATTGCAGGCCAAGGGCGGGCATGTGGGGTTTGTCGACGGCTCGCTGGGCAAGCCGACTTACTATCTGGAGAGGCGCATTCCACAATGGCTGGCCGATAGGCAATATTGAGCGGAATGCGCGATGCCTTTCTATCGATCAGGCATATTCGTGGTAGCTGACAGCGCCAAGCGGCGTGGCGATATCATTCACGAGTGGCACCAGCACTTGCCCATCCGAATAGCCATCTGGCTGATCCTCGACCCAGGCAAAAACTTCGGCTTCGAGTTCCGCATCCACCAGCCAGTCTTCCAGCATTTCAATCTCACGGTCTTGCAAGGACGCTTTTTTGTCCAGCAGCACACTACGGCCCAGCGCGAGCATCTTGTGATGGGTATTGTTCGCCAGTGTTTCAAAGTGTTTGGCGAGAGGTTCCATCTGCCCGCTGTATCGTGGCTCGGCAGGGGTTCGCGCCCCTGCCGATTCGTCCATTTCCTCTACCGACCTCGGATCGAGTTGATTATTCAACACGGCCTGTCCCATAAAAATCTCCTGTATCCGTTCTATCAAAGAGGTTTCTACAGCGTGCATCGCTCCACGCTCATGGGGATTAAGCCGGTTACGGAGTCCGGCCTGTAGGTAGATAAATCTCGGCCGCCGGGATAATCAGTCGCCCATCGCCACCGCTCGCTGCGGATCGGTAATCCACTCGCTCCACGAACCGGCATACAAGGTTCCCAACGGATAACCCGCCAGGCACAGGGCAAACAGGTTATGACACGCCGTCACCCCGGAGCCGCAATACGCCACCAGTTCCCGTGGCGAGCGATCCCCCAGCTTGGCGGCGAAACGCTGCTTGAGCTGTTCCGCAGGCAGAAAACGCCCATCCGCGTCCAGGTTCTCGTTGAACGCCGCACACTGTGCGCCGGGAATATGGCCGGCCACCGGATCGATCGGCTCCACTTCACCACGGAAACGCGGCAGGGCACGGGCGTCCAGCAGGGTCATCGACGGCTGCCCGAGGCGCTGCTGCAAGTCTTCGACGCTGATCTGCAGCGCCGCGTCCGGCGTCCCCTCGAAGGTTCCACGACCGGCGGTGGGTGGATTCAGGCTCAGTGGTTGACCGGCGGCATGCCAGGCTTTCAACCCGCCATCGAGCAGGAACACGCCGTCGCGCTTGCCCAGCCAGGCCAGCAGCCACCAGGCCCGGGCGGCGTACATGCCCGGGCCATCGTCATAGAGCACGACCTCGCTGTTGGCACTGATACCCCAGGCCCGCAGGCGCTCGACCAGGGCCACCGGATCCGGGAGCGGATGACGCCCGGTCAGCCCCTTGATCACCGGGCCACTCAGGTCCCGCTCCAGATCGGCGTGGTGTGCGCCTTCGATATGCCCCTGGGCATAACTGCGCTGCCCGTAATCCGGGTCATCAAGGGCAAAACGGCAATCCAGGATCACCAACCCGGGCCGGGCCTGGCGTTCGGCCAGTTGCCGGGGGCTGATCAGCTGCGCAAGGGACATGGCGAACGCCTCCTAAGTGAAGTGAATACAAAACAATTGTAGGAGCGAGCTTGCTCGCGATGGTGGTCCAGGCGCCGCGGGGTGCCAGGACGCCCGCGTCATCGTTGACGTCCATCGCGAGCAAGCTTGCTCCTACAACACCATAACCTAGCTTCCCTCATCCAGGGCCTGGGCCAACGGCACATAAAACTCACTGAGCAACTTGTCCACCGCCGCCCGCGACTGCGCGGTGACAAAACCCGACTCCAGCACCAGCACCTGATAGACCCCACGCTTGATCGATTCTTCGCTCAGGTGATGGGCATTCTCGCGGGTAGTGCTCAGGAAACGCACCCAGGAGGTCAGGATAATCCAGGCATTGAGGGTCAGGGCCTCGATCTGCACGGCATCCATCCCCAGGATCCCGGCCGCGACAAAACCCGCGTAGATCGCCTGGCCCTGGATCAGGCAGCGCTGGGAAAAACGTCGGTAACGGGCGGCCAGTTCGGCATCGCTTTCCAGCAGATGTTCAAGATCACGGTGCAGGAAGCGATAACGCCACATCGCCGCGAGCAAGGCCTTGAGGTAGAAACGCTTGTCGTCGATGGTCGCGGCGCGACCCTGGGGCGGGCGCAGAAAACTGTCGACCAGGGCTTCGTACTCGGCAAACAGCACGGCGATGATCGCCTGCTTGTTGGGGAAGTGGTAGTAGAGGTTGCCCGGCGAAATGTCCATGTGCGCCGCGATATGGTTGGTGCTGACACTGCGCTCGCCCTGCAGATTGAACAGATCCAGGCTGTTCTGGACGATACGCTCGCTGGTTTTTATTCGAGGGGCCATGACTTCAGCTTTACTTCCAGAAGACGGTATCGGCCATCTTACGGCCTATCCGGCCGCGGATAAATCGCCATGATTCTCAGCCGCTATCAGAACGCACAGGCACTCCCTGTTGACTTTCTGGAGCATTAGCTCTAAACATTCGTTTAAAAATAAAATCACACACCGGAGCGCGCCATGTCTGCCGAAATAGCCTATCTGCAGGAGTCTCAGCAGCAACTGGACCAACTCCAGCGCCAGTTTCAAGCGCAGCGCCAGGCTTACGCCGCGCACCCCATGCCTCCCGCCGAGCAACGCCGGCAATGGCTCGACAGCCTGCGCCAACTGCTCAGCGACGAACGCCAGGCGCTGATCGACGCCATCAGCCAGGACTTCGGCAACCGCAGCGCCGATGAAACCCTGCTCGGCGAACTCATGCCCAGCCTGCACGGCATCCAGCATGCCCGCCGCCACCTCAAGGGCTGGATGAAACCGTCGCGCCGTCGGGTCGGGCTGGCCTTCCAGCCGGCCTCGGCCAAAGTCGTCTATCAACCATTGGGAGTGGTCGGCGTGATCGTGCCCTGGAACTACCCGCTGTTCCTCAGCGTCGGCCCACTGGTGGGCGCGTTGGCGGCGGGTAACCGGGTGATGCTCAAGCTCAGCGAGTCGACCCCGGCCACCGGCCTGTTGCTCAAGGAACTGCTGGGCCGGGTATTCCCGGAAGACCAGGTGTGCGTGGTACTCGGCGAAGCCGAGATCGGCATGGCCTTTTCCAAGCTGCCGTTCGATCACCTGCTGTTCACCGGTGCCACCAGCATCGGCCGACACGTGATGCGCGCGGCGGCGGAAAACCTGACCCCGGTGACCCTGGAACTGGGCGGCAAGTCGCCGGCCATCGTCTCCCAGGACGTGCCCCTCAAGGACGCCGCCGAACGCATCGCCTTCGGCAAGACCCTCAACGCCGGCCAGACCTGCGTGGCGCCGGACTACGTGCTGGTGCCGGAAGATCGGGTCGGGTCCTTCGTCGAAGCCTACCGACAGGCAGTGCGCGGCTTTTATCCGACCCTGGTCGACAACCCGGACTACACCAGCATCATCAACGACCGCCAACTGACACGGCTCAACGGCTACCTCAGCGATGCCACCAGCAAGGGCGCGCTGCTGATTCCGCTGTTCGACCAGGGCCAGGGTCGGCGCATGGGCCACAGCCTGCTGCTGAACGTCAGCGATGAGATGACCCTGATGCAGGACGAGATCTTCGGCCCGTTGCTGCCCATCGTGCCGTACAAGGGCCTGGATGAGGCCTTTGCCTACATCAATAACCGGCCTCGCCCCCTGGCGCTCTACTACTTCGGCTATAACAAGGCCGAACAGCAACGGGTGCTCGATGAAACCCATTCCGGCGGCGTCTGCCTGAATGACACCCTGCTCCATGTGCCCCAGGAAGACCTGCCCTTTGGCGGCATCGGCCCCTCGGGCATGGGCCATTACCATGGCCACGAAGGTTTCCTGACTTTCAGCAAGGCCAAGGGCGTGCTGACCAAGCAGCGCTTCAACGCGGCGCGGCTGATCTATCCGCCCTACGGCAAATCGATCCAGAAACTGATCCAGAAACTCTTCGTTCGTTGATGTTCCACTGCCCAGGTGAATAACAAGAATGCCAAGCCTGTCTGAATCCCCCGAACTGAGCCGTCGCGGCGTGCTGAAACTCGGTCTCTGCGCCGGCGCCTTCCTCAGCAGCGCCGGGCTTGTCGCCAGCCTCAGCGGCTGCTCGGCCGGCCATCCGGCCAGCGGTTTTACCGTGTTGCAGGCCAATGACCTGCCGTTTTTGCAGGCGCTGATCCCGGTGATGCTCGAAGGCGCTGTCGCCGCCGAGAAAATCCCCGCCGCCATCGACCAGACCCTGGCGAGCCTGGACTACAGCCTCGACCACCTGTCGCCGGAAATGCTCAAGCTGACCCGGCAACTGTTCGACGTCCTCGGCATGGGCATCACCCGTGGGCCGCTGACCGGCATCTGGGGCAGTTGGGAAAATGCCAGCAATGCGCAGATCCACGGCTTTCTCAAGCGCTGGGAAAACAGCTACCTGAGCCTGCTGCGCATGGGCCACGCGTCACTGCTGCAACTGGTGATGATGGCTTGGTACAACCGCGCCGAAGCCTGGGCGCACTGCGGTTATCCAGGCCCACCGAAAGTCTGATCCTTGTAGATGCCCGGTTTCTGACAAAACAACAATAAAAGAGGCTGCACATGCCCGTACCCGATCTGTTTCGCGAAGGCCTGGCCCGAGGCTGGAAAACCTACAACGGCTCTCGCCTGGAGCAGGACCTGACGCTGGAGGCCGATGTCGCCATTATCGGCAGCGGCGCGGGCGGCGGCACCACCGCCGAAATCCTCAGCGCCGCCGGCTACAAGGTCCTGCTGATCGAAGAAGGCCCGCTGAAAACCAGCAGCGACTTCAAGATGCTCGAAGACCAGGCCTACACCAGCCTCTACCAGGAAGGCATCGGCCGCATGAGCAAGGACGGCGCCATTACCATCCTCCAGGGCCGCGCCGTCGGCGGTACCACACTGATCAACTGGACCTCGAGCTTCCGCACTCCGGACCAGACCCTCGAACACTGGGCCAAAGAGCACAACGTCAAGGGCCATGGCAGCGCCGAGATGGCGCCCTGGTTCGAGAAAATGGAACAGCGCCTGGGTGTCGCCCCCTGGGTCATGCCGCCCAACGCCAACAACGACGTGATCCGCAACGGCTGCGAAGCCCTCGGCTACAGTTGGAAAGTCATCCCGCGCAACGTGCGCGGCTGCTGGAACCTGGGTTACTGCGGCATGGGCTGCCCGACCAACGCCAAGCAGTCGATGCTGGTCACCACCATCCCGGCAACCCTGGAGAAAGGCGGCGAGCTGCTCTATCTGGCCCGGGCCGAACGCTTGCAGATCGAAGGCGATCAGGTCACCGGCCTGCTCTGCGTGGCGATGGACGAACGTTGCGTGGCCCCCAATGGCCGGACAATCCAGGTCAAGGCCCGGCATTACGTGCTGGCGGGCGGCGGCATCAACAGCCCGGGACTGCTGTTGCGCTCCAAGGCACCGGATCCCAGCGGCCAACTGGGCAAACGGACCTTCCTGCACCTGGTGAATTTCTCCGCTGGGCAGTTTTCCGAAGTCATCAATCCGTTTTACGGCGCGCCCCAGTCGATCTATTCCGACCATTTCCAGTGGAATGCCGGCGTCACCGGGCCGATGTCCTACAAACTCGAAGTCCCGCCCCTGCAACCGGCCCTGGCCAGCACCCTGCTGGGCGGCTTCGGCACGCAAAACGCCCTGCGCATGCAACAACTGCCGCATACCCACATGATGCTGGCGCTGATGCGCGACGGTTTCCACCCGGACAGTCCCGGCGGCAGCGTGGAACTGCGCGGCGACGGCACGCCGGTGCTCGACTATCAGGTATCGGCCTATGCCTGGGACGGCCTGCGCCGGGCGTACCACAGCATGGCCGAGATCCAGTTCGCGGCGGGCGCCAAGTCGGTGCTGCCGCTGCACGCCGATGCCGACTACGTGAACACCCTGGCCAAGGCCCGGGAACTGATCGACGAACTGAGCCTGGAGCTGTACCGCACGCGCCTGGGCAGCGCCCACGTCATGGGCGGTTGCGCCATGGGCGAAGAGGCGAAAAGCGCGGTCACCGACAGCCTCGGCCGCCACCATCAACTGCGCAATCTGTCGGTCCACGACGGCTCGTTGTTCCCCACCAGCATAGGCGCCAACCCACAGCTTTCGGTTTATGGTCTGACAGCCAAGCTGGCGACCGCCCTCGCGGAGCGCTTGAAAAACCCGTGAAAAAGAGGACTATTCGTCGCGTCTATAGTGCTTTCTTCCCGGTATCCTGACTTGGCCGACCGGAAAGGCTGCGATACCATCCGACTCCCCTAAACGGATACCCGCCAGGACGACGCGATGAACCGAGTGTTGTACCCAGGTACCTTCGACCCGATTACCAAGGGTCATGGCGACTTGGTCGAGCGCGCCGCGCGCCTGTTCGACCACGTGATCATCGCCGTGGCAGCCAGCCCGAAGAAGAACCCGCTGTTCCCCCTGGAGCAACGTGTGGAGTTGGCCCGCGAGGTCACCCAGCACCTGCCCAACGTGGAAGTGGTGGGGTTTTCCACCCTGCTGGCGCATTTTGCCAAGGAACAGAACGCCAATGTCTTCCTGCGTGGCCTGCGCGCCGTGTCGGACTTCGAATACGAGTTCCAGCTGGCAAACATGAACCGTCAGTTGGCTCCGGACGTCGAGAGTCTGTTCCTCACGCCGTCGGAGCGTTATTCATTCATTTCGTCGACCCTGGTCCGGGAAATCGCGGCCCTGGGCGGCGATATCACCAAGTTTGTCCACCCGGCGGTGGCCGACGCACTGACCCTGCGCTTCAAGAAATAACGCCGGGCGCAGGCACTGTCGAGGCTGGCTATTGCGGCCGCCTCGACGGGCGCGCGTGCACTGCGCGCGCCAATGCGGCACAATTGGCGCATTAGTTTTCATGTTGCCCGGCCTGCCGCCCGGGCCGGAGTGCCCATGTCCCTGATCATCACCGACGATTGCATCAACTGCGACGTCTGCGAACCCGAGTGCCCGAACGCCGCTATTTCCCAAGGCGAAGAGATCTACGTGATCGACCCGAACCTGTGTACCCAGTGTGTCGGCCATTACGACGAGCCGCAATGCCAGCAGGTCTGCCCGGTGGACTGTATCCCACTGGATGAAGCCCATCCGGAAACCGAAGATGAGTTGATGATCAAATACCGGAAGATCACCGGTAAGGCTTGAGCATTGTAGCGAATCCAAGGCCCTTTTCGCGGGCAAGCTCCGCTCCCACAGGTTTTGTGTCATACACAATATTTAGTCTTGGCTCAGATATTGTGGGAGCGGAGCTTGCCCGCGAAAGGGCCATCACTGACGCCGCAGCCAGCAAGGGCTGTACCGGGCGCCAGCAGATTACTGGTCGCCGTCAAACCCTTCCGCCGTGCAACCCAGGCAACGGGCAAAGGCCGCTTTCCCGGGGGCGAGCACCAGTGACTTGCCGGCCTTGCCCATGCCGTCGACACCACCGAATGCGGTAAACGGCAACGACACCACAAACACCGCCGTACCCACCAGGGTCGCGCCCACCAGCAAGGGACGGGCGATGATCAGGTCGGCGATCATCGCGTAGGCCGGTGGGTTCTGGATCGAGTAGGTCGGGTCGCCACTGGTACCATCGTCCGCCAGCACCGGCAACGCCTGCAGACCAAAACTCAGGGCCACAACCAGGGCCAGGGTGCGAAACGGGTTCATGGCACTATCCTTCAACAAAGCAATGGATGGCAAAGTCTTAACTATAACAGCGTCCGCACGCTTGTCAGGTCAGCTCTGACAACGCGGGCAGTACACGCTCGCCCGCTGCCCCAGACGAATCTCACGCAAGACAGTGCCACAGACCTTGCAATGCTCGCCACCACGCCCGTAGACGAAGAGTTCCTGCTGGAAATAGCCGGGTTGGCCGTCGCCGCCGATAAAGTCGCGCAAGGTGGTGCCGCCCCGTTCGATGGCCGCTGCCAGGATGCGTTTGATCTCGATCGCCAGCGCCAGGTAGCGCCCCCGGGAAATACTCCCGGCCTCGCGGCGCGGGTCGATGCCGGCGGCGAACAGCGCCTCGGTCGCATAGATATTGCCGACCCCCACCACCACCGCGTTATCCATGATGAACGGCTTCACCGCCATGGAACGCTTGCGCGACAGCTGGAACAGCCGCTCGCCGTCGAACAGCTCGGTCAGCGGCTCCGGCCCCAGGCGCGCGAGCAATTCGTGATTGAGCGGGTCCAGGCTCCAGAGCATCGCACCGAAACGCCGTGGGTCGGTGTAGCGCAAGGCCAACCCGGATTCCAGCTCGATATCCACATGCTCGTGCTTGGCCGCCGGCAAGCCGGCTTCCACCAGGCGCAGGTTGCCCGACATGCCCAGGTGACTGATCAGGGTCCCGACCTCGGCATTGATCAACAGGTATTTGGCCCGCCGCTCCACCAGCACGATGCGCTGCCCGGACAGGCGCACATCGAGGTCTTCCGGGATCGGCCAGCGCAACCGACGGTCGCGCACGATCACACGGCTGACCCGCTGGCCTTCCAGATGGGGCGCAATACCGCGCCGGGTGGTTTCGACTTCAGGTAATTCAGGCATGGCGGCCCCAGGTCAGGCAATAACGGGCTCGGCGACGACGCTCGGACGCTTAGTGAGTACCGAGTTCGCGGATGTTCTCTCTGAGGTTCTCGAAGTCATAGTCGGACAGGCCGACATAATCGAGCACCAGATGACCGATGGCCTTCCATTCGTGGTCTTCGGCTTCGTTGCCCAGCACCCGATGGGACGCACAGATATGTTCGGCCATTTTCAGGATGGCCAGCAGGTTCTTCAACTGGCTGTTGCGGGTCGATTCGTCGCTGAAGATCGCCAGGGCATTGTGGTGATTGGCGATGGCGTTGGTCACATGCTCCGGCAGGCGCCAGGATTTGGCCGTGTAGTAGCCGACCACCGCATGGTTGGTGTTCAACTCGGCGTTTTCCGTGTCCACCACGCGCTGCTCCGGGCTGGCATTGGCATAAGCCCGCTCAAGCACCGCCATATAGTTGGGGAAACGCTTGATCATCAGCGGAATGCCGCAATCGTGGAACAGCCCCAGGGCATAGGACTCATCGACCGCCTGGGCGCCGGTACGCTTGGCCAGGGTCAGGCTGGTCATGGCCACGTCCTGGGCGGTGTCCCAGAAACGATTGAGGGTGACGATGGTTTCATCAGCCATCTCACCCTTGATCGATTGCGCGTTGATCAGGTTGATGATCGAGCGGCTGCCCAGCAGATTCACCGCGCGCTGGATCGAGGCGATCTTGTTCGACAGGCCGTAATACGGCGAATTGACGATTTTCAGCAGCGCGCCGGAGAGACCCGGGTCCTGGCTGATCAGCCGGGCGATCACCTCCAGATCCGGGTCAGGCATGTACTGCTCCATCTGCAAATCCACCATGATTTGCGGTTGGGGAGGCACGCTAATGCCTTGCAGGGCCTGCTGGATCTGTTCAGGTGAAAGTTCTTGGGACATGGGTACACACTCCGGGCGAGTGAGGGATTCTAGCGGAAAACCTGTACGCCATGGGCCAAGTGTACAATCGCTTACATGAAACATCGCACGCCGGGGACGCCCAACTCCCGCTATAATCCCGCTCTTTTTTCCCCGGAGCGACGTCATGTCCCTGCCTAGCCTACGCCTTAAAGCCAACGCCGACCGACGCCTGCGCAACGGTCACCTGTGGGTCTACAGCAACGAAATCGACGTGGCGGCCACTCCACTTCACGGCTTCAAGGCCGGCGACCAGGCCCTGCTCGAAGCTGCCGGCGGCAAGCCGCTGGGCATCGTCGCCATGAGCCCGAACAACCTGATCTGCGCGCGCCTGCTGTCGCGCGACATCAAGCTGCCGCTGGACAAATCGCTGCTGGTACACCGTCTCAACGTGGCCCTGTCCCTGCGCGATCGGCTGTTCGACAAGCCGTTCTATCGCCTGGTCTACGGCGATTCCGACCTGCTGCCGGGGCTGGTGGTGGATCGTTTCGGCGATATCCTGGTGGTCCAGCTCGCTTCGGCGGCCATGGAGCAGCACAAGGATGAAGTGATCGCGGCGCTGGTCCAGGTCCTGAAACCGAGCGGCATCCTGTTCAAGAACGACTCCGCGGCCCGTGACGCCGAAGGCCTGGAGCGTTATGTCGAGACCGTGTTCGGCCTGGTGCCGGAATGGGTCGCCCTGGAAGAGAACGGCGTGAAGTTCGAAGCGCCGGTCATGGAAGGCCAGAAAACCGGCTGGTTCTACGACCACCGCATGAACCGTGCGCGCCTGGCGCCGTATGCCAAGGGCAAGCGGGTGCTGGACCTGTTCAGCTATATCGGCGGCTGGGGTGTGCAGGCGGCGGCGTTCGGTGCCAGCGAAGTGTTCTGCGTCGATGCCTCGTCCTTTGCCCTGGACGGCGTGGAACGTAACGCGGCGTTGAACGGTTTTGCCGAGAAGATGACCTGCATCGAAGGTGACGTGTTCGAAGCCCTCAAGGAACTGAAGGCCTCCGAAGAGCGTTTCGACGTGATCGTGGCCGACCCGCCCGCCTTCATCAAACGCAAGAAAGACCTGAAGAACGGCGAAGGCGCCTATCGCCGCCTGAACGAGCAGGCCATGCGCCTGCTGAGCAAGGACGGGATCCTGGTCAGTGCCTCGTGCTCGATGCATCTGCCGGAAGATGACCTGCAGAACATCCTGCTGACCAGCGCCCGTCACCTGGACCGCAATATCCAGCTGCTGGAACGCGGCGGCCAGGGCCCGGACCATCCGGTACACCCGGCGATTCCGGAAACCCGTTATATCAAGAGCATTACTTGCCGGTTGTTGCCTAACAGCTGACTTTTCCGCGGCGCGGAGCAGCCCTGCTCCGCGCCTTGAGGATAATTAAATACCCGCCCCAATCCTCATTCAAACACGCCCTCGTTCAATCACACCTCTTACAACATACATGCGTCAAACCCACACCCACAACAACAAAAACATATAAATCGTCCTACACGATAAAGATCCCCCTTACAAAATTACTGGAAGCTTCCTACTTATTTTTCCCTTGCCAACAACCACAACCAAACTACTATTGAGATAGTCATTTCACAAATGACTAAGACAGCAATATCAGCCATTCAACTCAATGGAGTAACACTCATGAAAAAAATTAATCTGGAAGCCAAAAAAATCGCCAACCTTAATTGCTTGGTAGCAACCAAGCAGCGCTAATATCAATGAGGGATCGGGAAGTGCCGGCGGCCCGACCCCCTCTTGTTAGCATTCCCCAACAAGGTGGCACACCATGCATATAAATCCGAATCTATTTATTATTGCTCGACCACCACACCAGATCGTATGGAACTATAAAACACACACCCAGTACGAATTAAACGTTCATTATGCAAAACGTCTGACCGAACTCATAGACAATCCCAACTCATTTGACGTCAATGCTTCGATGGACGCAGAATTTCTCGCATCCGGAATTATTAGCGCAACAAAACACACGACCCTTGACTGGAACTGGGATGAGCTGTCGAAGATATTCCATATCGGCACCAAGGACATTCCTTACGAACATGAGATCCAAGATATTCAAGAGTGGTCAGTTCACTATCTGGCACATTGTGATGAAGTATTGAAAAAGCCGGCACCTGACTTCCTCTCAGAGAACCCCCCCACACCCCCTCTAATCCATCTGCCACCCCCATTGTCGGCAGGGTCATTAAAGATGTCGTTGACCCACAGCCTGATCAGTAGAAAAACCTGCCGATCATTCAGCGAAGACGAAATATCCCTCAACCACGCCAGCACATTACTCTATCTCTCACTCGGTTATCTGAAAGAACGCGAGCAGGATATAGATGAGTCCATTCCCAAGACATTACGATCACGACGCAGCAGCCCTTCCGGGGGTGGATTGAATGCCTGCGATGGCTTTATCTATGCTCGTAGGATCAAGGGGATAGATCCCGGGATTTATCGCTATCATCCAAACCACCATGCATTGAGCCTCACAAGCCCGTTGCCTGCCAAACCTCTGGGTCTATTCCTGGCTGGTCAGCATTTCATCAACGCGTTGCCTTTCGGTGTGTTTCTCACCTGTCGCTTTGACAAATTGTGGTGGAAATATGAGCACTCGCGAGCCTATCGGATGGCCTACGTCGAAACGGGTCACATCTCCCAAACGTTCCAACTGATCGCCACTGCACTCGGGCTGAAAACATGGCTGACCGGCGCTATGGCTGACGAACGAATCGAGGATTTGCTGAATTTGGAAAACAGTCCTGAACAAGTCCTGTTTTTCGTGGGATGCGGAAAGGGCGATTCAGAAGCTCAGTGCAAAGAACTCCGCACGCTGATCGAGGAACGGAGTGTTCAACAATGACACTTTCCAGCTCCATGGCCAACTCGCCCCTATTTACTTTGGGAGACTGGGATAACAAAGCCTGTGTAAGAACAAGAAAAAGCAATTTTCTTTTTCCTTCCAAGCGAGAGCTGGAGCTTGAACTAGAAAGTAAATACTGGTTCCCTCCAACCTTCATGCCCTATCTACAACACCCATTAACCGTTAACACAGACAAGAAACTCAAGCAAAGACTAACAGCCAACCACTTGATTCACTTTCTCGACTACACCACCGTACTAGAACACAAAATCGTCAATCGGTCTGTAGAAACTATTATCCATGGGGAATTGCAAGATGACATACCTGAGCCAATGAAGTCCGCCGCCTTACAACTCTATACCGATGAGGGCTACCATGCATATTTTTCTCATGAAATAGCCAAGCAGGTTTCAGAATACTATTGTATTCAGAGCCAAAGTCCTAGACCACTACGAATCACTCTCTTGCTTGACCTTATCGATAGAGTTGAGACAGAGCACAAACCACTGGCATGGTTCCTGATTGGTTTTGTATCCGAGACAATCATTGCCAAAGAGCTACTCAACGTCACCTGTAACACCATAATTTCCAGCGTATACCAGATTCTACGACAGCATCTGGAAGACGAAGCTCGACACAGTCGATTTTTCGCAGATGCTTTCTGCTATTTTTGGCAGCGCCTTGAAGCCAACCAACAGCTACTCACAGTAGAACTGCTGAAAAACATCATTCTGATTTTTTCAGAAGTTGATGAGCCGTGGCTGACAGAAAGTCTCCTCAGCACAGGTTTCTCCACCTCTCAAATCCGTACTATCATCTACCCACTCTTGAATAAGTCTACCGCTATCCAACGCATCCGAGTCGGTGCCACGCCTACTTTCCTCGCTATGAAAAAAGCTGGTGTTTTCGACAACAAACATAACAAACTTCCTTTCAAGGAAGCGGGACTGATCGATGATTGAGTTAAGTCATACCATAGAGAAAAACAAGAAAATCTCGGCTATTGCGCTCTTACTGTCCATGGTGTTGCTAGGGGTATTTCCTATCGATGTGCTGCTCCCGTCTGTTCCTTCACTGTCCTCTCATTTCAATCGATCCCCTGCCGACATTGCCCTGTCCATCAGCCTGTTCGCCGTCGGCATATCCATTTCTCAATTATTCATCGGGCCATTATCAGACAAAATAGGCCGAAAAAACCTCCTTCTGACCGGTATGGCGATATCCATGCTGGGGGCGCTGGGGTGTGCGCTAGTCAACGAATACAGTCTGTTTTTACTTTTTCGCCTAATCCAAGCACTCGGGTGCGGCTGTTTTGTGCTCTCACAAGCCCTCGTCCAAGATCTATTCGAGGGCAAAGAGCGAGATCGGTTACGCATTCTCATCGTTACCGCCAGCGGTATTTTCATATCGCTATCACCCTTGGCCGGCGCCTCATTGCAGAACCGGCTTGATTGGCCAGGCAGTTTCTATATATTTACCATAGTCGCCGCGGTGGTATTTATCAAAGCCTACCTGCTCCTAGAGAATCCTATCCCTATAGTGGAGCGCGCCCCTCACCGCTCAATTTTCCAATCCTATCGCCATATTTGCACAGATATAAAGTTCCTTGGCTATTGGCTAATCGCTGCGCTGGTTTTTACTTGTCACTTTTCGTTCATCGTTGCTTCACCATTGATATTCATGGAGCATTTGCAACTCTCCGAGTACGAGTTCTCACTAACCCTGTTGTTCTACGGCGCTGCTTATGTCATCGGCGGTGCAGTCGCAGGACTTCTAAGCACCAAAATAACCGCCAACACCCAAATCACAGTGGGCCTATGCTTTATTTTCTGCGCGGGCATGATGCTATTTTACCTGTCACATCACTTCGGTTTGTCGACAATAACGATGCTGATACCGATGATCATTTGTACTGCGGGCACCACTATCACTCGTCCTGCTGCGACCTCAAAAGCCATGGAGTGTTTCCCGGACCAAGCTGGCGCAAGCGCCTCTGCTGGCAACACGTTGATTTTCGTTTGCGGCGGACTGATCAGTGCGCTAGTCAATCTCAGCCCAGTGGCACTCGAAGCGACACTCGCCTTGTCCTTTCTGCTATTGAGCACGACCGGACTTGGCCTGAACACGCTAATCCAGCGACGTAACCAGCGGCCGGTTTTCGAGTAACACGATCCCGGTCGTCATCCTTCATACTCCATACTCCATAATCCCAGCCTCGGCAGTTGCACCCTTTTCCTGTTGCTGGAACGCGGTGGCCATGGCCCGGGTCATCCGGTACACCCGGCGATCCCGGAGACGCGCTATATCAAGAGCATTATTTGCCGGTTGTTGCCTAACAGCTAAGATCGTACCCAGCTCGCTCCCCCTGTAGGACCGAGCTTGCTCGCGATGCGTTCCAACGGACACATCCTGACCCACTGCCAGCAAGACAATCCGAACCTCCCTCCATTAACGTTGTTCCTCCACTTGCACAGAGGACAACGGAATGTCCAGCTTCCCTCACACCCATCGACTACGCGTCGGCCGCTTTTCGGAACCGGGGCGCATCTACCTTCTTACCGCAGTCACCCTGAATCGCCAGCCGATCTTTATGGATTGGCACCTGGGCCGACTGGTGGTGAATGAGTTCAAGCAGGCCGAGCAAACCGGTGCCGCGCAATCATTGGCCTGGGTCGTGATGCCGGATCATTTTCACTGGTTGCTTGAACTGCACAACGGCGACCTGCCCAGGCTGATGCAGTGCACAAAATCCCGCAGCGCCCGCGCCATCAACAAAATCAGGGGACTTCAGACACCACTCTGGCAAAAGGGCTACTTCGATCGGGCACTGCGCCGTGAAGAAGACTTGAAAGCCATGGCTCGTTACATTGTCGCCAACCCGCTACGAGCGGGACTGGCCGAGCATATCGGCGATTATCCGCTTTGGGATGCCATATGGCTCTGACAGTACGCCCCCGTCTGTAGGAGCGAGCTTGCTCGCGATGGGCGTCAACGATAACGCGGGGTACCTGGTGTCCCGCGGTGCCCGAACTTCCATCGCGAGCAAGCTCGCTCCTACAGAATATTCATATCCGGAAACCACCAGTCGTCATCCCACACGCGTTGTGACCCCTGACACAACACTTGCCGCGATTCCTTCCGTCCACGACCCGTGTAGAATCAGCTTATTCATCGCCAGTCATCCCCCGGCGGGTTTATGAGCTCAGGCTGAAACGCACGGCGATCCCGTGGTGTTATCGGCAGCTTTCGGACACACGGCCATTTCTGAGTGTTCCCAAGGTCCATAGAAGCTCACTCCCCATTTGATACCTGATTAGCCGCCCGGAGTGCTCCATGCCTGATTACCGCTCGAAAACATCCACCCACGGCCGCAACATGGCCGGTGCCCGCGCCCTGTGGCGCGCCACGGGGATGAAAGACGCCGACTTCAAGAAACCGATCATCGCCGTCGCCAACTCCTTCACCCAGTTCGTTCCCGGCCATGTCCACCTCAAGGACATGGGCCAACTGGTCGCCCGCGAGATCGAACGCGCCGGCGGCGTGGCCAAGGAATTCAACACCATCGCCGTGGATGACGGCATCGCCATGGGCCATGACGGCATGCTCTATTCGCTGCCGAGCCGCGAGATCATCGCCGACTCCGTCGAATACATGGTCAACGCCCACTGCGCCGACGCCATCGTCTGCATCTCCAACTGCGACAAGATCACCCCCGGCATGCTGATGGCCGCCCTGCGCCTGAACATCCCGGTGATCTTCGTTTCCGGCGGCCCGATGGAAGCCGGCAAGACCAAACTGGCCGCCCACGGTCTCGACCTGGTGGACGCCATGGTCATCGCCGCCGACTCCAGCGCCTCTGACGAGAAGGTTGCCGAGTACGAGCGCAGCGCCTGCCCGACCTGCGGTTCGTGCTCCGGCATGTTCACCGCCAACTCGATGAACTGCCTCACCGAAGCCCTGGGCCTGGCCCTGCCGGGCAACGGTTCGGCCCTGGCGACCCACTCCGACCGCGAGCAACTGTTCCTCCAGGCCGGCCGCACCATCGTCGAGCTGTGCCAGCGTTACTACGGCGACAACGATGACTCGGTGCTGCCGCGCAATATCGCCAATATCAAGGCGTTCGAAAACGCCATGACCCTGGACATCGCCATGGGCGGTTCCACCAACACCATCCTGCATCTGCTGGCCGCCGCCCAGGAAGCCGAGATCGATTTCGACCTGCGCGATATCGACCGCCTGTCCCGGCACGTGCCGCAACTGTGCAAGGTCGCGCCGAACATCCAGAAGTACCATATGGAAGACGTGCACCGCGCCGGCGGCATCTTCAGCATCCTCGGCGAACTGGCCCGTGGCGGCCTGCTGCACACCGACCTGCCGACCGTGCACAGCAGGACCCTAGCCGAGGGCATCGCCAAGTGGGACATCACCCAGACCAGCGATGAAGCGGTACACACCTTCTTCAAGGCCGGCCCCGCCGGTATCCCGACCCAGACCGCGTTCAGCCAGTCGACCCGTTGGGAAACCCTCGACGACGACCGTGAAAACGGCTGCATCCGCAGTGTCGAGCACGCCTATTCGAAAGAAGGCGGCCTGGCCGTGCTCTACGGCAATATCGCCCTGGACGGCTGCGTGGTGAAAACCGCCGGTGTCGACGAGTCGATCCACGTGTTCGAAGGCAACGCGAAGATCTTCGAAAGCCAGGACAGCGCCGTGCGCGGCATCCTCGCCGACGAAGTGCAGGCCGGCGACATCGTGATCATCCGTTACGAAGGTCCGAAAGGCGGCCCGGGCATGCAGGAAATGCTCTACCCGACGTCCTATCTGAAGTCCAAGGGCCTGGGCAAAGCCTGCGCCCTGCTGACCGACGGGCGTTTCTCCGGCGGCACTTCGGGCCTGTCCATCGGCCATGCTTCTCCGGAAGCGGCCGCGGGTGGCGCGATTGGCCTGGTCCAGGACGGCGACAAAGTGCTGATCGACATTCCGAATCGCTCGATCAACCTGTTGGTCAGTGATGAGGTGCTGGCGGCACGTCGCGCCGAACAGGACAAGAAGGGCTGGAAGCCGGTGGAAGTGCGTCCACGCAAGGTGACCACGGCCTTGAAAGCTTACGCGTTGCTCGCCACCAGTGCCGACAAGGGCGCGGTGCGCAACAAGGCGATGCTCGACGGTCTCTAAGACATATATATGTCAAAAAGAACCGGCGCCCAGGCGCCGGTTCTTTTTGAAAGCATGTTTCTGGAGCGTCGATGAGTTCATTACATCGCATCAAAACGCATGATATGCACGTTGTTTGTGCTCCCCGTATAGAGATCCATCACCTGCTTATTATTAAAGTATCCCGCTAACATTCTAATCATCCCATCGACACCACTAAACTCGGCCGCGCCCGCATTACAATCAAAGAAAACCGTCGAACCTGAGCGGCTGCAAACAGCTGTCACATAATGACCGGGAATACCTATCAAGTAATATCCCGGCTCAGACATGACAATTCTCGATATCCGTTCCTGGCAGGGCCATGTCAAGACAGGATACATTTTCACAAATTTCAAGCCAACGACAGGTCCCAAGCGAGTACAGTTAATTGCCAATGCCTGAGCACTTGCCTGGCTGGCCGTCTGACCAACACCATCGACATGAACCTCCGCCAATCCGTTTTGAATCTTGAGCCCAAATTCTAATAAAGCCGACCAACTATATGATTTTGCATCCGTCAAGCTACGCAGCCCATGCTTGGCATAGAGCCCCAAAAAAATCATGCTTATCCCGCCACAAATACCTTGGCGGATAATTGAGCTTTGCTCGGCCCTGATCAGTTTTCCTTGACTGAACTTTTCTTTTTTAATGGCACCTGCAGACTTGGCCGCACACAAGAACACATTCGAAACACCCACAGCTTATCGCCTCCCAGCTCAACTCAGCTCATTTAAAACTGAACAGTATCCCTATAAAATCAAAAGCGTTATAGACGCAGCGACCCTGGGCCTGCTCCGTACACAACACGGTCTAAAGCTCGAAATAAATATTATTTAGTCCTCACCCGAACTTCAAGCCTTCCGTCAGCCACCCAAAAAGAAAAGCAATACTTAATATTTATAAGATAAGTCCGATTGTGAACTTCCCAAGTTTCAATTTATTAGTATCAAACAGCAACAGCCCCTGGCAAATGTCTATGACAGTCTTCATCCATGCTTCCCCGTGTTCCGGTCACGTCACCACGCCCAAGCGCCAGCGGCTTATTCCAAAAACGATGGAAGCCATTCCACATCGATATTAAATCCATATTTATCAAGCTGTTAGGCTTACCGGTTCACAATTGCCGACCAGAGCAATTGGCACCTATCGTTTTCCGGAGCTTCAATGAATCTGCCGCTGATTCTCAACCTGCTGGTGTTCCTCGCCCTGCTGCTGGGCCTGGCCCAAACCCGTCGCACCACCTTCAGCCTGGCGAAAAAAGTGCTGCTCGCCCTGGTGTTGGGCGTGCTCTTCGGTGTCGCCCTGCACAGCATCTACGGTGCCGGCAACCCGGTGCTCAAGGCCTCCATCGGCTGGTTCGACCTGGTCGGCAACGGCTATGTGCAATTACTGCAGATGATCGTGATCCCGCTGGTGTTCGCCTCGATCCTCAGCGCCGTGGCCCGCCTGCACAACGCCACGTCCCTGGGCAAGATCAGTTTCCTGACCATCGGCACGCTGCTGTTCACCACGGCCATCGCCGCGCTGATCGGTATCGGCCTGACCAACCTGTTCGGCCTGACTGCCGAAGGCCTGGTGGCCGGTACCCAGGAATTGGCCCGCCTGCAAGTGATCCAGAGCGATTACGCGGGCAAGGTCGCCGACCTGAATGTGCCGCAGTTGCTGCTTTCGTTCATCCCGCAGAACCCCTTCGCGGACCTCGCCCGAGCCAAGCCGACCTCGATCATCAGCGTGGTGATCTTTGCCGCCTTCATGGGCGTGGCCGCGCTGCAACTGCTCAAGGATGATGCCGAGAAGGGCCGGAAGGTGGTGAATGCCATCGACACCCTGCAAGCCTGGGTCACCCGTCTGGTGCGCCTGGTGATGAAACTCACGCCCTACGGCGTGCTGGCGCTGATGACCAAGGTAGTCGCCGGCTCCAACCTGCAGGACATCATCAAGCTGGGCAGTTTCGTGGTGGTGTCGTATATCGGTCTGGCCTTGATGTTCGTGGTCCACGGCCTGCTGGTGTCCCTGGCCGGGATCAACCCGCTGCGCTTCTTTCGCAAGATCTGGCCGGTGCTGACCTTTGCCTTCACCAGCCGCTCCAGCGCGGCGAGCATTCCGCTGAGCATTGAAGCCCAGACCCGCCGGTTGGGGATTCCACAGTCGATTGCCAGCTTTGCCGCCTCGTTCGGCGCGACCATCGGCCAGAACGGGTGTGCCGGGCTGTATCCGGCAATGTTGGCGGTGATGGTGGCACCGACGGTGGGGATCAACCCGCTGGATCCGCTGTGGATCGCGACCTTGGTGGCCATTGTGACCTTGAGTTCGGCCGGGGTGGCCGGGGTCGGTGGCGGCGCGACGTTCGCCGCGCTGATCGTGCTGCCGGCGATGGGCTTGCCGGTGTCACTGGTGGCGTTGCTGATTTCCGTCGAGCCACTGATCGACATGGGCCGCACGGCGTTGAATGTCAGCGGTTCGATCACCGCCGGGGCGATTGCCAGCCAGGTGATGCAGCAGACCGACAAGGCGCTGCTGGAGGCTGAAGAGCATGGGGAATTGGCGCAGGCTTGAGTCTTTAGGCGTCTGTTCTAACGTCTTCGCGGGCAAGCTCCGCTCCCACAGGTTCTCGGTCGTACACAAGATTCGGGTACGACTCAAAACTCAATGTGGGAGCGGAGCTTGCCCGCGAAGAGGCCCTCAAGACCATGCTCAGCCTCGGCACCTCTTAGGAACAGCGTTTAACGCTTTTCCCACACCTCGAAACTGAACGCCGGCTTACCCTCAGCCGCCGGGTGCGGTTCATCCGACACCAACCTCCACAGGCTTTCATCGATCTGCGGAAACCAGGCATCCCCCTCCGGGCTCAGCGCCACACGGGTCAGGTACAGCCGATCCGCTTGTTCCAGCCCCTGGGTATACAACTGCGCCCCGCCGATCAGCATCAGCTCGCTCGCGCCCTGCTCCAACGCCCACTGTTCAGCGCGCACCAGCGCCGCCGCAAGGGACGGAAAAACCTCCGCGCCTTCCAGCTGCAAACCGGCCTGGCGACTGACCACCAGGTTCAACCGGCCCGGCAATGGCCGGCCCAGCGAATCCCAGGTCTTGCGCCCCATGATGATCGGCTTGCCGAGGGTCGTGGCCTTGAAGTACTTGAAATCCGCCGGCAAATGCCAGGGCATGCTGTTGTCGACGCCGATCACGCGGTTTTCACCGAGGGCCGCGATCAGGCTTAAAGGGAGAGTTCTGTTCATGCCACCGAGGATACCAGAGCCCATGGGCCGACTCGGACATACGCCGACAAAATTAACTCGCCCTTTCCACAAGGGACAGCGGGATGCAGCTACCCGCCGCAGCGGTTATGCTTCCAGCTCACTTGAGCCCAGGACGCCGCGTGACTGAACCGACTCCCCTGCACCGCCTCTGGCTGACCGAGACGGTGCGCCTGCGCGAAGAACAGGCAGGCCCGCTGGAAGACCTCGAAGCCAATCGCCGCGCCCGCGCCGCGGGGGGCGACCTGCCGACCCGCATCCAGAACCGCGCCCTCTGGCTGGCAGAGCGCGATGGCCTGCTCAACGCGTTACACCATTGGTTGCAGGGCGCGCGACTGGCGCTGCTGGTCCTCGCGGTGCTGGTGATGGTCAGTGGCGCCGGCATGGCTTTCGCCGCCCTGGGCAACGGCCAGACGCCGGTCAATGTGTTCTGGGCCCTCGGCAGCCTGCTCGGCCTGAACCTGCTATTGCTGCTGAGCTGGGCCCTGGGCCTGGTCTTCGCCGGTGAACACGCGGCCAGCTTCGGCCGCCTCTGGCTGTGGCTCAGTGAAAAACTCGCCCGCGATGCCCAGGCCGCGCAATTGGCGCCAGCCCTGTTGTTGATGCTCCAGCGCCGACGCCTCAATCGCTGGGCCATCGGCTGCGTGGTCCACGGCCTGTGGTTGCTGGCCATGCTCAGCGCCCTGGTCCTGCTGCTGATGTTGATGTCGACCCGGCGCTACGGTTTTGTCTGGGAAACCACCCTGCTGCGCGGCGACACCTTTGTCGCGGTGACCCAGGCCCTCGGCGCCCTGCCCGCCTTGCTCGGCTTCAACCTGCCCGACCCGGAGATGATCCGTGCCAGCGGCAATACCGCGCTGAACCTGGAGAACGCCCGGCACGCCTGGGCCACTTGGCTGGTGGGAGTGCTGGTGGTCTATGGCGTGTTACCGCGCCTGCTGCTGGGCGGGTTTTGCCTGTGGCGCTGGCGCCGTGGCAGCCGCGCCCTGAGCCTGGACCTCAACCTGCCCGGCTACGCGCAACTGCGTGAACGGCTGATGCCCAGCAGTGAACGCCTGGGGGTCAGCGATACGGCACCCGACGCGCTGCACAACGCCGAGACAGGCACCACCGCCCTGGAGAGCGAAGGCGCCTTGCTGGTGGCCATCGAGCTGGACAACCAGCGCCCCTGGCCGCCGACCTTGCCGAAAACCATCAAGGACGCCGGTATCCTCGACAGCCGCGAATCGCGGAACAAGCTCCTCGAACAATTGACCCGCTTCCCGCCCGCACGCCTGGCAATCGCCTGTGACCCACGGCGCTCGCCGGACCGTGGCAGCCTCGGGCTGATCGCCGAACTGGCCCGCAGCGCCGGCGCGACCCGGGTCTGGCTGCTGCAGGCGCCGCCCGGCCAGGCCCTGGATGCCGATCGCCTCGGCGACTGGCACAGTGCCCTGCAACAACTGGAACTGCCTTTCGCCGACAGTGCTCCGCTGAACTGGCTGGAGACCGGTCATGACTAAAGCCCTGAAACTGGCCGTGGTCGGTCACACCAATGTCGGCAAGACCTCACTGTTGCGCACCCTGACCCGCGACGTCGGCTTCGGCGAAGTCTCCCACCGCCCCAGCACCACCCGGCATGTGGAAGGCGCGCGGCTGTCAGTGGACGGCGAAGCCCTGCTCGAACTCTACGACACCCCGGGACTGGAAGATGCTATCGCCCTGCTCGACTATCTCGAACGCCTTGATCGCCCCGGCGAGCGCCTAGACGGCCCGGCCCGCGTCGCCCGTTTTCTCGATGGCAGCGAAGCCCGCCAGCGCTTCGAACAGGAAGCCAAGGTGCTGCGCCAGTTGCTGGCTTCGGATGCCGGGCTTTATGTGATCGACGCCCGCGAGCCGGTGCTGGCCAAATACCGCGACGAACTTAGCGTCCTCGCCAGCTGTGGCAAGCCGCTGTTGCCGGTGCTCAACTTTGTCAGCAGCGCCGAACAGCGCGAGCCGGAGTGGCGTGAAGCCCTGGCCCGCCTGGGCCTGCACGCCTTGGTGCGCTTCGACAGCGTGGCCCCGCCGGAAGACGGTGAGCGGCGGCTGTATGAAAGCCTGGCGCTGTTGCTCGAAGGCGCCCGACCGCAGCTGGAACGGCTGGTCCTCGACCTGGAGGCCCAGCGGCGGGCGCGGCGGCAGAGCGCCAACCGCCTGATCGCCGAACTGCTGATCGACTGTGCGGCCTGTCGGCGCAGTGTGGTCAGCGCCGCCGACGCGCAAACCCAAGCCATCGGCGAACTGCGCCAGGCCGTGCGCCAACGGGAGCAACGTTGTGTCGAGGCTTTGCTCAAGCTCTACGGATTCCGCCGTGGCGACGCGGCGGCCGGCGACCTGCCGTTACTGGACGGGCGCTGGGGTGACGATCTGTTCAACCCTGAAACCCTCAAGCAACTCGGTGTAAAGGTCGGTGGTGGGATTGCCGCAGGCGCGGCGGCGGGTGCTGGTATCGACCTGCTGGTGGGAGGTCTGACCCTAGGCGCGGCCGCCCTGGCCGGAGCCCTCGCCGGTGGCGCCCTGCAAACCGTCCGCGGCTATGGCAGCCGCCTGCTGGGCAAACTCAAGGGCCAACGGGAACTGACCGTCGACGACAACGTGCTGCGCCTGCTGGCCCTGCGCCAACGGCAACTGCTGCAAGCCCTGGAGGCACGTGGGCATGCGGCGATGGAGAGCATCAAGATGAGCCTGCCGGTGGATACCCGTTGGCGTGAGGGCAAGTTGCCCGAGGCCTTGCACAAGGCCCGGGCACATCCGCAGTGGTCGTCGCTCAACCCCCAGGCCCGGTTGAACCAGCCAGAACGCCAGGAGCAAATCGATCTGCTGTTACAGCGTCTGGCTGAGACCTGAAACAGGACGTTCAGCTATACCACTTGAACTTCAGAAAGGTCCGGCCCATGGACTTGATCCATTCCTCTTCGGCCCGGCTGACAATACCGTCACCGTCGACATCGAAATAAACCACCGAATCCAGCGTCCCATTATTGTCGGTGTCATGGGCCGAGGCCTTGAAGACCAGGGTCTGGTTTCTCGGCGTCCCCGTCCCTTCATGAAGATGCAACCTCACCACATTCGGTGACTTGTCGTTGTGGTAGTTCTCGGCAAACACCTTGATATAGCGCTGCCAGCTTTTCCCTCGATTGAACCAGCCAAGCTTCAGGAACTGGTTGGCAAAGGCCCTGAGCAGCTTTTCGTCCTTGGCGTTGTCCCTGCCATCACCATTGACGTCACCACCGAACTGCAAGTCCGTCACCCCATCGGCGGTCATATCGACCGACGCCGCCTTGAGCACCAGCTTGTCAGGCTTGCCGGGCACTTCCTCATAAAAGCGCAGCAACACCGTATCGGCCCGACCATTGCCGCTGCGATCCTGGGCGGTCATTCTCAAATAACGCATAAACAACTCCTTTCCATGTGAGCCACTACCCTAGTGCAGCGCATCTTTCAGCCACCAGACCAGGATTCCTGAGCCTGTGTACGAAACCGCGCCCTGTGCTGAGAGGCACGGCAACGCTCAGGACCACCCACCGCCCAGGCTCTTGTACAGGGCGATACGGTTGCTCACCTGCAACAAACGGGTCCTGATCAGGGCTTGTTGCGCCGTGCTCAGGCCGCGCTGGGCGTCGAGCACCTCAAGGTAGCTGTTCAAGCCATCCTGATGGAGCAGTTGCGCCAACTCGACGCGGCGCGACTCGTTCAGCACCAGCCGTTGCTGTGCATTGAGCTGCCGATTGAGCGGCTCGTTCGAAGCCAGCGCATCGGCCACTTCACGAAAGGCCTGCTGGATCGAACGCTGATACTCGACCACGGCGATATCACGCTGCACCTTCGACAGCTCGAGCTGCGTGAAGCGCCGACCAATATCGAACAGCGGCAAGGTCACGGCGGGGGTGAAGGACCAGCCCTTGGCCTCGCCGGAAAACAGCTCGCTCAACTGCGGGCTGCTGACACCGAAGAAGCCGGTCAGGGAAATGCTCGGCAGAAAGGCCGCCCGGGCGGCACCGATATTGGCGTTGAAGGCCTTGAGCCGGGCCTCGGCGGCGCGAATATCCGGGCGGCGCACCAACAATTCGGAAGGCAGGCCCGGGGCAATCTCCGGCAACGGTGGCCCTTCGCTCCACTCCCCGGAGGACAGACGCGCGGGATCAAGCGTCGTGCCCACCAGCAACTCCAGGCGGTTCAGCGCCAGCCCCTGTTGACGCGCCGCGTCGGCCATCTCGGCCTCCAGGGTCAACGCCAGCGTATCGGCCTGACGCAACTCCAGTTCGCTCGCCAGTCCCAATTCCTGGCGGCGGCCGATCAGCCGTTTCGACTGGCCCGCCCGCTCCAGCAACTGTCGGTTCTGCCGGTGCAATTCAAGATGGGCACGGTGTTCGTAGTAAGCCGTCGCGACCTCGCCGACCAGACTGATCCCCACACTCAGGGCATCTTCTTCACGGGCCACCAAGCGTTGCCCGACTTCGGTTTTCAACGCCCGGACGCGGCCCCAGAGATCCAGTTCAAAGGCGGTGATCCCCAGCCTGAACTGCCCTTGCTCGCGGATCACCGCCTTGCCAGTGGGCGAGTCCGCGGCGGAAATCTTCTGCCGTTGCACCGAACCGTCGATCCCGCCACTGGGCCATTGATCGGCGGTGGAAATCCCATACAGCACCCGGGCCTCGTCGATGCGCAGGACGGCCACCTGCAGATCATGGTTATGGACCCGCGCCAGCTCGATCAGCCTTTGCAGCTCGGGGTCGGGAAAAACCTTGTGCCAGTCCGGTAACGGCACGGCATCGCCCTGGGGACTCGCGTCTCGCCAGTGCTCGGCCACGGTTGGCGACGGCTGCTGGTAATCGGGAATAAACGAACACCCGGCCAATAGCAGGACAACCAGCGTCAGCCCCGGGCTGCGCCTCATCATCTGAGCCCCCGCCGTTGCAGCAGACCCGGCAGTCCCGAGGACTTCTCCTCCGAAGTCTTTTGCCGCTGATAGAAAGCCTCCAACCGCGACAAGTAGAACCAGTGCTCGGGAGCCTCGGCAATAAACGACTCCATCGCCCGCGCCCATTGCGCCTGCATATCCGGTGCGGCGGCCCGGGTGATCCACCGAATCACATGCAGCTCACCGCAGCCGCCAAGCTCGGCACGATGCCCTGCCAGCAGCACGTCGCATTTCATTTTCGCCGCCAGGAACATCGGCCCCTTGACGAATTGCGCGGCGCGGCCGAACAGGTGGCCGTCCACCGGCTCGCCGGAACGTACTCCACCGAAACTCACCGGCAGGTCGGCAAAGATGATCACCTGGTCGCCGCGCTTCAGCGCCCGGGCAATCGCCAACGCGGTTTTCGGATCGTTGCTGTCGAGAATATCCACGCGATGCCCGAAGGCTTCCAGGCTCTTGAGGGAGCGCCGGGTCAGGGGATCGTTGAAGTTCCAGATCGGAATGATGAAACGCTTCGGCGCCGGGCAACGCTCGATCATGCAGGCCACCGCCATCCAGTATTCGCCCGTGTGGGCCAGCACGATAATCGTCGAACGCACCCGCGTACGCGGCCAGTGTTGCTCCGGGTCGTGCCAGGTAATCGCGCGAATCCAGGCCCGCAGCCGCTCGGGATAATCGCGAGGGTAAAGCACCTGGTAGATCGCGCACTGCAACTGGATGGCGCTGTAGCGACAAGCCACTAGCCGACAGGCGCGGGGCTCCAGTCCGAACAATTCGAGGTTCTGCCGACAGGTGTTGTAGTCCGGGCCGCGCCACGCGGAGGGCAGCCGCAGCAGCACGACCGGCAACAGCGGCAAGCAACGGTGCGCAACCTTCAGCCGAAAGATCAGCGCCAGTCCTTTCACCAGGCGCGCCCGCAACCCGGCCTTGCAGCGCATCCACCACAGCCAGCGGCGGATCGGCCAGCCCGGACGAAACGGAGTCATCGCGCCGCGCCGCTCAACGGCCGCAAACGCCCCTGATGCATCAGCAGTACCCTGTCGCAGGCCAGGGCCACCGCCTTGTCGTGGGTCACGATCACACACAGCATGGGCAAGCGGCGCACGGTCTCGATAATCACATCGCGGGCACTGGGGTCCAGATGGGAAGTCGGCTCATCGAGCAACAACAGTTCCGGGCGCCGATACAGTGCCCGGGCGATCAACAGGCGTTGCTTCTGGCCCGAGGACAATTGCACGCCCATGGGTCCGAGCAAGGTATTGAAGCCATTGCTCAGTTTCAGGATGCTTTCCAGCAACCCGGCCTGCTCGACACAGCTCTGCAAACGCGTACCGTCCAGCGGGTCGCTGTCCATCAGGATGTTCTCGATCACCGTACCGGCGATGATTTCGTCGTGGGCCGTGACATAGGCCACGCTCTGGCGGTAGCGGCGCAAACCGAAATGCCGCATCGCCTGGCCGTTGATCCTGAAGCGCCCGGTGTCCAGGGCATAGAACCCGGCGAGCACTTTCAGGAAGGTGCTCTTGCCGCAGCCCGAAGGGCCGAATATCGCGATGCGTCGGTTCGGGCTTTCCAGGCTGAAACTCAGCTCCTCGAAGGTCGGCCGGTCGAACGAGCTGTAGCGAAAGCGCGCGCCTTCGATCTGGATCGAGCGCAAGGGTTGCTGCTGGCCAAGGGGATCGGCGCTGTACACACTCGACTCCACCTGCTCGACCGGCTCATCGACGATTTCCTCGACCCGCTTGAGCTCGACCTTCACCAGCCGCAGGTTCATATAGCTGTCGACCACCTTCAGCGCGCAGCCCATGAACATGTCCTTGTAGAGGACAAAGGCGAACAGGTCGCCGACGCTGTTCTCGCCGTGGAGCACGGCCAGCGCACCGAGGGCGCTGACCAGCAGCGAATGGCCATGGGACAACCCTTCGTGCACCACCTGGTTCATCGCCTGCAAACGCTGGACGCCGGCGCGGGCCATTTCGGTGTCGGTGTGCTGGTTGCTCCAGTTCGCCAGCTTGGCCGCTTCGTAGTTGTAGAGCTTCATCGACTCGACATTGCCCAGGGTGCCGAGCAAGGTCACGTTGCGCGCCGTCTCGGCTTCGATCGAGGTCTTGTGGTGTTTCTCCATGACCGGCAGGGTCACGCCGCGAAACAGAAAGAACAGCAGGCACAACAGCAACGACAGCGCCGCCAGCTTGGCATTGATCAAGGCCATCAACGCCAGGAACGCCACGCCAAAGGCCAGGTCGATGGATATGTCCATCCAACCGGCGGTGAACTGCACGAAGGCTTTGTCGGTGGCCTGGGTCCGCCGCAGGATATCGCCGGGGGCGCGGCGCTCGAAATAACTCACCGGCAAGCGCAGCAGCCAGGCGATCACCCCGGTGGACAGGTCCTGGCTCAGGGCAACGCGCAGGCGCATATCGAGGACCGCCCGCAGCCAGGCGGCGAGGCTCTTGAACAGAAAGATCCCGCCAAAGACATAGAGGATCAGAAACAGGAAATCCTCGTCGTTCTTCGCCACCACTTCATCGATGGTCAGGGAAAACAGCTTGGGCGCGGCGATGGCGCCGAAGTAGCCGACCACAGACAGCAGGCCCATGGGCACCAGGTAACGCAACAGCCAGGTGTTCTTGCGCAGCACGCCGAGCGGGCCGAAGGTACCGGGAACACGCCGATGGACCTGGGTGGTGAAGCCCAGCCCCGGCAGCATTTCCAACGCCGCGCCGCTGAACATCGACAGCGCTTCTTCCCAGGTATAGAAACGCCGCCCCACCGCCGGATCGACGATATGCAGTCCTTGGCGATTGGTGGATTGCAGCACGACGAAGTGCATATTGTTCCAGAACAGGATCGACGGCGTGCGCAGTTGCCGCACATCGTGCAGTTGCAAGCGCAGCGGGCGGCAGCTGAAACCCAGCTCTTCGCTGACCTTGATCACCTGGAACAGCGACATGCCGTCCCGCGCCACCCGGTAGCGCTGGCGCATCTCGCGCAAGCTCAGGGCCTTGCCGTGATAACCGGCGACCATGGCAATCGAGGCCATGCCGCATTCGGACATTTCGTCCTGGAGAATCACCGGGACCGTGCGCTGGAACAACTGCCGCGAGCGGGCCAGGGCCTCGCGCAGGGATCGCTTGAGGCGGCTCATGCGGATTTATCCACAGGCCGCGCCGGGGAGCCCAGCGTCGGCAGGTAGTCAGGATTGCCCGCCAGCCCACGGAGCACCGGCAGGAACAACCACTCCATCAGGTTCAGGCGTTCCAGACGCAATGAACCGCTGAGGGTCATGCCGTCCTTGAGCCAGTCCTGGCGGATCTTGGTCCGTGGGTCGGAAAAGTCGAGCTTCACCTCGGCGCGATAAGTCGGCCCCGGTTCCTCGCCATCGGTCCTGGCACCGGGCGCGGCTTCCAGGTAGGTACTGGCGGTGCTACGGACAATCTGCCCCCTGATCACGCCATAACGCTCATAGGGAAACGCATCGACCCGCACGATGACTTCGGTGCCAGCGCCGGCAAAACCGATGGCCGCCGGGCTGACATCGAGGACCACCACCGGCGCCTCGTGCAGCGCCCGGCTGATGCGCAGCAACATCATCGGCTGGCCGCCCTGGGCCCGGGCCCCGGGGAACACCGAGACGGCATCGACCACGCCCTCGACGGGGGACAACAGGACATATTCCTGGCTCTTGTTGAGGTTCTCCAAACGCTCGCGCAAGTCATGGCGTTGCCGGGCGAGATCGCTGAGGCGGCTGCTGAGAGTGTGATCGGCTTCGCTGCCGCGCTGCTCCAGTTCGAGGATCCGTTGCTGCGCGCTGGCCTGGGCCAGGTCGTTATTGGCCAGGTCCTGGAGCACAGCCTCGTGCTTGACGATCGCCTCGTTCAGCGCCGCCACGGACACCGCGCCTTCGGCGGCCAGGCGTTCATGACGCTGGCGATTTTCCTGGGCAATCGCGGCCCGACGCTGGATCGAGCGCTTGATGGTGGCGGTGAGTTGCAGATCCTTGTGCAGTTGTTCGATCTGCAATTGCAGGAGTTTTTTCTGGGTTTCATGGGCCGAACGGGCCTGGCGTTCATCGCCCGTGGCATCGTCCAGCAAGCTGCCCAGACGCTCGGCGCTTTGGGCGGAAAGGGGTTTGTCGCTGCCTTCGTTGAAGCTTTCCGGCTCCAGGGTGCGGATACGCACCAGGGGCTGGTCCTTGCTCACCGAGTCGCCGGCCTCCACCAGCACTTCGCGGATATGGGCGGGGCGTTCACTGGTGATGCGCACCACATCGCGGGTCAGGATCCGGCCCGGGACATCTTCTTTCTTCGCGTAGTTGCCGATAAACAGCAGGACCAGGCCACCGGCGAAAAACAGGCAGACGAACCAGGCGAAGACCACGGGTGCCAGCGCCGTTCGCGGCGCGACCTTGCCCAACTCAAGCATAGGGGGACTCGTGCATGACAACCGAAACGCCAGGGCTTGCGCCGATGACGATCGATGAGGGAATACAGCCTTGAGGACACAGGGCACCCTGCAGGAGCCGGCTGGCTGGTGACGCGGCCATAAGGTCTCGCGTTGCCCATCCGGACGCCATCGCCGGCAAGCCGGCTCCTACAATGGGCGATAGCTATCGCCCTGGCAGCGGGATCAGCTGGCTTTCTTCAGGCCTTCGGAGATCCAGTCGACCGCTTGGTCGAGGAGCGGACCGAAATCGGTGAAGAACCCGGAACCACGAACGTCCTGGGTCTCTTCGAGGGTCATTTCCTGAAGGGTGTTTTCTTGTTGGGTTGCTTCCAGCATAGATGTAGACCTCGGCATTATTATTGGATGAAGACAACATCGAGTCGTGCGGCGAGAGCACCGTCGAATCGAACTTTCAGGCAGCTCCGCAACGGCGCGCCGTGCTTGAACTGCGAGAGTCATCTTCAGCCAAGGTCGTATTTATTTATATCCGAATAGTCTCTGGCATCCCACGTCAAATCCGCATGGACCTGTGGTCACTTTTCCAGAATCAACGTAGGAACTTCTCCGCCTTGTCGCGCAACAGCCGCAGATCAATCACCGGCACGGCCTTGAGCTTGGCCTGCTCGTCCCAATGGCGCATCCGCAGGCTCACGGCACACAGCGGATCCTGCTCGAACTGCCGAGCCTCTTCTTCCGTCATGACACCGCCCTGGTACTCCAGGGTACGCCGGCTCGCTTCGCTCAAGCAGTCGTAGTATCCGGGCTCACGCAATGTCAGAAAACGCTTGGCCTGGACGTGATATTCCACCAGTCGCGCCAGCCGCTCGCTGAAGCCCGCCCGACGCAGATAGTCCGCGCCAAGACGCTCGTGACTGACCACGCCATAGCCGCCCATATCCCCCGTCGGCCGCTCGCCGGTCGGGCAGATATGCCCGATATCGTGGAAGAACGCGGCCAGCACCACTTCATCGTC
Organism: Pseudomonas sp. MWU12-2319; assembly: GCF_023242525.1. NCBI lineage: Bacteria > Pseudomonadati > Pseudomonadota > Gammaproteobacteria > Pseudomonadales > Pseudomonadaceae > Pseudomonas > Pseudomonas sp. MWU12-2319. Next base: position 112,707 of record NZ_JALJES010000004.1, read on the forward strand.
GAAGCCCTCGTCCAGCGCCAGCTGCGCGGCCTGGGACATATGCTCCAGTTGGGACACCGGCTCACCGATATAGTCGGCGCTGCCGAACTGCTGGTACAGGCCGAAGACCTCATCCAGCACCTGCTCGACGGACTTCATGCCGACTCCCCCAGCAAATGGGCGATATTGCCTTCGGCCAGGGCCGGACCGACGCTCATGCCAACCCCGGTGTGCATCAGCGCGGCACTCACGCCCGGCACGGCCCGGAGGAACGAAAAGGGACCCGGCCCCCTGGAGCCGTAGACCCCCTGCCAACGCTCCAGCACCTGCACCTTGCAGCCCAGGGTCTGCTCGGCCAGTTCCAGCAGCCAGGTATCGACCTGTTCGGCATTGAACGGCGAGGCATCGCTGCCGTAGTGGTGGGAGTCGCCGATGATCAGGTCGCCATAAGGCGTCGGGCTGATCAGCAGGTGAATGCCGTGTTCATGCAGGTGCGGGCTGTCGCGCAGGATCTCGGCCTGGACCGCCGCCGCTTCCGGCAGATCGGCAAAGGCGCCGTAGTGCACGCAACTGAGGCCCGTGAGCAACGCGTGTTGCAGGTTCAGCTCGACCTGGGGTCGGGCGCGGAGCATTTGCAGGCGGCAGATGCCCGGTTGCAACTGGCTGATGGGCTCGGCCAGCAGGGTCTGATAATCGTGGCCGGAACAGACGATGATCTGTTCCCCACGGAAGGTGCCGGCGGTGCTGTGCAACTGGCCGGACTCGACTTCGCGGACCAGGGTCGAGAAGTGGAAGGTCACGCCCAGGTCCCGTTGCAGGTACTCGATCAGCGTCGGGATCGCTTCGCGGGAATAGAGCTGTTGGTCGTCCAGACCGTGCAGCGCGGCGCGGTGATGGCTGAATTGGCCGCCGTAGAGATCGTTCAGCGCCGCGCCGCGCAGCAGTTCGACGCGGTAGCCCTGTTCCCGGGCGCGACCGGCGCAGAAGGCGTCCAGCAGATGTTCTTCGGCTTCGGTACGGGCGAACAGGTACGAGCCGTTGCGCTTGAGGGCGAAACCGGCCTGCTGCGCCCAGTGGGCCCAGATCTCACGGCTGGCGCGGGACAGCTCGGACATGATGCCCGGCGGCTGGCCGGTGACCAGGGCCTGGCCGAAGTTGCGCACCGAAGCGCCCAGGGGCGTGGCGCTGCGCTCGAAGACCGTGACCTTGAGGCCGCGTCGGGCGGCGGCGTAGGCGTGGGACAGGCCGAGGATTCCAGCGCCGACGATAAGGATGTCGTTGTGGTTTGTCATGGGGTGGGTCCTGAGGGGAATGGCCGCTGCGCGGTTCGCGGGCAAGCCCTGCTCCTACAGGTTCGCGTCGTACGTACATGATGTGTCCGACACAGACTTGTAGGAGCAGGGCTTGCCCGCGAAGAGGCCCGCGAGTCAAGCAAGGATGTTACTGAGGCAACTTCTCCGACTTGCCGTCATAACGCTTGCGCCATTCGGTGAGGATTTCGTCGCGGTTCTTCGACGCCCAGGCAAAGTCGTTCTTGATCAGGCGCTGCTCGTAGTCCGCCGGCAACTCGGTCTGCGGCTTGGCAATACCCGGCTGTGCCAACACGGCGAAGTTTTCCTTGTACAGCTCCATGGCCGCAGGGCTGGCCGAGAAGTCCGCCAGCTTCTTCGCCGCCTCTTCATGGGGGGTGCCCTTCATCACCGCAGTCGCCTCGATCTCCCAACCCAGGCCTTCCTTCGGCAGGATGATGTCCAGTGGCGCCCCCTGGCGCTTCAGCTGCACCGCCGGGTATTCGAAGGAAATACCGATCGGGAATTCACCCGACGCCGCCAGCTTGCACGGCTTGGAACCGGAGTGAACGTACTGGCCGATGTTCTGGTGCAGCTCATCCATATACTTCCAGCCCTGCTCCTGGCCGAAGGTCTGCAACCAGGCGCTGACATCCAGGAAACCGGTGCCGGACGAGGCCGGGTTCGGCATCACGATCTTGCCCTTGTACTCGGGTTTGGTCAGGTCCTGCCAGCTCACCGGCTTGGTCAAATGCTGCTTCTCGGCTTCGACGGTGTTGAAGCAGATGGTCGCGGCCCAGACATCCATGCCAACCCACGACGGCGGGTTCGCCGCGTCGCGATAGTGGTTGCCGATCTTGCCCAGGTCCTTGGGTGCGTAGCTTTGCAGCATGCCCTGCTGATCGAGGATCGCCAGGCTGGAAGCCGCCAGGCCCCAGACCACGTCAGCCTGCGGCCGCGCCTTCTCGGCCAGCAGCTTGGCGGTGATGATGCCGGTGGAATCGCGCACCCACTTGATTTCCACGTCCGGGTTGGCCGCTTCGAAAGCTTTCTTGTAGGCGGTCAACTGCTCGGACTCAAGGGCCGTGTACACGGTCAGTTCGGTTTTCGCGGCAAAGGCATTCAGGCTGAAAGCAGTGAGGACAGCAGCGGCAAGAGCCAGGGGCTTGAACATGGTGCGGTTCCTTGATGAGTGTGGTGGGGTTGGGCAAATGGGTTGTGGCGGGATCAATGCCCGGGCTCGGTCTGCCGCCAGGCCTGGGAGCGGCGCAACACGCCGCGCGACGCCCAGGCCAGCAGCAGCGAGACGGCCACCGAGGTAAACAGGATCAGGCTCGACATGGCGGCGGCACCGCCGACATTGCCGGCGTCGTCCATATTCAGCACCGCCACCGCCGCGAGGATGGTGTCGGGGCTGTAGAGAAAGATCGCCGCCGACACCGTGGTCATCGCCGAGACGAACAGGTAACGCACGATGTCGAGCAACGCCGGCAGACAGATCGGCAACGTGACCCGCAAGTAGTGCCGGTAGAGCGGTGCCTTGAGCGACAGCGCGGCGGCTTCGAACTCGTTGTCGAGCTGGCGCAACGCGGTGGTGGCGGTCATCTGCGCGGTGGTCAGGTAATGGGCGATGGTGCAGACCACCAGCAGGGTCATGGTCCCGTAGAACACATTCAGCGGGTTGCCATTGAGGTTGAAGAAGAACACGTAGCCCAGGCCCAGGACCAAACCCGGGACCGCCATCGGCACGAAACCGAGGATGCGCAAGGCCAGGTTCAGGCCGCGTTGGCTGCGGGTTTTCTCCATCAGGTAGGCCCCGGTGAAAATCAGCCCGCTGCCGATCAATGCTGTGCTCAGGGCCAGGGTCAGGCTGTTGCGGTAGGCCAGCCAACCGCTGCCGGTGGTCGCATTGAAGGCGTAGTGACTGAACGACAGCGACAGGTTGTACGGCCAGAACTTCACCAGCGACGAGTACACCGCCATGCCGAATACCAGCAGCAGGACCGCGCAGATCAACAGCACGATCGCCAGGTAGCAGGCGTCGCGGCAGCGTGACGGTGCCGGTTTGAATACCTGGGCCCGCCCGCTCATGGCCTCGCCATGACGGCGGCGCAGCCAGGCATCAACGGCAAAACTGAACAGCGCCGGCAACAGCAGGATCATGCCGATCAAGGCGCCACGCCCGAATTGCTGCTGGCCGACCACCGCCTTGTAGGCCTCCAGCGCCAGCACCTGATAGTCGCCGCCCACCACCACCGGCACGCCGAAGTCGGTGATCGTCAGGGTGAATACCAGGCAGAAGGCGGCGAATACCGCCTGGCGGCTGGCCGGCCAGGTGATGCTGTGAAACGCCTTCCAGGGACTGGCGCCCATGCTCGACGCGGCGTCGAACAACCGCGCATCGGCCAGGGACAAGGCCGAGATCAGGATCATCAGGGCATGGGGAAAGGTGTAGATGACTTCGCCGAGGACTATTCCCCAGAAACCGTAGATATTTTCCGACAGCAGGCCACGCAGCAGGCCCTGGTTACCGAACAGGTAGACCAGGGCGATACCCGGCAGCATCGACGGGGCCATCAGCGGCAACAGGGACAGGGCGCGCCACAGGGATTTGCCGGGAATCAGGGTCCGTTGCAGGGCGTAGGCAAACAGATAGGCCAGGGGTACGACGATGGCCGCCACACTGAGGGAAACCTTCAGGCTATTACCCAGCAGCCAGTGGAAATTGTCGCTGTTCACCAGTTCCTTTGCCGCGATCCAGCCACCGCCCTGCCCGGCTTCACTGCTGAAACCGCGCCAGAAGATCGCCAGCAATGGCAGCAGCACCGCCACACCCAGCAGACAGAGCCAGAGCAGCTTGCCGCCGACCACGAACAGACGGTCGCCGAGGCCGACCCGGGCGGTCTTCACGCTCGACTGCCGGGACAGGGCCAGGCTGATTTCAGCGGCCATCTCAGGCAAACACCTGGAGGCTGCGCGGCGGCAATGCCACCCAGATATCCGGCGCACCGAGGCGTGGCATGTCCTGCGGACCGATTTCGGCCAACAGCGCATGACCGGGCAACTGGTTGAGTTCGAAGCTCATGCGGCAGCGATTGCCGAGGAAGGTGATCTCGCGAACCCGGGCCGGAAACAGGTTTTCCTCATGCACCGGCGGGTTGACGTTGATCGCCTCGGGGCGGCAGAACAGCCGACCGGAAGCCGCCCGTGCGGTGCCATCGGCCAGGCGCACATCCATGCCACCGACCCGCGCATGGCTGTCGCTGCTGCGCTGGAACGGCAGCCAGTTGCCCTGGCCGACAAATTCGGCGACGAACGGCGTGGCCGGCCTGTCGTAGATTTCCTGGGGCGTGGCGTACTGCTCGACCTTGCCGTTGTTCATCACGGCGATGCGGTCGGCCATCAGCATGGCCTCGTCCTGGTTGTGGGTGACCATCAGGGTGGTCACGCCGAGGTTGCGTTGCAGTTGGCGCAGCTCGGTGCACAGATGCTCGCGGACCCGGGCGTCGAGGGCCGACATCGGCTCATCCAGCAGCAACAACGAGGGCGCCGGGGCCAGGGCGCGGGCCAGGGCCACACGCTGTTGCTGGCCGCCGGAGAGTTGCCCGGGGTATTTCTTTTCGCTGCCGAGCAGGCCGACCAGTTCCAGCATCTGACCGACACGCTTGCGGGTGACCTCGCGACCGCTGCCGGCCAGGCCGTAGGCGATATTCGCCTCGACTGTCAGATTCGGGAACAGCGCGTAGGACTGGAACAGGATGCCGTAGTCGCGGGCTTGGGGTGGCAGATCGGAGACATTGCGTTCGCCGAGGAACAGCTCGCCGTCGTCCTGACGTTCAAGGCCGGCGATGCAACGCAGCAAGGTGGTCTTGCCGCAGCCGGACGGGCCAAGTAGACAGACCAACTCGCCGGCGGCCACGTCCAGGGAGACGTTGTCCAGCGCGGTGAAGGCGCCGAAGCGCTTGCGCACCCCACGGACCTTCATCGGGGCGCCGGGGTTGGCCAGGGCGTTGGCGATCGAGTTGTTCATGGACGGACCTCATCTAGCGGATGAGGGTCATGCTAGGGAGGGAATGCGTAGGCTATGTGGCAATGAGGCCAAAGCTACCGATAGTGGTATTGGTAGATTTGGGTTGAAGACTTGAGTCGCCTGGGCCGACGCCTTCGCGGGCAAGCTCCGCTCCCACAATGAATGCGTCGTACAAATATCCTCTACACAGCGCGAAACCTGTGGGAGCGGAGCTTGCCCGCGAACGGCTGCGCAGCAGACGGCCATTCACCATGGTTCTCTCAGACCGGCGCCATTTCCTGCGCCAACCCCAGAAACGCCGCCGGCAAACGCGCCGCCTTGCGTTCCTTGAGGCAATACAGGTATTCGGGAATCTGCGGGGCATTCTCGATGGTCAGCACCCGCAGTTGCGGGTCGTGAGGGACCTCCTGCCGGGCAATGATGCTGATGCCGATATTGCGTAGCACCGCCTCACGAATCGACTCACGGCTGCCGATTTCCAGCAGCGGGCCATAACTGACCTGCGCATTACGCAACAGCTCTTCCGTCAGATGCCGGGTGGTCGAACCCGGTTCTCGCATCAACAGGCAATGCCCGGCCAGCGCGCTCAGCGGCACATGATCATGTACCGCCAGTGGATGATTGCGATGCACCGCCAACACCAGCGGATCACTGCCCAGCACCCGGCGGATCAACCGCGGGTCCTCCAGCAACTGCGACGAAGCCGCCACATCGACCCGATAATCCTCCAGCGCCTCCAGCACCTGCTGGGAGTTGCCGATCTCCACCGACACTTCCACCTGCGGCAGGCGTTCGCGAAAGGCCTTCACCAGATCGAGGATGTAATACGGCGCCGTCGCGGCAATGCGCAAGGTGCCCTGCACCTGCCCGGCGTTGCGCAGGAAAAACTCGATATCGGCTTCCTGCTGCAACAGCGCCTTGACCATCGGCAGCAAGCGCGCGCCGTCTTCACTGACACTCAAGCGCCGACCGCCGCGATAGAACAACTCGACCGAGTACTGGCTTTCCAGATGACGGATCTGGGTGGTCACCGTGGGCTGGCTGAGCCCGAGCTTTTTTGCCGCCAGGGTGATGCTGCCCAGGCGAGCGACCATATAAAACGCCTTCAGCTCGGCACTCAGCACATCACCCTCTCATTCGTTTACTTGCGCAACAGGCGCAACCCATTGAACACCACCAGCAGGCTGACGCCCATATCGGCGAACACCGCCATCCACATGGTTGCCAGCCCCAGGAAAGTCACCGCCAGGAAGATCGCCTTGATCACCAGGGCCAGGGCGATATTTTGCCTGAGGATACGCGCGGTCTGGCGCGAAAGGCGAATGAAAGCCGGAATCTTGCGCAGATCATCGTCCATCAGGGCGACATCGGCGGTCTCAATTGCGGTGTCGGTACCGGCGGCGGCCATGGCAAAGCCGATCTCGGCACGGGCCAGGGCCGGAGCGTCGTTGATACCGTCGCCGACCATGCCGACCTGATGGCCACGGGCATACAGCTCTTCGATGGCCTGTAGTTTGTCGGTGGGCAACAGATCGCCACGGGCCTCGTCGATCCCGACCTGGGCGGCAATGGCCGAGGCGGTGTGGATATTGTCCCCGGTCAGCATCAGGGTCTTGATCCCCAGCGCGTGCAACTCGCGGATCGCCTCACGGCTGGAAGCCTTGACCGTATCGGCCACGGCGAACAGCGCCAACGGGCCGGAGGCGTCGAGCAGCAACACCACGGTCTTGCCTTGTTTTTCCAGGGCGAAGAGTTTTTCCTCCAGGGCCGCCGAGCAGAGACCGAGGTCTTCCACCAGGCGATGGTTGCCCAGGTGATAACCCTTGCCGCCGACCTCGCCGCGCACACCGCGCCCGGCCAGGGCTTCGAAGGCTTCGACGTCACGTAGCGTCCACTGTTTGTCCTGCGCATCCTTGGCAATCGCCAGGGACACCGGGTGATCGGAACGCGCCGCGAGGCTGGCGGCGATCAACGGCGCGGTCTCGACGAACAGTGGGTTGAGGACCAGATAGTCGGTCAGCACCGGCTTGCCGTGGGTGATGGTCCCGGTCTTGTCCAGGGCCAGGTAATCAAGCTTGTGCCCGCTTTCCAGATAGACCCCGCCCTTGACCAGAATGCCCTTGCGGGCGGCGGCGGCCAGGCCGCTGACGATGGTCACCGGGGTCGAGATCACCAACGCGCACGGGCAGGCGACTACCAATAGGACCAGCGCCCGGTAGATCCAGTCGAACCACAGGCCGTTCATGAACAGCGGCGGCAGCACCGCCACCGCCAGGGCGAAGGCGAACACCGCCGGGGTGTAGATTTTCGCGAAGGTATCGACGAACCGCTGGGTCGGCGCCCGCGCGCCCTGAGCCTGCTCGACGGCATGGATGATCCGCGCCAGGGTCGAATTGCCCGCGACGGCCGTCACCCGATAGTCCAGTGAACCCGCCTGGTTGATGGTGCCGGCAAAGACCTTGTCGCCCGGATTCTTCTCGATGGGCAGGCTTTCGCCGGTGATCGGTGCCTGATCGACGCTGGAGCTGCCGTAGACCACTTCGCCATCGAGGCCGATGCGCTCACCAGGACGTACCCGGACCAAGGCACCCAGTTCGATGCTTTTAACCTCACGTTCGACCCACTCGCCGTCATCCTGGCGCACCGTGGCCTTTTCCGGCGTCATCTGCATCAGGCCGCTGATGGCGTTGCGCGCGCGGTCCAGGGACTTGGCTTCGATCAGTTCGGCGATGGTGAAGAGGAACATCACCATCGCCGCTTCCGGCCACTGCCCGATCAGCACCGCGCCGGTCACGGCGATGCTCATCAGCGCGTTGATATTCAGGTTGCGGTTTTTCAGGGCGATCCAGCCCTTTTTATAGGTGGTCAGGCCGCCGCTGAGGATGGAAACCAGCGCGATGATTGCCACCACCCAGGTCGGGGCCACGGCGGTGAAGTGAATCACTTCGGCGACCAGGGCGCCGACACCGGACAAAGCCAGGGGCCACCAGGGTTTCTTCACCGGCGGCTGGCTTGGAGTTTCGGCGCTTGCGCCCTCTTCCAACGGCTCGGCCTGCATGCCCAGGGACTTGATGGCGTCGACAATCGGCGTGGTCGACGACAGGTCATGGGTCACACCGAGGATCCGGTTGATCAGGTTGAACTCAAGCTGCTGCACGCCCGCCAGCTTGCCGAGCTTGTTCTGGATCAGCGTCTGCTCGGTGGGACAGTCCATGGCTTCGATTCGGAAACGGCTCAACCGTGCGTCGGCGCTGGTGGTCTCGCTGAGTTTGATCAGCGCGGGGGCCTCGGCAGTCGAACAGCAGCTGTGGGCATGCCCGGCCGCCCCATGGGAGTGGGAAGCCTTTACCGGCTGGAGGACACGGAAAGACCGAGGCGCGGGCTTATCGGCCTGACCGTGGTCATGGCCGTGGTCGTGACTATGCTTGTGATCGTGATCGTGATCGTGGCCAGCATGGGCATGATCGCCGGCAGGCTTGTGCGAAGTGTGGATGGAGTCGCTCATGGGTGCGTCCCTGAAAGTGCTTGTTGCCAAGTGAACACCCTGTAGCCACTATAGGGTCAAGCACCCTTTTCGGAGATCGAACGATGAAGATTGGCGAACTGGCGAAACTCACCGACTGCCAGGTGGAAACCATCCGTTATTACGAGAAGGAAAACCTGCTGCCGGAACCGGCGCGCAGCGAGGGCAACTACCGCCTGTACACCCAGGCGCATGTGGAGCGCCTGACCTTTATCCGCAACTGCCGCAGCCTGGACATGACGCTGGAGGAGATTCGCAGTTTGCTGGGGTTGCGCGACAGCCCGCAGGATCAATGCGAAAGCGTGAATGCGCTGATTGATGAGCATATCCATCACGTCAAGGCACGGATCGACGGGTTGCTGGCGTTGCAGACGCAGTTGCTGGATCTGCGCCAGCGTTGTGGCGGCGGGCCGGATCTGGATCAGTGCGGGATCTTGCAGCGGTTGGAGGTCAGCGGCAGCGTGGTGGCGGCTGAAGAGCATTCACATGTCGGCAGAAGTCACGGGCATTGAGGGCCTATTCGCGGGCAAGCTCCGCTCCCACAGGCCCCGAGTCGTGCACACCTTCTGTGTACGACGCAAATCCAATGTGGGAGCGGAGCTTACCCGCGAAGCAGACGACGCGATACCGAGCCGAACTAGACCGCCATCGGCGCCGTCATCGGCGCATGGTGCTGGTAGCCTTCCAGCGAGAAATCCCCCGGTTCCACCAGCTCCAGCCACTCCGGCTGATAAACACCCGTCTTGGCAAACTCCGGCACACGGTCCGAAATCACCAACTTCGGCATCGGGAACGGCTCGCGGGTCAGCTGTTCGTTGAGCATGTCCAGGTGGTTTTCATACACATGGGCATCGCCGATGAAATAGGTGAACCAGCGCGGCGTATAACCGGTCAGGCGCCCGATCAGGCTCAGCAGTGCCGCGCCTTCGGTCAGGTTGAACGGCGTGCCCAACCCCAGATCATTCGAACGGATGTAGAGGGTCAGGGAAATCTCCTTGGTCTCCACATTCGGATGGAACTGATACAGCAAATGACACGGCGGCAACGCCATTTCATCCAGCTGCGCACAGTTCCAGCCATGGAACAGAATCCGCCGGCTACCCGGATCCTTGATGATGGTGTCGACGCACTGGCGCACCTGGTCGATGGCCTTGTACAGCACCACATAGGTCTGGCCGTTTTCCTCGCCCTCGGCAATCTGCCGATAACCCTGACTCAAGGTCTGCTCGATAGCCGCGACGTTGCTCTTGGCAATCTGCTTGTACGCCGGCCATTTACGCCATTGCACCCCATAGATCTCGCCCAGGTCGTCTTCGCCCTGGCGGAACGGGTTGGCCAGCCACTGCGCGTTTTCGTTGGCGTTCTGGTCCCAGACCTTGCAGCCCAGCGCGCGGAACTCGGCGGCGTTGTTCACCCCACGGAGAAAACCGCACATCTCGCCGACAGCGGATTTGAACGCCATCTTGCGGGTGGTGATCGCCGGAAAACCTTCCTGGAGGTCATAACGCAGCATGGCCCCGGGAAAGCTGATGGTGTTCACGCCGGTACGGTTGGCCTGCTTGGTGCCGTTCTTGATGACATGGGCGACCAGTTCGAGATATTGCTTCATGAGTTACCTGCATCCTTGAATACGGGGCCCGCGAGCCCCGATTCGAATTTAAAGCGCGGCGTCTTTCGCGGCCGGTGTAGTCGGGGCGCGGTGATAGGCGAACCACAGCAAGCCCAGGCCGCCGATGATCATCGGCAGGCTGAGGATCTGCCCCATGGTCACCCAGCCGAACGCCAGGTAGCCAAGCTGCGCATCCGGCACCCGGACGAACTCGACGACAAAACGGAAGATCCCGTAGAACAACGCGAACATGCCTGAAACCGCCATGGTCGGCCGCGGCTTGCGCGAGAACAACCAGAGGATCACGAACAGGGCCACGCCTTCCAGGGCGAACTGATACAGCTGCGACGGGTGACGCGGCAACTGGGCCGGGTCGCTGAACGGCGGGAAGATCATCGCCCACGGCAAGTCGGTCGGTTTGCCCCATAGCTCGGCGTTGATGAAATTGCCGATCCGCCCGGCACCCAGGCCGATCGGAACCATCGGCGCGACAAAGTCCATCAGTTGGAAGAACGACTTGCCGTTGCGCCGGCCAAACCACCAGGCCGCCACCATCACCCCGATAAAGCCGCCATGGAACGCCATGCCGCCCTTCCAGACCTCGAAGATCAGCGTCGGGTTGGCCAGGTAGGCGCTCAGATCGTAGAACAGCACATAACCCAGGCGCCCGCCAACGATGACCCCCATGGCCAGCCAGAAGATCAGGTCGGAGAGTTTCTCCTTGGTCCAGGTCGGATCGAAACGGTTCAGGCGCCGGGAGGCCAGCAGCCACGCACCGCCAATGCCGACCAGGTACATCAGGCCGTACCAGTGGATTTTCAGCGGGCCGATGGCCAGGGCCACCGGGTCAATCTGCGGGTAAGGCAGCATTGCAACTCCTCGATAGAGTAAAAATTCAGGGCCCGGCGAACAGCAATCGCCCGGGCCGGCGGGTCATGTTGCAACCGCGCCATTAAGCCAATATTGCGTCGGCATGACTGAACCGAGCCTGTGGCTCAGATCAGGAACTTCAGGCCGACAATGAACAACAGGCCGGCAAACAGCCGCTTGAGCAACAGCGGCGACAGCTGGTGTGCCAGTTGCACACCGAAGCGAGCAAAAAACATACTGGTCAGGGCAATCCCGAGCAAGGCCGGCAAATAGATAAAGCCCAGGCTGTGGGCCGGCAACAATGGATCGTGCCAACCCAGGATCATGAAACTCAAGGTACTGGCCAGGGCAATCGGCAAGCCACAGGCCGAGGACGTCGCCACCGCCTGCTGCATCGGCACGCTGCGCCAGGTCAGGAACGGCACGGTCAGGGAGCCGCCGCCGATCCCGAAAATCGCCGAGGCCCAGCCGATAAACGCCCCCGCCAGGCCGAGGCCGAACTTGCCGGGCACGCTGCGGCTGGCCTTGGGCTTGAGGTTCAGCGCCATCTGCGCCGCCACCACCAGGGCGAACACGCCGATGATCTTCTGCAGGTGCGGGCCGGCGATGGCCTTGGCAGTCAATGCGCCGAGGCCCGAGCCCAGCAGGATGCCCACGGCCATCCAGGCAAAGACCGGCCAGAGCACCGCGCCGCGCTTGTGATGCCCGCGAATGGTGTTGAACGAGGTGAAAATGATCGTCGCCAGGGACGTGCCCACCGCCAGGTGCGTGAGGATCAGCGGATCGAACCCTTGCAGGGTGAAACTGAACACCAGCACCGGGACGATAATGATCCCGCCGCCCACGCCGAACAGCCCGGCCAGCACGCCGGCGCAGGCCCCCAAGACCAGATAGAGCAGAAATTCCATGCGCGACCCCGCAAAACAAGTCCGGCATGGTAACGGAAGGAGGGACACGGCTCTACTGGATGGCGATGGATACCCTGCGTAGAGTGGGCAAAAACATCGAGGACCACCTGATGTGCCTGATTGTCTTTGCCTGGCGCCCGGGCCATGCCCAGCCGCTGATCGTCGCGGCCAACCGTGACGAATTTTATGCCCGACCAAGCCTGCCCCTGGCGCAATGGCCGGAAGCGCCGCAGGTGTATGCGGGGCGTGATCTGGAGGCGGGCGGGACCTGGCTGGGGATCGGGGCCCGGGGGCGCTTTGCGGCCTTGACCAATATCCGCAATCCGCACCAGCCGGTGGCCCGGCGCTCACGGGGAGAGTTGGTGGCGCGTTTTCTCACCGAAGACCTGCCGATTGATGAGTATTTAGCCGAAATTCGCGCAAGATCGGCAGAATATGCCGGGTTCAACCTGCTCCTGGGAACAGCGGATGCGCTGTGGCATCTCAATTCCCACGAGGGTGAACCGCGCCAACTGGCGGAGGGTGTCTACGGGCTGTCCAATGCCGGGCTCGATACGCCCTGGCCGAAACTGCTCAAGGCCCGCGCGGCGCTGTCCTGGGAACTGGCGGATCCGCGACCGGAGGCATTGCTGGCGATGCTCGGCGACCCGACGATCGCGCCGCTTGCCGAGTTGCCGGACACCGGAGTGGGACAGACAACCGAGAGTCTGCTGTCGAGCGTGTTTATCGCCAGCCCCAGCTACGGCACCCGGGCCAGCACGGTGCTGATCAGCCACGCCGATGGCACGCGCCATCTCATGGAGCGCAGCTTCGGGCCGTATGGCGGGCATCTGGGAGAGGTGGAGCTAAAGGTCTAGCTCCGCCCTCTCAATGCGTGACAGTCGGCACCACCATCCGTGACAGCCCGAGATTCTTCAGCGCCAACTGCAAGGTACTGCGAATCACCTGCGGATTGTCGATGGTCATCACCTGGGCCAGCAGTTCCTGGGCCTTGCTCAGATTGATCTGGCGCAGCATCCATTTCACCTTCGGCAGGTTGGTGGCGTTCATCGACAGGCTGTCAAAGCCCATCGCCATCAACAGCACCGCCGCCATCGGATCACCGGCCATCTCGCCGCAGATACTCACCGGCTTGCCTTCGGCATGGGCGTCACGCACCACGTTCTGCAAGGCTTGCAGCACCGCCGGGTGCAGGTAGTCGTAAAGGTCCGCGACCCGTGGATTGTTGCGGTCCACGGCCAGCAGGTACTGGGTCAGGTCGTTGGAGCCCACCGAGAGGAAGTCCACCTGCCGTGCCAGCTCGCGGGTCTGGTAGACCGCCGCCGGAATCTCGATCATCACCCCCACCGGCGGCATCGGCACGTCGGTGCCTTCGTCGCGCACCTCGCCCCAGGCCCGGTGGATCAGGTGCAGCGCCTCTTCCATCTCGTGGATGCCCGAGATCATCGGCAGCAGGATCCGCAGGTTGTTCAGGCCCTCGCTGGCCTTGAGCATGGCCCGCGCCTGTACCAGGAAGATTTCCGGGTGGTCGAGGGTCACGCGGATACCGCGCCAGCCGAGAAACGGGTTGTCTTCTTCAATCGGGAAATACGGCAGCGACTTGTCGCCGCCGATGTCCAGGCTGCGCATGGTCACCGGTTGCGGATGGAACGCCGACAACTGCTCGCGATAGATCGCCAGCTGTTCCTTCTCGCTCGGGAAACGCTGGTTGATCATGAACGGCACTTCGGTGCGGTACAGGCCGACACCTTCGGCCCCGCGCTGCTGCGCCCGGGCCACATCCGCCAGCAGGCCGGTGTTGACCCACAGCGGCATGCGATGGCCGTCCGGGGTCACGCACGGCAGCTCGCGCAAGGCGTCCAGGCCCTCGGACAGCTGGCGTTCTTCTTCCACCACACCGGCGTATTGCTTACGCAGCACTTCGCTGGGGTTGGTAAACACCTCGCCACGGGCGCCGTCGACGATCATCTCGATGCCGTCGACCTTCGAGTACGGCAGGTCCACCAGGCCCATGACGGTTGGAATGCCCATGGCCCGCGCCAGGATCGCCACGTGGGAGTTACCCGAACCCAGTACCGAGACCAGGCCCTTGAGCTTGCCTTCCGGTACTTCGCCGAGCATCGCCGCGGTCAGCTCTTCGCTGACCATGATGGTGTTGTCCGGGTAGACCAGGGCTTGCTGGCGTTCAGACTGCAGGTAGGCCAGCAGCCGGCGCCCGAGGTCCTTGACGTCCGACGCGCGCTCACGCAGGTAGGCGTCGTCCATCAGTTCAAAACGGTTGACGTGATCGGTCACCACTTGGCGCAAGGCGCCCTGGGCCCATTGGCCGGTCTTGATCACGTTGGTGATTTCGCTGCCCAGGGAGGCATCGTCGAGCATCATCAGGTAGACGTCGAACAACGCGCGCTCTTCCGGACGCAGCTGGGTCGCGAGTTTGGCCGAGAGCGTGCGCATATCGGCACGCACGCCTTCGATGGCGGTCTTGAACAGCGCCAGTTCGGCATCGATATCGGCGATCGCCTTGTCCGGCACCACGTCCAGGTCCGCCGGCGGCAACATGACCACCGCCGTACCCACCGCAGCACCCGGCGAACCCGGCACACCGATGAACTTGGCTTCCTGGATGCCCTTGCCTTCACGCCCCAGCCCACGGATCGAACCGGTGGCCTCGGCATGGGCGATAACGCCGGCCAACTGGGCGCTCATGGTCACCAGGAAGGCTTCTTCGCCCTCGTCGAACTGGCGACGCTCTTTCTGCTGGATCACCAACACGCCGACGACCCGGCGATGGTGGATGATCGGCGCACCGAGGAAGGAGGCATAACGCTCCTCGCCGGTTTCGGCAAAGTAGCGATACCGCGGGTGATCGGCGGCGTTTTCCAGGTTCAGCGGTTCTTCGCGCGTACCCACGAGGCCAACCAGGCCTTCGTTCGGCGCCATGCTGACCTTGCCGATCGAGCGCTTGTTCAAGCCCTCGGTGGCCATCAGGACAAAGCGGTTGGTTTCGGGGTCCAGCAAATAGACCGAGCAGACCTGGCTGCCCATGGCCTCTTTGACGCGCAATACAATAATGCCCAACGCCGCCTTGAGATCCTTGGCGGCGTTAACTTCCTGGACGATCTTGCGCAGCGTATTGAGCATGGCTCGGGGTCGAACTCCGTGTCAGTCGCGCGCCAACAGGCGCGGGGCAAGCTCTTTGAGCGCGCGACGGTAGACCTCGCGCTTGAATGTCACCACCTGGCCCAACGGGTACCAATAGCTGACCCAACGCCAGCCATCGAACTCCGGTTTACCGGTCAAATCCATCCGCACCCGCTGCTCGTTGGAGAGCAGGCGCAGGAGAAACCATTTCTGCTTCTGGCCGATGCACAGCGGTTGGCTGTGGGTACGCACCAGGCGTTGCGGCAAACGATAGCGCAACCAGCCCCGGGTACAGGCCAAAATTTGCACATCTTCGCGTTCCAGGCCGACTTCTTCGTTCAATTCACGGTACAAAGCGTCTTCAGGCGTCTCGTCCGGGTTGATCCCGCCTTGCGGAAACTGCCATGCATCTTGATTGATGCGGCGCGCCCAGAGGACCTGCCCAGCATCATTCGTCAGAATTATCCCGACATTAGGACGGAAACCATCGGGGTCGATCACGGCAACCACCTCGCAAACGCATGTCATCGCATTGTTCCACAAAGGTTGTGAAAGCAGCAACGAGCCTTCCTACCTTATGTGCACTCTTGTGAAAAGACCGTATTCTGGAGGCCTTTTTACAGGCTTATCAGCGAGTAACCGCAATGCGTCTGGCTTTATTCGACTTGGACAACACACTTTTGGGCGGCGACAGCGACCACGCCTGGGGCGATTACCTCTGCGAACGGGGGATTCTCGACCCGGTGGCCTATAAAACCCGCAACGACGAGTTCTACCAGGATTATCTGGCGGGCCGCCTGGACAACGCCGAGTATCTGAATTTCTGCCTGGAAATTCTCGGCCGCAGCGAGATGGCGCAACTGGACGAGTGGCATCGCGACTATATGCGCGACTGCATCGAACCCATCGTGCTGCCCAAGGGCCTGGCGTTACTGGCCCAACACCGCGACGCCGGCGACAAGCTGGTGATCATCACCGCCACCAACCGTTTTGTCACGGCACCGATTGCCGCGCGGCTGGGGGTCGAGACCCTGATCGCCACCGAGTGCGAGATGATCGACGGCCGCTACAGCGGGCGCAGCACCGATATCCCCTGCTTTCGCGAGGGTAAGGTGACGCGTTTGAACCGTTGGCTGGAAGAAACCGGGCATGGCCTGGAAGACAGCTATTTCTATAGCGATTCGATGAATGACCTGCCGTTGCTGGAGCAGGTGGCCAATCCCGTGGCGGTGGACCCGGATCCGAATCTGCGGGCCGAAGCCGAGAAGCGTGGATGGCCGGTGATTACGCTGCGCGATTGATGGCCTATTCGCGGGCAAGCTCCGCTCCCACATTAGATTTGTGCCGTGCACAGAAGGTGCGTACGACTCAGGACCCGATGTGGGAGCGGAGCTTGCCCGCGAAGAAGGCGACTCGGTGTCAGATCAGACCGGCTTGGCGACCATCAGATAAAAAATCGCCATAAACGACAAAAACGCCGGCCAGCCCAGCACAAACCACCAGCGCATATAGGTCTCGGCCTGCATCGGCATCGCCGCTCCCGCGTGCAAGGCCTGCTCGGCCATTCTGTGCACCCGGATCTGCAACCAGACCACCGGCAACCAGCAGATCCCCGCCAACACGAACAGGCCCAGGCTCCACACCAGCCAGCTTTGCTGGATCGGCCAGCCCGCCAGGTACATCAGCCCCAGCCCGCTCAATGGCTGGAACACCGCCGTAGTGGTGGTAAAAGCCCAATCGGCGAACACCAGGTGCTTGAAGGTCGCCGCAATCACCTCGACGTTGCCCGTGCGCCAGGCGCGCAAGGCGTAATACGCGGAACCGGCACCCAGGCCGAAAAGAATGGTGGAAGACAGGATATGCAGGGTTTTCAGCAGCAGGTAAGCACTCATCGACGCGGTTCGGTCCAAAGCAGCCAAAGGGTCGCCACCATCAGCACCAGATTCTTGGCGACGGCGGCATAAGGGTCAAACCAGTAGTGCGGCAGTACGAAGCTGATAATCAGGGTATAGGCCCCCATCAATAGCAATTGCGCCCGGAACGTCCACTTGCGCGTACGCCGGAACAACATCCCCAGGCCCAGCAGCCCGTCGCACAGCGACCCGGCGTAGACCGCAATCGCTGCGGAGTCCCCGCTTACCCCGGCCTCGGCCATGATCCGCAGGCTCCAGTCATAACCCGGCCCCAGGCAAACCACCGCCGTGCCCAGCCAGATCAACAGCATCACCGCCAGCAGCAACGGCCGCAGCGCCGATTGGACACTCTGGCCGGCGTTCGGCCAGTCCTGCAGGCGAGTGGAGAGCGGCGCGGCGCGGTAACCACAGACCTCGGCCAGCGCCTCGGGACCGGCGACATTGTCACGCTGGGCCATGCGCAGGCTCTGGCGATTCAAGGCCCGCCAGCCCAGGCGCTCGCCCAGCCAGGCACCGGCACGCGACAAGATCCCCGGCACCTTCACATACCGCGCAGGCCCCCAGCCCTGGGCCACACGCAACTGATCGAGCACTTGCGCCAGGGTCAGCACTTGCGGCCCCACCAGCGGCAACACCTGGGAGTGCGCCGGCCAATGCCGCAGCAAGGCCAGCACGGCGGCGGACAAATCGTCGATATGCAGCGGTTGCAAGCGCGCTTGCAGGTCCAGCCAGGGGATCAGCGGCCAGGGCGACAGGCGCGCCAGCCAGGCACTGCTGGCCCCGCCGGCCCCCAGCAGCAACGAGGGGCGCAGCACCACGGCCGGCACGCCGAGCGTCATCAGGTAATCATCCGCCGCCGCCTTGCTCGCCAGGAACGGCACATCCGGCTGCTCGCCGGCGCCCAGCGCGGAAATATGCAGCACTCGCACGCCCCGGCGCGCCGCCAGGTCGAACAGCGCCCGGGTGCCCAGGTCCTGGGTCAGGCGCAGTGCCTGCTCATCAGTACTCAGCAACCCGGCGGCATTGATCAGCAGATCGATACCATGGGGCAGGATGAAATGCTTGGAGTCCTCGGCCAACCGATCCAGGTCGAGCACCTGCCATTCGACCCCCGGTAGCGAGCGCAGGTGATGATCACGGCTGGTGGCGATCACTTCGTGACCGGCGGTACTCAACGCCGCCAGCAAATGGCGGCCGACGAACCCCGTGGCCCCCACCAGAAGCACCTTCATGGCAAATCCCCGGCCTGACGGCTTAAACCGGTTTCGCGCCCATCAGGCCCGCAATAGCGACAAAACCGACAACCGTGAAAATCGCCAGGGCCAGCGTAAACCCTGGATGCCGCGCCGTGATACCACGGCGCAGGCGATTGAGACGGACCACCAGCCACACCCAACTCAGGGTGCACAGGGTGTAGAGCACGCTCGAACCCAGCAGCCAGGTCTGCCCCAACGGCCAACCGGACAGGTGCACCAACCACCAGCCACTGACCGGCAGCACGGCCAGGCACAGCGCCATCAGCCCCCAAACGAAGAACCAGGGACGCTGCAAAGTGTGATTTTGAATGGTTGTATCGCCGGCACGGCGTCCGCGCCAAAGCCTGATCGTCACCGCCAGCGCGCTGCCCAGCAAAAGCACCGGCGCCGCACCGTGTAGCAGTTTCAAGGCAGTGAGGGTTTCCATTTCATCGTTTCCTTGGTTTTACGATCAACTTTCGAGCAGCAATCAGATGCAGAGTCGAACACATCCCGTGTAGGAGCATGACTTGCCAGCGAAGGGGCCCATGAGAGCGTCAAAAGCTTCGCTGGCAAGCCAGGCTCCTACAAGGTTACGCGCTGCCTTTCAGAATGGAACCTGCCCATCAGCTTAGCAGCCATCCACCGTGTTTCAGCCGAGGAACAACCGATACGCCGGGTTATCGCTTTCATCCCAATACGGGTAGCCGATTTCCGCCAGGGCCGCCGGCACCAGATGACGCTCTTCCTCCGGCACCTGCAGGCCCGCGACCACCCGGCCATCAGCGGCGCCATGGTTACGGTAATGGAACATCGAGATATTCCAGCGCCCGCCGAGCTTGTTGAGGAAGTTGAACAACGCCCCCGGGCGCTCCGGGAATTCGAAGCGCAACACCATCTCGTCACTGACACGGGCCGCATGGCCACCGACCATATGACGGATATGCAACTTGGCCAGCTCGTTGTCGGTCAGGTCCAGCACCGGGAAACCCTGGCCGGTCAGGCTGTCGATCAGGGCACTGCGTGGATCGCTGTCGGGGTGGGTTTGCACGCCGACGAAAATATGCGCTTCGTGGCCGGTGTGATAACGGTAATTGAATTCGGTGATCTGACGCTTGCCGATGGCTTCGCAGAACGCCTTGAAACTGCCCGGCCGCTCCGGAATGGTCACGGCGATAATCGCTTCGCGCCCTTCGCCCAACTCGGCACGCTCGGCCACATGGCGCAGGCGGTCAAAGTTGACGTTGGCGCCGGAGTCGATGGCCACCAGGGTCTGCCCGGTGATCTTGCGCGATTCGACGTACTTCTTGATCCCGGCCACGCCCAAAGCGCCGGCAGGCTCGGTGATCGAGCGGGTATCGTCGTAGATATCCTTGATCGCGGCGCAGATCTCGTCGGTACTGACGGTGATCACCTCGTCGACATAGTCCTTGCAGATATCGAAGGTGTGCTGGCCGATCTGCGCCACGGCCACGCCGTCGGCGAACAACCCCACGGTGGACAGGATCACCCGCTCGCCGGCGGCCATGGCCTGCTGCAGACAGTTGGAGTCATCCGGCTCGACGCCGATCACCTTGATCTCCGGCCGCAGGTACTTCACATAGGCCGCGATCCCGGAAATCAAGCCGCCGCCACCGACCGGAACGAAGATCGCATCCAACGGGCCCGGATGCTGGCGCAGAATCTCCATCGCCACGGTGCCCTGCCCGGCAATGGTGTGCGGATCATCGTAGGGGTGGATATAGACGTAGCCTTTTTCCTCGACCAGCCGCAGGGAATGGGCCAGGGCTTCGGCGAAAGAGTCGCCATGCAACACCACTTTGCCGCCCCGGGAGCGCACGCCTTCGATCTTGATTTCCGGCGTGGTCTTGGGCATCACGATGGTGGCCTTGACCCCCAGCACCTTGGCCGCCAGGGCCAGGCCCTGGGCATGGTTGCCCGCCGATGCCGTGACCACGCCACGGGCGCGCTCGGCCTCGCTAAGCTGGGTCAGCTTGTTGTAGGCACCGCGAATCTTGAAGGAAAACACCGGCTGCAAATCTTCGCGCTTGAGCCAGACCTTGTTGCCCAGCCGCTCGGAGAGCTGGCGAGCGGTCTGCAACGGGGTTTCCACGGCAACGTCGTAGACGCGCGAGGTGAGGATCTTCTTGACGTACTGTTCAAGCATCGGAAGGCATCGCTGGCGGGTGTGGACAGGGACCGAGGAGTCTAACCCAGCGCTTGCGGCAACGACCACAGGGTTCCTGAGGTTTTATTGCCCGTGCCTGCGGCCAAACGGACAATGACCTTCCCCGCCCCGACGCTTATAATGCCGGCCTTTCGCACACCCCCTGCCCGCTTTCGGAGCCCGCATGACCCAGGATCAACTCAAACAGGCCGTGGCCCAAGCCGCTGTCGACTTCATCCTTCCCAAGCTCGATGACAAAAGCGTGATCGGCGTGGGCACCGGCTCCACCGCCAACTGCTTTATCGACGCCTTGGCGCAACACAAGGGCGCCTTCGACGGCGCGGTCGCCAGCTCCGAAGCCACCGCCGCGCGCCTCAAGGGCCACGGGATTCCGGTCTATGAGCTGAACACCGTCAGCGATCTGGAGTTCTACATCGACGGCGCCGACGAAAGCGACGAACACCTGAACCTGATCAAGGGCGGCGGCGCGGCCCTGACCCGCGAGAAGATCGTCGCGGCCGTGGCCAAGACTTTTATCTGCATCGCCGACGGCAGCAAGCTGGTCCCGGTGCTCGGCGCTTTCCCGCTGCCGGTCGAAGTGATCCCCATGGCCCGCAGCCATGTGGCGCGCCAGTTGGTGAAACTGGGGGGTGATCCGGTGTATCGCGAGGGCGTGTTGACCGATAACGGCAACATCATTCTGGATGTGCACAACCTGCAGATCACCAACCCGGTGGAGCTGGAAAGCCAGATCAATGCGATTGTCGGCGTGGTCACCAACGGCCTGTTCGCGGCGCGTCCGGCGGACCTGCTGCTGCTGGGCACCAGCGAAGGCGTGAAGACCCTCAAGGCCTGAGGCAAGCACCGCCCCCCCTCTGTAGGAGCGAGCTTGCTCGCGATGGGCGTTAACGATAACGCGGGGCGCCTGATGCCCCACGGTGTCTGTGCCATCATCGCGAGCAAGCTCGCTCCTACAGGAGGGCGTCGGGATTAACGGACGCTGCTGTTGAAGCGGCTGGCGCCCGGCAATTCCAGTACCAGCTCATCCCCGGCATTCAGCGGGCCGACGCCCACCGGCGTACCGGTCAGGATCACGTCACCGGCCTGCAACGAAAAGCATGCGGCCATGTACTGGATCATCGGCACGATCGGGTTGAGCATGTCGCTGCTGATCCCGTCCTGGCGAACCTGACCGTTGATGGTCAGGCGAATGCCGATCTGGGTCAGGTCCGGGAAGGTACTCCCCACCACGAACGGCGACAGCACGCAGGCACCGTCGAACGACTTGGCGACTTCCCAGGGCAGGCCCTTGCTCTTCAGCTCCGCCTGCTTGTCGCGCAAGGTCAGGTCCAATGCCGGCGCAAACCCGGAAATGGCATCCAGAACCTCTTCAACACTCGGCTTGTTGGACAGCGGCTTGCCGATCAACACGGCAATCTCGGCCTCGTAATGCACCGAACCACGGTCCACCGGAATGCTGAAACCACCCTCGATCGGCACCACGCAGCTGCCCGGCTTGATAAACAGCAACGGCTCGGTCGGCACCGGATTGTCCAGTTCCTTGGCGTGCTCGGCGTAATTACGGCCGATGCATACCACCTTGCCGAGAGGAAAGTGAATACGGGTACCGTCGACATACTGGTGCTGATAGCTCATGACTGACTCCTGGTCTTTGTCATCAGTGACTTCTGGTTCAAACCGCGAAGATCTTGCCCGGGTTCATGATCCCGTTCGGATCGAACACCGCCTTGATCGCTTTCATGTATTCAATTTCAACCGGGGAACGGCTGTAGGTCAGGTAATCGCGCTTGGTCATGCCCACGCCGTGTTCGGCGGAGATCGAACCGTTGTACTTCTCGACGGTTTCGAACACCCACTTGTTCACGGTAGCGCACTTGGCAAAGAACTCGTCCTTGCTCAGGTTTTCCGGCTTGAGGATGTTCAGGTGCAGGTTGCCGTCGCCGATGTGACCGAACCAGACGATTTCAAAGTCCGGGTAGTATTCGCCGACGATGGCGTCGATTTCCTTGAGGAACGCCGGCACTTTCGACACAGTGACCGAAATGTCGTTCTTGTACGGCGTCCAGTGGGAAATGGTCTCGGAGATGTACTCGCGCAGCTTCCAGAGGTTCTGCAACTGGGTTTCGCTCTGACTCATCACGCCGTCCAGCACCCAACCCTGCTCGACACAGTGCTCGAAGGTTTCCAGGGCGTGGTTGGCCACTTCTTCAGTGGTCGCCTCGAATTCCAGCAGGGCGTAGAACGGACAGTCGGTTTCGAACGGCGCCGGCACGTCGCCACGGCCGAGGACCTTGGCCAGGGCCTTGTCGGAGAAAAATTCGAAGGCGGTCAGGTCCAGCTTGCCCTGGAACGCGTGCAGCACCGGCATGATCGAGTCGAAATCCGGGGTGCCGAGGACCATGCAGGTCAGGTTCTTCGGCGCGCGGTCCAGGCGCATGGTGGCTTCGACCACAAAACCCAGGGTGCCCTCGGCGCCGATAAACAGCTGGCGCAGGTCGTAGCCGGTGGCGTTCTTGATCAGGTCCTTGTTCAGTTCCAGCACATCGCCCTTGCCGGTCACCACCTTCATGCCGGCCACCCAGTTGCGGGTCATGCCGTAGCGAATCACCTTGATCCCGCCGGCATTGGTGCCGATATTGCCGCCAATCTGGCTGGAACCGGCCGAAGCGAAGTCCACCGGGTAGTACAAGCCCTTTTCTTCGGCCACGTTCTGCAAGTGCTCGGTGACCACGCCCGGCTGGCAAACCGCGGTGCGGTCGGTCAGGTTGATGTCCAGCACCTGGTTCATATAGTCGAAGGACACCACCACTTCACCGTTGGCCGCCACGGCCGCGGCGGACAGCCCGGTACGACCGCCCGATGGCACCAGCGCGACCTTGTGCTGGTTGGCCCAGCGCACGATGGCCTGGACCTGTTCGGTGGTCTTCGGGAACACGATGGCCGTCGGCGCGGGAGCGAAATGCTTGGTCCAATCCTTCCCGTAAGCATTCAGGGAGTCAGCATCGGTCAGGACCTTACCAGGCTCAACCAGGGTCTTCAGCTCATCAATCAGGGCAGGATGGGTCATCGACAGAACTCTCGAACAATTCATGGTCATCCTGAGGACGCTTCACGTCGCAGAATGAGTGTTTGCGGGTCGCATATGCTAGCATACGCCCCCCGCAGAAGCGTGCTATCAGGCCGATCTGCGGTGCCGGCGATCACGCCGCGCGGTCAGCTCAAGCTGTCCATTTCCCTGCCATTTTTCTCCGGGACACAGGTTTACGCAGATGAGCAAGACTTCTCTCGATAAGAGCAAGATCAAGTTCCTTCTTCTCGAAGGCGTCCACCAATCCGCCGTGGACGTCCTCAAGGCCTCCGGGTACGTCAATATCGAGTACCTGACTGGCTCCTTGCCAGAAGCCCAGTTGAAGGAAAAGATCGCCGATGCCCACTTCATCGGCATTCGCTCGCGCACCCAACTGACCGAAGACATCTTCGAACACGCGAAGAAACTCGTCGCTGTCGGTTGTTTCTGCATCGGCACCAACCAGGTCGACCTCAACGCGGCTCGCGAGCGCGGCATCGCCGTGTTCAACGCCCCGTACTCCAACACCCGCTCCGTTGCCGAGCTGGTGCTGGCCGAAGCGATCCTGTTGCTGCGCGGCATTCCCGAGAAGAACGCTTCCTGCCATCGCGGTGGCTGGATCAAGAGCGCGGCCAACTCCTTCGAAATCCGCGGCAAGAAGCTGGGGATCATCGGTTACGGCTCGATCGGCACGCAGTTGTCGGTTCTGGCCGAAGGCCTGGGCATGCAGGTGTTCTTCTACGACACCCTGACCAAGCTGCCGCTGGGCAACGCCACCCAGGTCTCGAACCTGACCGACCTGCTGGGCATGTCCGACATCGTCACCCTGCACGTTCCGGAAACCGCCGAGACCCAGTGGATGATCGGTGAGAAGGAAATCCGCGCAATCAAGAAAGGCGGGATCCTGATCAACGCCGCGCGCGGCACCGTGGTCGAGCTGGACGCCCTGGCGAACGCGATCAAGGACAAGCACCTGATCGGCGCGGCCATCGATGTCTTCCCGGTGGAGCCACGCTCCAACGACGAAGAGTTCGAAAGCCCGCTGCGTGGCCTGGACAACGTGATCCTGACCCCGCACATCGGTGGCTCGACCGCCGAAGCCCAGGCCAACATCGGTCTGGAAGTGGCGGAAAAGCTGGTCAAGTACAGCGACAACGGTACCTCGGTATCGTCCGTGAACTTCCCTGAAGTGGCCTTGCCGGCTCACCCAGGCAAGCATCGCCTGCTGCACATCCACCAGAACATCCCGGGTGTGATGAGCGAAATCAACAAGGTCTTCGCGGAAAACGGCATTAACATCTCCGGTCAGTTCCTGCAGACCAACGAGAAAGTCGGTTACGTGGTGATCGACGTCGACGCCGAGTACTCGGACTTGGCGCAAGAGAAGCTGCAACACATCAACGGCACCATCCGGTCCCGCGTGTTGTTCTAAGCCTCAAGCGCTGGACGAAAAAAGGGAGGCCTGCGAGGGCCTCCCTTTTTTTCTGACACGGATTTACTTCACGTTGACGGTGATGACTTTCGAGGCGACGGTCGGATTGAACTGCATATGCCCCTTGTCACCCGCCACCAGTTGCAAGGTGTGCTTGCCCGGGGTCAGGGTCAGCTGGGTTTCGGTCTGGGCCTTGCCGTAGTGGATCACGGTGTCGGTCGCCGGAATCGGCAGGGCTGGGTCCGGCAGGGCCTTCTGGTCGACCAGCAGGTGGTGGTGACCGGAGCCTGGCGTTTCGTCACCGGCCGGCTTGAGCACCAGGCCCTTCATGCCGAACTTGACCGTGAAGGTCTTGTCGACCGTGGCGCCGTTTTTCGGCGAAACGATAAAGACCTTGGCGTCCTTGGGTGCCGCAATACGCGGAAGATCATCCGCAACCGCCAGCATCGAAGAACCCAGCAAAACAGTAGCCAACGCAACACGAGACACTAAGGTTTTCATTAACTTCTCCAGTTTTCCGCAATTTCAGTACGGTTATGACAACTTTGTGGCGATTTGTGGTCCAAGGCACTCAATAACATAGCAAAGCGTGCCTGAACGGCGCGGTACATATTTGTATTCCAATTCGGGAGCGACCATGGGTTTTCTGCCTGGCCTATTAATTTTACTGCCTTTCGTCAGCCCTTTCGTCCAGGCTGAACTGATTGATGACGTCAACGACCGGGGCGAGTTGCGCATCGCCCTGGAAGGCGACATGCGACCCTTCGGCTTTACCGAAGACGGGCGCCTGACCGGCTTCGAAGTCGAACTGGGCGAACAACTGGCCCGGGAACTCGACGTGCAGGCCTCGTTTGTCCCCACCGACGTCACCGACCTGCTGCAAGGCGTCGAGAGTGGAAAGTACGATGTCGCCATCAACCACATGCCTATGACTGCAGAACTGAGAAAACGTTACGACTTCAGCGAGCCTTATGGTTATCCCAGCATGAAATGGATCACACACCGGGAAGAACCGCCGACACAGATCCCCTTCGCCATGCGCGACAGCTCGCTACCACTGGTTCCGGAGGACTCCGACGGGCCGACAGTGGCCCTGGCGATTCCGTTTCAGAAGGGTAACCCGGCGTTCCAGGCAAGCCTGGACAATGCGCTGCAGCGCATGAAGGCGGACGGGCGCCTCGCGGCGCTCTCAAAGAAGTGGTTCGGGATAGATGCGACTCAGCCGCCGAAGCCGTGAGCCAGCGGTTTACGGCTTCGGGTGATGCTCCAGGACCTGCAGGGCGATAAGCGCGTCAGGCAGTTCCAACTCACTGAACACCTGCACGCCGGCCTGCTTCAACAAGGCCGCCGTCACCCCTTCGCCGCGAACCTTCACCCCACTGAAGGTCCCGTCATAGGTCAACAGGTTGCCACAGGACGGGCTGTTGGCCTTGAGCACCGCGATACGGATGTCATGCCGCCGCACCAACTCCAGCGCCTGATACGCACCAGAGAGAAAAGCGTCGCTGACATCCTCGCCCTCGGTGGTGATCACCCGGGCCAGTCCTTCCAGTACCTGCGCGCCCTGCCCGCCGGGAATCTCCGCCGCCGCACGGGGCGTCGGCAGGCCACCGGCCACTTCCGGGCACAACGGCACCACCCGACCTTCATCCTGCCACTGGGACAGCTGCGCGTAAGGCCCGCTGGCGCCACCGTCATAACGAACCAGATGCCCCAGCAAGCAGCGACTGACCAGAATCTTCTGCTTCATGGAAACGGATCGCTCCCGCGCCGACGAAACCAGCCGGTCAGTGACAGGCGTTCACGGGTCGCCGGCAAGACTTCATGGGGCACCTCCCCCGAGAGGAACAGCACCAGGCAACCGCCGGTCGGAACCACGTCATGCTCCACGCCGTCGTCAAGGTACATACGCAATTGGCCGCCGTGCTCCGGCAACCAGGCATCGTTCAGGTAGATAACCGCCGACACCGTCCGTCGATCATCATCACGGAAGCGGTCCACGTGTTTTTTGTAGAAGGCTCCGGGCGGGTACAGCGCGAAATGGCTTTCGAAATCCTCGAGCCCCAGGAACAGGCCACGGTTGAGGGCCTCGCGCAGGCCGTCCATCAACCCCATGTATTCATCGCAGGGCCTGGTCTGGCCGGGTTCCAGCCACTGGATATGATCGCCACGAATTCCCTCGCGCACTTCCTGGGCAGGCCCGCGTCCCACGCCAGCCGGGGTCAGCTCGCCCTCGGCGGATCGCTGGCGGCACTCGGCGGCCAGGGCCAGGGTCAGCGCCTGCGGCAGGAAGATATTCTGCTGCGACCAGCCACGCTCGGCCAGGTCGTCGACGATACGTAACAGCAGCGGGTGATCAGAGGGAATGTGCATGCCGCGCATAGTATCCAGAAGCCCGGAAATCCGACAGAGCCCCCCGAACGACTTACAGGAATTCTCGACAAGTACCGCGCTCGCCGGGACAATAGCCGGCTGTAGACAGGAGTCCCTATGCGCCGTTTGCTTTTTTCGCTATTGATGTTCTGCACCTTGCCCGCCTGGGCAGACAACCACGACCAGTTGTACCGGGTCGCCGGTTGGCCGGAACAACGCGCGCATTTCAACGATGCCCTGAGCGCCGCCCAGCAAAAGTACCGCAACAGCCTGCCACCGGCGGTCTATGACGCGCTGGTGAGCAACAGCAACCAGCGTTTCGCGCCCCAGGCCATGGACCAGCGGGCCGAGGCCCAGTTGCGCCAGAACCTCGCCAACCCGAAGCCGGCCCTGACGTTCTTCCAGTCACCGCTGGGGCGCAAGATCGTCTCCGCCGAACTGCTCGCCACCCGCCGCGACCAATTGGCCAAGAACGCCAAGGGCCTGCCGCATATCGAAGCCAGTGCCACCCGGCGCCTGCTGATCAACCACCTGGGCCGTGCGCTGCCGGCGCGCGAAGCCGGGGCGGAAGTCAGCCTGGCCATCGCCGGCGTCGCGGCCGACAGCCTGAGTTCGATGATTCCGGGGCTGCTCGGTGCCGGCGCGGCACAAAGCATGCTGAACGGCCAGCGCGAACGCTTGATGGAACAGATCGGCAACGACCTGGATAACACCCTGCTCTACGTCTATCGCGGCCTGTCCGACCCGGAGCTGGAAGAGTTCAGCACCTTTGCCGAGTCGCCGGAAGGCAAGGCCTACTACCAGGCCGCGCTGGCCGCGATCCGCGCCGGGCTGGCGGTGGGACAGAACCTGCCAACCGCGCCGCCTGAAAACTGAAGGCAACACGGCCATGCCTGCAACGCTCGAAATCCGGGCGTAATATAAAAACTTGGGCGCCATCCATGCAGTAGGTTCGCCTCCCCCCAGGAGACCACCCATGTACAGGATCAACCTTGCTACCGCTGCTGATATCGAGGGTATCGCCCAACTGCTCCAGGCCAATTCCCCTTCCCAGGGCGGATCGCTGACCGGAGAGTTTCCTCTCGACAAGGTCAGGCAGATGGCCCTTGGCGGCTCCCCCGTGGTGGTTGCCTTCCGCGATGACCGTGTCGTTGGCGTATTGTTCAGCGCGCCGAAGGATATGCACCCCGCGCCGCCATCGATCCAGGCCATGCTGAGCGCATGGCCGGGTACGCCCGACGCCTACGTGTACGGCCCCGCCTGCATCGCCAGCACGGAAAGAGGCCAAGGCCTGCTGCCGCAGCTCTACGCGCAACTTCAGCGGCATTGCCCCGGTCGTGAAGCGATTCTATTCATACGCCGGGACAACACCGCCTCGCTGCGAGCCCATGAACGCCTGGGCATGCACGAAGTCGCAGGCTTTACGCTGGAAGGCGACGAGTACGCCGTGCTCAGTGACCGACCGGTTGTGCAATAAGACGCAGCGCCCTCGGTAGCCCCTAGGCGGCCTGCCCCTCAAGGGACCAGGCCGCGACCCACTCCCGCACATCGGCATAGGGATAGGCCTCCAGCGCCGAAAACCCCGGCAGCGCCCTGGCCTTCAACTTCGTAAACAACGGCACGCTGATACCGCAGAGGAAGCGCGTCAGGCACTCCGCACTCGGCGAATGCCCGTTGTGCTCCTGGTGCTTGTGGATAAAACCACTGCACAGCCCCGGAAAGTCGCGCTGATCAAGAGCAGGCAACGCCGGCGGCTCCGGCAGGCACGCCACCTGCCCGTGACATACCGAACAATGCCCACAGCGCTCAGGCGCCTGCTCGTCGCCGAAATAGCGGGCCAACCGGTAGCCCAGGCATTGCTCGGTGGCAAACAAGGCCAGCATCGCGTGAATCCGCGCAATCTCGCTGACCTCGTGCTGGGCAAAATAGGCGTACAGCTCCAGGCTCAGGGCATGGGAATCGAAGTCGCTGACCAACAGGCTGTAGACCTCGGTCATCTGCTTGCTTTCCAGCTCGATCCAGCGCCGCTCCTGGAAGAAGTCCAAGGCCTTCACCACCCGGCCGCGCTCGGCCTGATGCTGTTGATACAAGGCGTCGAAGTTCACCGTGGCCCAGGTCCGCGCGCGGCTGGAGGTCTGGATAATCGCCGAGACAAAGTCGCGCCGCTCGCCCTCGAACTTCGCCAGCAACACCTCGGGCTCCACCAGGAACTTGAAACGGTACTCGGCGAAATACGCATAACGCGGCGCGATCAAGCCACGCAACTCCAACTGCACCAGCAAGGTCTTGAGCGGCAACTGGCGGATATTGCTCTGGTCCGCCAAAGGCCCGAGCAGGAACTCCCACTGGCCATCCGGGATTGCCCCCTTCAGCTCATCCAGCACCCGACGAATCCCCTCCAGCTCCGGCGTATCGCCGTAGACGAAGTTCTCCAGCACATTGAGGCTGTCGCGGTTGGCCAGCACCAGGCAATCGGAAGGCTGGCCGTCGCGCCCGGCCCGGCCGATTTCCTGGCTGTAATTCTCGATGGACTTGGGCAGGTCGAAATGCACCACGTTACGGATATCGGCCTTGTCGATGCCCATGCCGAATGCGATGGTGGCGACGATGCAGTTCAACTGCCCGGCCATGAACTGCTTCTGGATCGCCTCCCGCTGCTCATGGGGCAAGCCGGCATGATAGGCCGTGGCCGGGATTTCGTTGCGGCTCAGGTGCTGGGCGATCTGCTCGGCGGTCTTCTGCAAGGTGACGTAGACGATACTCGGCTGCCCGACCCGCCCGCCCAGCCATTCCACCAGCCGGCGATGCTTGTCCTGGCCGCCGACCGATTCCACCAGCAGGTTCAGGTTCGGCCGATAGAAACCGGTGGTGACCACATCGTCCGGCGCAATGGCGAACTTGGCCTGCATATCGGCAATCACCTTCGGCGTCGCGGTGGCGGTCAGCAGCAAGGCCTGGGGAATGCGGAACTGGCGCTGATAGTCCGGCAGCTTCAGGTAGTCCGGGCGGAAATTGTGGCCCCACTCGGAAATACAGTGCGCCTCGTCCACCACCAGCAGGGAAATCTGCACCTGCTGGAGAAAATTGCGGAAGCGCTCGTTCTTCAGGCGCTCCACGGAAATCATCAGGATCTTCAGCTCGCCGGAGCGGGCCCGGGCCATCACCGCATTGGCTTCATCGCGGCTCTGGGCCGAGTCGATGCTCGCCGCTGCGATACCGTGGCGTTGCAAAAACGCAAGCTGGTCCTGCATCAGCGCCAACAGCGGCGACACCACCAGCGTCAGGTGCGGCAGGAGCAGCGCCGGCAGTTGATAACACAAGGACTTGCCGGAACCGGTGGGAAAGATCGCCGCCGTCGAACGCCCGGCCAATACCGCGCTGATCGCGGCCTCCTGGCCGTCGCGAAACTGTGGATAACCAAAAACCCGCTGGAGGGTGTCGTGCATAAGCTGTCACTCCGTTGACCGCTGTGGATAAACAAACCCTAGGCGGTCGGGCGAGAAAAGGTCCGAGGCAAGCATTACAAACTGCTACGGCGCGCCAGACTAGCGCAAAGCAGGCCGCGGTTGCGCGATGGCGGCCAATACCCGGATACAAATCCTCAAGTGCGCGCCTGTGGAAATGCCGGTTACATCGAAGCTCCTTTGGCGACTGACGCCCAGTCGCCGATCACTGCGCCGTTGAAACGGACGGTTCAACGGCCCTCGTTTGCACAGGAGCTTATATGGACACCGCACCTCGCCCCTTCTCTCGCTTGGCCCGTCACGGCCTGCTCCTGGCGCCTCTCTTGCTGAGCGGCTGCCTGTCCGGCCTGGACTCCAGCCTGCTCAAGCCGGGCGCGGCTGAGACCGAGCCGCTCTCCAGGCGCTTCGAAACCCCGGAATACAAAGCCCAACGCGCATTGGCACTGGTCAAGGCGTCGACACTTTATGCACAGGGCGGCACCGGCAAAGGTGTCAGCGTGGCGATCATCGATTCAGGCCTCAATACCGAACTGCCCGAATTCAAGGGCCGCCTCGCCACACCTGGCCACGATTACGTGCGCGACGTCCCCGAACTGATCGATCCCCACGGCCATGGCACGCAGATGGCCGGCATTATCGCCGCCAACCGCGACGGCCAGGGCATGCACGGCATCGCCTTCGATGCCAAGCTGATCGCCATGCGCATCGGCGACAACAACGAACCGTTCTTTTTCGACGATCAGATCGCCCGCGCCTGGAAAGACAGCTTCGCGGCCGGGGCCCGGATCCTGAGTAACTCCTGGGCCAACGACATTCCCGCCACCGAAATCACTGAAGCGCGCTACAAACAGGTGATGGGTGATTCCTTGCCGGTTGCTCGCCAGTTGGTGGCCGACGGCGCCGTGTTTGTTTTTCCCACGGGCAATGAGCTACGCCGCGAACCCCTGGCCGAACCCGGCCTGCCCGTGGCCTTGCCGGAGCTGGAAAAGGGCTGGATCGCCGTGGTGGCGCTGAAGAATGACGGCACGCTTATCAACCAGAAGTCCAACTACTGCGGCGTGGCCGAACGCTGGTGCATCGCGGTCCCGGGCGGGGATGGTGGCGTCGACAAAGGTTTGCTGACCACCAGTGCCAAGGGCGGCTACAAGGAAACCGCCGGGACCTCGCCCGCCGTGGCGCTGGTCAGCGGCGCGCTTGCCGCCCTGCAAAGTCGCTTTCCCGAACTCACACCCCAGCAACTGCGTGATGTATTGCTCGACAGCGCCAACAACAGCGGTTTTTTTGCCAAGGGCGAGGCTTATGGGCGCGGCCTGATGGATCTGGCGGCGGCGACGCGGCTGGCAGGCGAGCGTGCGAAGCAGCAGCCGACAAATCTCGCCTACCGATAACGGTCCTGCGGGATAGAACACCCCGTAACGGCCCCCAGAAATGAACAACGCGCCAGACAGGGCGCGTTGTGGGGTTGGATCAGTGTGCGATTCAGCGATTTTTTACCCGCTCGATCGCCGTGTCGTACACCGGGTTGGCTTTCTGTTCCTTGGCCAACTCGTAGTGACGCTGGGCGTCGGAGAACTGCCCGGCGTCTTCGTAGATACGGGCAATGTTGTAGTACGAGCTCGCGCGCACGGTGTTGGCCGAGTTGCCGGCTGCCAGGGCAACGGCCTTGCGGTTGGCCCAAATGGCTTCAGCGGTATTACCGGCCTTCTGATACGCCAGACCGAGGTTGCTGTAGGCCTGACCGAAGCCGTTGTTCAGATCGATGGCCTGACGGAAGAAGGCAATCGCCTGCTCCAGATTACCGGCCTTGTAGGCTGCCTCGCCTTTCACATTCAGAGCCTTCGCATCGATCTGCGCCGTAGAGCTGACCGCCACTTCGGCGACCGCGACCTTGTCGTCAAGCAGCGGCGAGACTTCATTCAACACATTCTTGGCCTCCACGGTCACACCGCTGAAGGTGTTGATGTCCTGGAAGTCACCGTTGCCGGTCATACGGAACACGGTCCACAGGTTGCCGCTGCGATTGACGGGAACGTAATAGGTACGGACCAGGGACTGCCCCATGTAGACAAATACCGTGGCCTGGCTGTTGGACAACTGGCGAGAGCCCGGATTGTTGGCGTTGGTGTAGTCATGCACCGCATACACATAGCTTTCGCCGTAGTGCTTCTTCTGCAGGGTGATGGTTTCCGGGCCATAGCTGTCGGTGTCATCCACGTCCAATTCGGCGTCGGTGCCCTTCTGCTGTTCGAAGTAGATATTGTTGCCGGGGAAAATCATGTGGGAGTCGAGGTCTGCCGGAGTCTTGCCCCAGGTCAGCACCACGCGCAGGCCGTCGAGGCTCTGCATCACTGGACTGACGGCATAGGTCATGTCCTTGCAGGGGCACTTGACCACCAGATTGGAATAACCGGTCTTCTTGATGATCAGCAGATTGCTGGCATCGTCGGCGAAGTTGGCCTCGAGAACGACCTGCCCCTGGGCGTTGGTCTTGCCAACCACGTTCTGCTCACCGTTGCGCTGCAACAGCACTTCGGCGTCGGCGATCTTCTGAT
Source organism: Pseudomonas sp. MWU12-2319 (assembly GCF_023242525.1). NCBI lineage: Bacteria > Pseudomonadati > Pseudomonadota > Gammaproteobacteria > Pseudomonadales > Pseudomonadaceae > Pseudomonas > Pseudomonas sp. MWU12-2319. The sequence goes on from NZ_JALJES010000004.1 coordinate 146,280, forward strand.
CCTTGACCACGGCACTGAGGACTTCGATGGGCAATTGCCCGGCCTGGACCGACCAGGCGGCGGCACACAACGACAATACCGAGGCCACGCGAAGCAGAGACATACTTAACTCCCTTTAAGTGCAAAAATCGAGCACCGGATGGCGCCCTAAAAACTGGTGGGAAACATACCGATTTTTTGTCTGAGGTGCCTGCTTTTCAAAAGGAAAATTTCATTTTTGTGGAGCCATCGTTACTCGCCAACGGCCATTTGACGATTTAATCTGCAACTCCCCTCAAAGCCCACGAGAAAGCGCCGATAACCCGCTGACTCACCAAGGAAGGCAGCGGCGACATGCACCAACCCGAGCAAGAAGATGACGATGGCGTCATCCGTTTCAAGCGCCTGCACCCCGAACATTTTGACGTGGTGCTGGGATCGCACCCAGCCAAACAGAAAGTACCGCGCCCGGCGCAGCCCAAATCCTATGGAATGTGGGTATTGGTGCTGATACTGGTGGGTATGCTCGGCTACATGACGGTCAACCGTAACAGCAGCCACCCGATCCCTGTTGCGCCACTGCCAGCGGATGAGCCAGTGCCGATTGAAACGGCCAAGCCGTCCGAAGCGCCAGTGGAGCCGGTATCGCATCCAGAACCTACCGCCAAACTCGTGCCAGCGCCTGCACCGCAAGTGGTTGTCGTGGTGCAGACCCAGGCGCCCGCGGCAGCAGCACACGCCGCAGCCCCACCCACCCCGAAGGTCCAGGGCCTGGTGTCGGCCAGCTACCTGGCGGGCTACCAAGCCAACTTGAACGCACCTGAAGCCAGGCAGACACGCCAATACGAAATCGCCACGGTGAGCATTCGCGAATGGGATGGCCGCGACCGTTATCAGGCGAAATGGCGGATCTTCAACAACGTCATCGACAACGCCAGCGTCTGCGGCAACTTCCTCGCCGGCAGCACCGAGCGCCGTGAATGTCGCAAATCGGCGGAGGTCTTTTTCAAGGAACAGTGCGGCGAATGGGGCAAGCGCTGGGACCGCGACCAGGATGAGAAAAGCAAAGAGATGGAAGTGCGCTATTGCACCGCGATGAAGACATATAGCGCGGCGGAGTGAGTCAGAACCGGACGTCGATAATCGTCAGGTCGTCATCGCTATCCGGCGCCAATAACGCACCACTTTCCAGATGTTTCCGTTGTTTGACAGGACAAAGGTCCGCCCAAAACCCGTCCGTTGCCAAAACCCAACGCGAGCCATCTGACACCTGGAATCGGCTGACCTGAGGAGAATGCTCACGCCTTGCGCTGAAACAGCGCGTCAGGCTGTGGCGGTCGGCATGTATCGCAATCTGTGCATGGGTCAAATCACCTCGCCAGTTGGCTCGGCAATGGGGCAAGGTCAGCCACTCAACCTCACCGGACTCTAGAACCCGACCCAAACAACAATCTCCGGCATGAATCGCAAGGACCTCGTCAGGGGTAAATAGCACGATCAAATAGCTGGTACTTGATGGGGCAAATACCCTGGCGAGTGAGTCATGCCCCTCACTCAGCAACTGTAATAACGCCGCTTCAACCCTGTCTGGATGCAATTGCTTTGCACTTAATTGCCCAAAACCACCCTCCATATGCGCAATCAGGGCCTTGGCCAACTCAGCGCTCTGCGAAGACGAAGTCGAGCCGTCAGCCAGCAGGTAAAGGTGGTGGTGCTCCTGTGAGGCAAATCCGGTGCAATCCCTGTTATCGCTCGTTCGCCCACCTTGAATCGTCAGTACATGGTCGATGGGCATGAACTGACTACCCCTTTGCCATCTGCTTCAGTCGACCAAAAATAATGGCCTCACGCCCACGATCGCCCCGAGCGGCGCTCTGCACCACATAGGAAAAATCCCTGTTGTTGATCAGTTCGGTCATATGCTCACTGAGATACTGCTTGAGCGGCAGAGCGGCATTGCTCACTTCGGCCACTAACTCCTCGCGCCCATCAACCAGGTTGACGATGTCCTCGATATCCTTGCTATTGAGCGTGTCACCACCGCCTCGTCCTTTGTAGGCTTCAAACTTGGTACCGAGAAAGTAGGGTGGCGCGAAGACACGTATTTGCGCACCGCTGGGCAGACGGTGGAGCCGAGCGTGCTGAAAACCCTCATCGAACCAACGGTTGCTGTAGCCCAGAATCGCTTTGTCGGAAGGCATGAAATCGACCTTCAACTCGCCAAGACGCATTCGACAATTAACGTCATCCAGAGGGCTTTCCATGAAGCCTCGACTACGAAGTTGCTCCATCAACCTTGGCCAACCTGCATAACCGGCCAGTTGCACGACCAGATCAACATCATCGGTAAAACGCAGGTCCTCAAGCGTCACCTCATCGGTCACCAACAAGGCCGTGGTGCAGCCGCCGACAAATGCCACCTGCTGGCAGAGTTCCTCACCCAGAGCCTGAGCGACCACATCCAGCATTTCCAACAGGGCTTTCTGTTGCTCACTCATGAAGAATCCATTTTCTCAGTAGCTGGTTCGCCACATCGGCTTCTCGCGGGCTTCCCAAACGTATGGCGTCGACCAATGCCAGATAGTGGTAAAGCAGGTAATCTCGCTTGACCGCCTCGGGGACAGTCTTGTAAATCGGAGCCACCGCCTGGCCCTTCTTTTTTCCCTTGGGATCCGGCCAGACCGGTATCAGATCGCCCCCGCTCATGACCTTTCCTTCCAGGATCGGTGCGGCAAAACCGGTAGGAATACCGCGAACTGTCGCACCGGGCCTTACCGGAAAAACGTACTTGAGCCCATTAGCCACAAGATCCAGCAAAGCACGACTATTGGCCTTTGGCAGGCCGTCTTCGTATCCAAGCGTTACGAGACCGATGTCACGGCAGCGAGTCAGGGCGTTTGAAACTTCACTTTTGCTCAAGCTCAACGACGCAGCCAAGGCTCGGACCGTGTAGCTGTCGTCGCTCTGCTGATCAGCAGGCTCAGCCTGATAGTCCCAACCTTGCCACTCCAAAGCGTCCGAGAGATGGAAGCTCATCGTGTCCCGATGACTGAACAAGTCCTCTGGATTGCCGTACAAAAATTGACCTATCTCACCAGTGCTTTCGGAAATTTCCAGCCGTCGCTCTCGACTCAGATCTTCCTGAGCCTGCTTTTCCAAGCTGATCAATTTGAAGAGAAGCAACACATCTTGACTTTTCATCTCAATAGAACCTCACATGTCCACAGTCCATGGACTGTGGACATGTAGCCTTTGCCAGTTGGATTTTGTCAAGAAAAAAGCACCATCAAACCGCTATAGCAGGCTGAATGGCCAAACCGATAGGTAGCCACCTGACAATCCAAAATGCCACGGCTTGCGGAGCCGTAATGAAGCCCCCTATAGTTCGCCCCGTCGCTGCCAATTCAGCGACCGGGTTTGGTCACCTGTCAGAGTGCGCACTAGCGCCACAGTGGATGTTGCAGGCGCGTTTCGTGCCAGCACGCTTCATGGCGGCTGTGTGCAGGACACCTTCGGGTGTGCCGGTGCGCTCTGCCGGTTGACCAACCTGTGCACAGTCCGCCACCCATCGCTTGGTCACGATGAGAGCGGATCCATGGAACTCATCAGAGCGCATACCTATGAATACTCAAAATCGCTATATCCCTCTCAGCACCAATTTCACCACTATTCCCGTCCTGGTCATCGACACCAACGCCAGCCTCGACGACCTGCAAACCAGCGCCTACCAACGCCTTCAGGCCGCCAGCGACCTGCTGGAAACCATGACGTGCGTGAGCCTTGTCACCACCTGCGACAAAGACTTCACTCACGTCACCAATGCCGCGTACCTGCTGGTGCGTGAAGGCTGCGACCTGTTGCAACTGGTCCAGCAGCGAACGATGGCGTTGAGCAGGCAAGTCGCTCAGTAACCCCCTCAAAGACAGGCCATTTCTCTATAGGAAATGACCTACTTAGCTTGGGTAATTCACAACCCATTTTGAGAGTCTGGCTACGAGAATGAAGGTAAGAGCTGATCCACAGCAGGTATCAGCGCCTTCATTATTTGCATTCGGCTTTCTGACACAGCCTCTCATAGCCCGCAGAAAATCCATTCTGGAGGTAATCAGGTGACAATTCAGACAATGCTTGAGCAGGCAAATGGAGATGTAATCACCCTGCGCCCAGTGCGCCCCAGCTGGCAATCGCTGGCGGAGCTGCCCACTGCTGACTCGGACTTTCTACAAGAACGCCCGGACATCATCAGTGATGAAGGCAGGCTCAATGAAGTATTACTCGCCCACTATGACAAGTGGTTCAAAGCCCAGGCTCAAGAGAGTATCGACGACCCTCGCCCCAGCATTTCCGATGAAGATGCTCAGCAGTTGTTTTCCGCCAAACGTGAATCGCTGCGAAACAGGGCTCGCAGATGAACGCTATACATCGCCCATGCCCAGCCCGAATCATGGGCTAGCGTTACACTTTAAAACCTCTGCCCAGAGGCAAGCCTTATAAGCAAATTGACCTTTCAAGAAAAGCAGGATCACTACAACAAAATCCGCAGATCAAACTGCCTGGCAAGCCTTCGCCTGGCAGGTTTCAACACCACACCTGCCGATCTGGAAAGACCACTTCCGACGATGGAAGCGATCCTCAAAAAGTGTCGCGGCACCTCACGCTCTTGGTGAACAAATACAGTCCCCCATCACTTTGGCTTTCAAACCCGCATTAACCAAAAAGCCGCCCCGAGGGGCGGCTTTCTTTTCAACCAGCAGAGCAACCGATACTTACAACTTCGGCCCAGCCGCCTTGATCGCGTCGCTCACGTCGAACTTCTTGAAGTTCTCGATGAACAGACCCGCCAGCGCTTTCGCCGCTTCGTCGTAGGCAGCCTTGTCAGCCCAGGTGTTGCGTGGGTTCAACAGGCCAGTCTCGACGCCCGGTACGGCCAATGGCACGTCCAGGTTGATGGTGTCCAGGTGCTCGGTCTCGGCACCAATCAACGCACCGCTCTGGATCGCGGCAATCACGCCACGAGTCGTCGGGATATTGAAGCGCTTGCCAACGCCGTAGCCGCCGCCGGTCCAGCCGGTGTTGACCAGGTAGACCTTGGAACCGAAACCACGGATCCGCTTGATCAGCAGTTCAGCGTACACACCAGCCGGACGCGGGAAGAACGGCGCGCCGAAGCAGGTGGAGAAGGTCGACTTGATGCCGGCGCCCGAACCCATTTCAGTCGAACCCACCAGTGCGGTGTAGCCGGACAGGAAGTGGTAAGCGGCCTGTTCTTCACTGAGGATCGACACCGGTGGCAGTACGCCGGTCAGGTCGCAGGTCAGGAAGATCACGGCATTTGGCTCGCCACCGAGGTTTTTCGGTGCGCGTTTTTCGATCAGTTCGCGCGGGTAGGCCGCACGGCTGTTCTGGGTCAGGCTGTCGTCGGCGTAGTCGGCCTTCTTGTTGGCGTCCAGCACGACGTTTTCCAGCACGGCGCCGTGCTGGATGGCTTTCCAGATCACCGGCTCGTTCTTCTCGGACAGGTCGATGCACTTGGCATAGCAACCGCCTTCGATGTTGAACACCACGCCCACGCCCCAGCCGTGTTCGTCGTCACCGATCAGGTAACGGCTTTCGTCAGCCGACAGGGTGGTCTTGCCGGTGCCCGACAGACCGAAGAACAGGGTCACGTCGCCCTCTTCGCCCATGTTCGCCGCGCAGTGCATCGGCAGTACATCGACGGCCGGCAGCAGGAAGTTCTGCACCGAGAACAGGGCTTTTTTCATTTCACCGGCGTAACGCATGCCGGCGATCAGGACTTTCTTGGCCGCGAAGTTGAGGATCACGGTGCCGTCGGAGTTGGTGCCGTCACGCTCTGGCACGCACTCGAACTCCGGCACGTTGAGGATCTGCCACTCGTCCTTGCCACCGGCGTTGTACTGGCCGGCTTCCGGGTTGATGAACAGGCAACGGCCGAACAGGTTGTGCCAGGCGGTACCGGTGGTCATCTTGACCGGCAGGTAGTGCGCCGGGTCGGAACCGACGTGCACGTGGGAAACAAAACGCTCGCGCTCGCCGATAAAGGCTTCAACGCGGTTCCACAGGGCATCGAACTTGTCGGCCGGGAACTTGCGGTTGATCGGGCCCCAGGCAATGGCGTCCTGGGTGGAAGGCTCTTCGACGATAAAACGGTCGACCGGCGAACGACCGGTACGGTGACCGGTGCGCACGACCAGCGCGCCGGTGTCGGCGAGTTCGCCTTCACCACGAGCCAGGGCTTCTTTTACCAGATCGTCAACACTCAGATCGGTGTACACGGCATTGTTTGCTTGCGTCATGAGATTCCCCGTCGGCCACTGGCCGAGTGCTCCAAACGTTTTGTAGTAGAAAGTCGTGCACTACTACCGCGAAAAAAGTGGGCCGGATTATGCCAGAAAAGCCCAAAAAGAGTAGGGTCCTCCTGTCAGAACGCCTATTTTCTGTCGTTTGACAGGAGATTTACCTGCGCTGAACCGTTTTAGTGACGAGTATCTGACGGGGTGTCGACGCCGGCACCTGCGAACAATTGCGAAACGTCAGCGGCATCGAACAGATAGCGCTGGTTGCAAAACTGGCAATCGACCTCGATATGGCCGCCGTGTTCGACCACCAGTTGCTGGGCATCTTCCAGCCCCAGGCTGACCAGTGCATTGCCCGAACGCTCCCGCGAACAGCTGCAATGGAAACGCAGCGGTTGAAGGTCGAACAGGCGCACGGCTTCTTCGTGGTAGAGGCGGTGCAGGACGGTTTCGTTGTCCAGGCTCAGCAGTTCGTCAGCGGTCAGGGTGCTGGCCATGGCGGTCAGGTGCTGCCAGCTGGCGTCGCGCTCTTCCTGATCGCGCAGGCGGTCGGCGGGCAGTTGTTGCAGCAGCATGCCACGGGCGCGGCGGCCGTCGGCGTGGAGCCAGAAGCGTGTGCCGACCTGCTGGGACATGACGAAGTAGTTGGTAAAACACTCCGACAGGGTTTCGCCGTCCAGGTCGACAATGCCCTGGTAGCGCTGGCCCTGGGTCGGATCGACGGTCAGGGCGAGGACGCCATTGGGCATCAGGTCGGCCAGGGTCGCATCGGCCGGGATCAGTGCCTCGTCGTAACGGGCCAGACCACGGATCTCGCGCTCGCTGGAGCATTCGATCATCAGCAGCGGCACCGGGCCTTCGGAACGCGCCTGGAGAATCAGCAGGCCATCGAACTTCAGGGTACCGACCAGCAACGACGCGGCGGCCATCAGCTCGCCGAGCAGTTGCGCGATCGGCTCCGGATAGGGGTGCTTGGCCAGTACTTCGGCGTAGCTGCGCTCCAGCGACACCAATTCGCCGCGGGTGTCGCTGTCATCGAAGATGAAGCGCTGGGTGTAGTCGGTGTCCGGTAGGTCTGACATAGGTATCAATTCTGGAAGTAGGAATAGGGGTGTTCTGCCCAGGGAAGTGAGCATTTTATGAACAAACGGGATTTGTACCAAGCAACATGGGGGCGAATGGCGCTCAGTCAAGGACTGAGGCGACGCGCTGCGCCCTATTCGGCGCCGCTGCCACGAAACTTGAACAGATCGCGTCGCTGTTTCTTGCTCGGCTTGCCGTCGGTGGTCAGGCCCAGCGCACCGGCCTTGCGTTGCGCCGCCGCGGCTTCGCGCTTGGCCAGGCTCTGCTCGGTCTCAGCATAGAGCGTCTGCGCTTCGGGAGCGCCGCGACGGACCAGCGACAGCGCCTGCACCACCACGGTCCGTTCGTCGAAACCGGTGCGAATCTGGATCTCGTCGCCCACCCGTGGCTCCTTGCCCGGTTTGCAGCGCTCGCCGCGACAATGCACCTTGCCGCTTTCAATCGCCGCCTTGGCCAGGGCACGGGTCTTATAGAAGCGCGCCGCCCACAACCACTTGTCCAACCGAACCTTGTCGTCCTCTTCCGCTTTCTGCGCCACTGTCCTTCCTCAAACTGAAATATTGTCGAACTGTACTACCGTTGCCGTCGAAGCTGAATGGTCCTGGCCAGTCTAGAATGCCAGGTGATCCAGGGGGTAATTTCACGACCTGAAACAGGTCGCAGAGATAACTATCGCCATTTACCCGATATTCTGCGTGAATACCGCAATTACGGCTGCCGGGCAGCCAGAGCGCCTTTTTCCACCGGTTGAGCATTTTGAAGACATTTGACCATTTGACTGTTGTGGGTCTGCGCGAGTGGGTGGCGCTTCCGGATTTGGGAGTCGCCGGCCTGCGGGCGAAAATCGACACCGGTGCCAGCACCTCCAGCCTGCACGCCACCGAAATCGAGCCCTTCGAGCGCGACGGTGAGCAGTGGGTGCGTTTCACCGCCCACCTGGGCAGCGTGGTGCAATTGCGTCACCGCCGCTGCGAAGCGCCGTTGCTGACGATGAAGACCATCAAGAGCTCCAACGGCCATGCCCAGGTGCGTTATGTGATCGCCACCACCCTGGCCCTGGGCGACCGGGTCTGGCAGGTGCAGTTCACCCTCGCCTGCCGCAAAGCCATGCGTTATCGCCTGTTGCTCGGTTCCAAAGCCCTGATCGATGGCCAGTTGGTGGTCAATCCAGAGCACAAATACGTTCAAGACAAGCCGGTTTTCCCGGTCACTACTACCTCTGCCACAGGTGTTGCATGAAGATCGCTGTGCTGTCGCGTAACCCGCGTCTGTATTCCACTCGTCGCCTGGTAGAGGCCGGCGTTGCCCGCGGCCATGAGATGGTGGTGGTCGACACCCTGCGCGCCTATATGAACATCGCCAGCCACAAGCCGCAGATCCACTATCGCGGCAAGCCCCTGGAGGGTTTCGATGCGGTGATCCCGCGGATCGGCGCCTCGGTGACCTTTTATGGCTGCGCGGTGCTGCGCCAGTTCGAAATGATGGGGGTGTTTCCCCTCAACGAGTCGGTGGCCATCGCTCGCTCGCGGGACAAGCTGCGTTCGCTGCAGTTGCTGTCGCGGCGCGGGATCGGCTTGCCGGTGACCGGTTTTGCCCACTCGCCGGACGATATTCCCGACCTGATCGCCATGGTCAACGGCGCACCGCTGGTGATCAAGGTGCTCGAGGGCACCCAGGGTATCGGCGTGGTGCTGTGCGAAACGGCGACGGCGGCGGAGTCGGTGATCGAGGCGTTCATGGGCCTGAAGCAGGACATCATGGTCCAGGAGTACATCAAGGAAGCCGGTGGTGCCGATATCCGCTGCTTCGTGGTGGGCGACAAGGTGATTGCGTCGATGAAGCGCCAGGCCAAGCCCGGGGAGTTCCGCTCCAACCTGCATCGCGGCGGCAGCGCCAGCCTGATCAAGATCACCCCGGAAGAACGCATGACCGCGATTCGCGCGGCCAAGGTGATGGGCCTGAGCGTGGCCGGGGTGGATATCCTGCGCTCCAATCACGGCCCGCTGGTGATGGAGGTGAACTCCTCGCCCGGCCTTGAGGGCATCGAGGTGACCACCGGCAAGGATGTGGCCGGGATCATCATCGAGCACATCGAGAAGAACGGCGGCCCGAACATGACCCGGACCAAGGGTAAAGGCTGATTTCTACACTGCGTCGCGAGGCAGCATCAACCCCAGCGGCAAACGAACCCGCGCTTCCAGGCCACCACCGGTGCGGTTGCGCAGTTCGACATTGCCGCCATGCATCGAGGCGATCCGCCTGACAATCGCCAGCCCCAGGCCCGTGCCCTTGCCGCCACGGGCCTTGTCGCCCCGGGTGAAGGGATTGAAGATGCCTTCCAGCTCCGCCGGATCAATCCCCGTCCCACGGTCCATGACGCTCAGTACCACGTACGGCGCGCTGCTGTCGCCCGAAACATAGGCCGCCACTTCCACGCCCTCGCCGGCATGGTGCAAGGCGTTGCCGATCAGGTTGTTCAACAGCCGCTTCATCGACACCCGGCGCAACGGGAACGGCTGGATCGGTTGCAACCGCGTGCGTACCCGCTCTTCGCTCTGGTTATAGGGCGCCACCACTTCGCGCACCAGCTCGCTCAGGTCGACCTCTTCCACCGACTCGTCGCGACCGTCGCGGATAAAGGCGAGGAACTGGTCGAGGATGGCGTCCATGTCCTCGATATCCCGGACCATCTCATCGCTGAGATCGTCATGACTGCCCATCAGCTCCAGTGACAGGCGCAGCCGCGTCAACGGCGTACGCAAGTCATGGGACACACCTGCCAGCATCAACTCCCGTTCTCGACCCGCCTGTTCGACGTCCTCGGCCATCTGGTTGAAGGCCCGGTACACCTCGGTCATTTCGCTGGGGGTATCACTGATCGGCAGCCGTACGCTGCGCCCCTGGCCGAGTTGCCGCGCGGCATCCACCAGACGCTTCAACGGCTGGTTGAGCTGGCTGACAAAGATCCACGCCGATGCGGTGGAGAGCAGCCCGATGGCCAGGAACCAGCCCAGCACGCTCCAGATTTTCTGCCCGCGCAGCGGATGCGGATACAGCGGCACTTTCAGCCAGCCGGCACCCAGGCTCGGCGCCCGCACCCAGAGGGCCGGCGGCGAGTGCATGCGCAACCGCACCTCGGTGTCGGCACCCAACTCGGCCTGCATCTGGCGCTGGTAGATCTCACTGTAGGGCCAGTGCTGTTCACCTTCCGGCACCCCACCGCTGACCACCCGGATCAAGCCGGCGGCATCGGCGATCTTGTCGCGATCGTCCTCGTCCGCCGCCCAATAGGCACGCAGGGTCAGGGCCACGCCGTGACTGTACTGACGGTCCACCAGCACGTCTTCGTTCATCAGCAGGTACACCAGGGTCAGTGCCTTGGAGAACAGCACGACGATCAGCACCAGCCAGAGGGTACGGGCGAAGAAACTTTGGGGGAACCAGAGAGGGGTTTTCATGGGCAGCCGCTGGACACTTTGCAGAGGCGAGCGGGCGGGCTCGCATATTGCGGATTGCGACTCGCCCGGGGTTTACCCGGGCGAATCGTTCCTACCGATCAACAGGCACCCGTCAACAGGCACCGGGCATCGTCACTTGGTCGCGGCGCCGTCCGGCACGAACACGTAACCCACGCCCCAGACGGTCTGGATATAGCGCGGCTTGGACGGATCCGGTTCGATCATGCGGCGCAGACGGGAGATCTGCACGTCGATGGAACGCTCCAGCGCATCCCATTCACGACCACGGGCCAGGTTCATCAGTTTGTCGCGGGTCAGCGGCTCGCGGGCATGCATGACCAGCGCCTTGAGCACGGCGAACTCGCCGGTGGTGAGCATGTGCACTTCTTCGCCGCGCTTGAGTTCGCGAGTGGCCAGGGACAGCTCGTAGTCACCGAAGGTCACGCTCTCGTCTTCGCTGCCCGGTGCGCCCGGCACCGGTGCCGACTGGCGACGCAACACCGCCTTGACCCGGGCCATCAGCTCATCGGGGTTGAAGGGTTTGGCCAGGTAATCGTCGGCGCCCAGCTCCAGGCCCTTGATCCGGCTCAGCTCGTCGCCCTTGGCGGTGAGCATGATGATCGGCACCTGGTTGTTCGCCGCGCGCAGGCGACGGCAGGCGGTCAGGCCGTCTTCGCCGGGCAGCATCAGGTCGAGGACCACCAGGTTGAAAACTTCACGGGACAGCAGGCGGTCCATCTGTTCGGTGTTCGCCACTGCGCGGGCGCGATAGCCCTTGCTGGTGAAAAAACGTTCCAGCAGGCTGCTCAGCCCGGGATCGTCATCAACGATGAGTATTTTTTCGCCTTCAGCAGGGTTTGCAGTGCTGCTCATTGGATGCTCCTTTGATCTCGGCACGCATTATGGGCCCAGCGGCCCTTATCCGTATCCGGTGCATTGTTAGCAGATTTTTCCTCAACTACCAGTAAACGCTCTAAAGGCACCGCGCGGGTGCACAATCCCCGCAAGCCCGGAACGCTGGTTATAATGCGCCGCCTCTTGTCTCAGGCAACGTCTGATCATTGCTGTGGCGTGCCGCTCTTTATTTTCCAAGGCACACAGCAATGTGCTGATTTCATGGGTCTCAAGGCTGCCTTTTGATCCCAAACCAGATTCGTCCCGATGGCTTGAGAGCCTCGACGCGTCTGCTTTCACACTTTGTCAGGTGGTTTTATGGACAGCATCAACAGCCGCATCGCCGAAGAACTCGGCGTCCGCCCACAACAGGTCGAAGCGGCCGTCGCTCTACTGGATGAGGGCTCCACCGTGCCCTTCATCGCGCGCTACCGCAAGGAAGTGACCGGCAGCCTGGATGACATCCAGCTGCGTCACCTGGAAGAGCGCCTGCGCTACCTGCGAGAACTCGACGAACGGCGCATCAGCATCCTCGCCAGCATCGAGGAGCAAGGCAAGCTGACTCCGGAATTGGCCCGCGATATCAAGCTGGCCGACACCAAGACCCGCCTCGAAGACCTTTACCTGCCGTACAAGCAGAAACGCCGCACCAAGGGCCAGATCGCCCTGGAAGCCGGCCTCGGCGAGTTGGCGGACGGCCTGTTCAACGACCCGACGCTGAATCCGGAAAGCGAAGCCGCACGCTTCGTCGACGGCGAAAAAGGCGTGGCGGACGTGAAGGCGGCCCTGGAAGGCGCCAAGTACATCCTGATGGAACGCTTCGCCGAAGATGCCGGCCTGCTGGACAAGCTGCGCAACTACCTCAAGCAGGAAGCCACCCTGAGTGCCCGGGTCATCGCCGGCAAGGAAGAAGAAGGTGCCAAGTTCCGCGACTACTTCGAACACGACGAGCCGCTGAAAAGCATGCCGTCGCACCGCGCCCTGGCGATTTTCCGTGGACGCAACGAAGGCATCCTCAGCTCCGCGCTGAAGGTCGGCGACGAGCAGCCGGGCAGCATGCACCCGTGCGAAGGCATGATCGGCCAGCAGTTCGGCATCCAGAACCAGAACCGTCCCGCCGATAAATGGCTGGGCGAAGTGGTGCGCTGGACCTGGAAGGTCAAGCTCTACACCCACCTGGAAACCGACCTGCTGGGCGAGCTGCGCGACGGCGCGGAAACCGAGGCGATCAATGTCTTCGCCCATAACCTGCACGACCTGTTGCTGGCCGCCCCGGCCGGCCCGCGCGCCACCCTGGGCCTCGACCCGGGCCTGCGTACCGGCTGCAAGGTCGCGGTGGTGGACTCCACCGGCAAGCTGCTGGACCACGCCACCGTCTACCCCCACGTGCCGCACAACAAGTGGGACCAGACCCTCGCCGTGCTCGCCGCCCTGTGCGCCAAGCATTCGGTGGACCTGATCGCCATCGGCAACGGCACCGCCAGCCGCGAAACCGACAAGCTGGCCGCCGAGCTGATCAAGAAATACCCGGCCATGAAGATGACCAAGGTCATGGTGTCCGAAGCCGGCGCCTCGGTGTACTCGGCCTCTGAACTGGCCTCCAAGGAATTCCCCGACCTGGATGTGTCGATCCGTGGCGCCGTGTCCATTGCCCGCCGCCTGCAGGACCCGCTGGCCGAACTGGTGAAGATCGACCCGAAATCCATCGGTGTCGGCCAGTACCAGCACGACGTGTCCCAGCTCAAGCTGGCCCGTGGCCTGGATGCGGTGGTGGAAGACTGCGTGAACGCCGTCGGCGTCGACGTGAACACCGCCTCGGTGGCGTTGCTGGCGCGGATTTCCGGCCTCAACCCGACCCTGGCACAGAATATCGTCAACCACCGCGATGAAAACGGCGCGTTCAAGACCCGCGCCGCGCTGAAGAAAGTTGCCCGCCTGGGCGAGAAGACCTTCGAGCAGGCCGCCGGCTTCCTGCGGGTGATGAACGGCGACAATCCGCTGGACTCCTCCGCCGTGCACCCGGAAGCCTACCCGCTGGTGCAGCGCATCGCCGCAGAAACCGACCGCGACATCCGTTCGCTGATCGGCGACGCCAGCTTCCTCAAGCGCCTGGACCCGAAGAAATTCACCGATGAAACCTTCGGCCTGCCCACCGTCACCGACATTCTCCAGGAATTGGAGAAGCCGGGCCGCGACCCGCGTCCCGAGTTCAAGACCGCCGCCTTCCAGGACGGCGTCGAAGACCTCAAGGACCTGGAGCCGGGGATGATTCTCGAAGGCGTGGTGACCAACGTCACCAACTTCGGTGCCTTCGTCGATATCGGCGTACACCAGGACGGCCTGGTGCATATCTCCGCACTGTCCGAGAAATTCATCAAGGACCCCCGTGAAGCGGTGAAAGCCGGCGATGTGGTGAAGGTCAAGGTCATGGAAGTCGATATCCCGCGCAAACGCGTCGGCCTGTCGATGCGCATGAGCGACACCCCGGGCGAGAAAGTCGACGGGGCCCGTGGCTCGCGTCCGGGCTCGGCACCACGGCCGTCGCAGAACAGCGCGCCGCGCAAGGAAAGCACCCCGGCCGCGCCAAGCAACAATGCCATGGCTTCGCTGTTCGCCAACGCCAAACAGTTGAAGAAACGCTGATGGACATTCCTGAGGGCCTCACCCAGAGCGCTTTCAGCGAGATGCTCGGCTGCCGCCTGCAACGCCTGGAAACCGGTGTTGCCGAGGTGGCCCTGGCGCTGGAGCCGCACCTGCGCAATCGCGGCAACGTGATGCACGGCGGGGCGATTTTCAGCCTGGTGGACATCACCATGGGACTGGCCTGCTCCAGCTCCCATGGTTTTGACCAGCGCAGCGTGACCATCGAGTGCAAGATCAACTACATGCGGGCGGTGGCCGAGGGCGAAGTGTCGTGCGTCGCCACGGTCATCCACCCCGGCCGCCGCACCCTGGTGGTCGAAGCCGAAGTGCGCCAAGGCGACAAACTTGTCGCGAAAGCACAAGGCACCTTCGCTGTTCTCTAGGCGCCCTGGCTCGATTTGGGTTAATTTCGACACTGTGAAAGCAGTGTCGGGGTTTTCCCTTTCACTGCCTCCGACCCAGGGAGGAAGTGTCGGCGTTTTCTGATATTTACCAGGCGACCACGCCAGTTCTCAACTTCACCCTTGTAGACCGTCTTGCCCACCCCCATATTGGGGCGACCGACGCGTGAAGGAATCCAACTTGAGCGAACTTCTCAACCGCCGCCTGGCTCTGCTCGGCGAGCGCGACCACCTCTCTCTGCTCGAACAGTGCCTGCACGGCATCGAGCGTGAATGCCTGCGCGTCACCGGCGTTGCTCGTCTGGCGCAGACACCGCACCCCGAAGAGCTGGGCTCCGCACTGACCAACGAACAAATCACCACCGACTATTCCGAGTCGCTGCTGGAGTTCATCACTCCCGCCCTGGCCGACCCGGCGGACACCCTGGCCAGCCTGGACAAGATCCATCGTTTTGCCTACAGCAAGCTCGGCAACGAGTACCTGTGGAGCCCGTCGATGCCTTGCCCGTTGCCGGCGGAAGAAGATATTCCGATCGCCTATTACGGCACCTCGAATATCGGCAAGCTCAAGTATGTGTACCGCCAGGGCCTGGCCCTGCGCTACGGCAAGACCATGCAGTGCATTGCCGGGATTCACTACAATTTCTCCCTGCCGGAACAGCTCTGGCCCGTGCTCAAGCAGGCAGAGGGTTTCGTCGGCACGGACCGCGACTACCAGTCGCTGGCCTACATCGCGATGATCCGCAACTTCCGCCGATACAGCTGGCTGCTGATGTACCTGTTCGGTGCATCGCCGGCCCTGGACGCCGGTTTCCTGCGCGGGCGTGCCCATTCGCTGGAACAGTTCGACGCCGATACGCTGTACCTGCCCTACGCCACCAGCCTGCGCATGAGCGACCTGGGTTACCAGAGCAACGCCCAGGCCGGCCTGACGCCCTGCTACAACGACCTGGACAGCTACATCGACAGCCTGCGCAAGGCGGTGGCCACTCCCTACGCACCTTACGTAGAGATTGGCACACACAAGGATGGTGAGTGGGTACAGCTCAACACCAACATCCTGCAGATCGAAAACGAGTACTACTCCAATATTCGCCCCAAACGCGTGACCTACACCGGCGAGCGGCCGATCCAGGCGCTGATGGCCCGTGGCGTGCAGTATGTCGAGGCGCGCTGCCTGGACATCAACCCATTCCTGCCGACCGGTATCGATCTGACCGAGGCGCGTTTCCTCGATGCGTTCCTGCTGTATTGCGCGCTGAACGACAGTCCGCTGTTCGAAAACAACGAGTGCGGCAATGCCACCTCGAACTTCCTCAGCGTGGTCAAGGAAGGTCGGCGCCCGGGCCTGCAATTGCAGCGTCGGGGTGAGGCGGTGGGCCTGAAGGAATGGGCCAACGAGTTGCTGGAGAAGATCGCGCCGCTGGCGGCGTTGCTGGACCGCAGCCACGGTGGCGACAGTCACGCCAAGGCGCTGGACGAGCAGCTTGCCAAGGTCAAGGATTCGTCCCTGACGCCATCGGCCCAGGTGTTGGCGAGCATGACCGCGCACAAGGAAAGCTTCGCGCAGTTCTCGATGCGCCAGAGCCAAGCCCATGCCGAGTTCTTCCGCAGTCAGCCGTTGAGCAAGGAAGAACAGGCCGGCTTCGAGGAAGCGGCTCGTAAATCCCTGGTGCAACAGGCTGAGCTGGAACAGAACGAGGTGGGGGATTTCGACGTGTTTGTCGGGTCGTACCAGGCGAGTATTCTGGCAATCAGTAATTGATGCGGCGTCTTCATTGACGCCTTCGCGGGCAAGCCCTGCTCCTACAGTTCCGTGTCCTACACAAGGTCAGTGGTCGACGACGTACTGTAGGAGCAGGGCTTGTCGGGACGCCGCACCGCCGCGAAGAGGCCCTTGAGACCGACAAAAAACCTCAAGGACCAGACCCGCTCATGAAGATCAGAGGGCTTTTTCGAAGATCTTCGAATTACGCTGATAGTTGTACAGCGAAGCCCGCGCGCTCGGCAGCCGCTCCACACTGCTCGGCTCAAAGCCACGCTCACGGAACCAGTGTGCCGTACGGGTCGTCAGCACGAACAAGGTCTTCAACCCCTGCGCCCGCGCCCGTGCTTCAATCCGCTCCAACAGCTCATCGCCGCGACCACCATGGCGATACTCCGGGTTCACCGCCAGGCACGCCAACTCCCCCGCCTCTGAATCGGCAATCTGATACAGCGCCGCACAGGCGATGATCATCCCCTCGCGCTCCACCACGCTGAACTGCTCGATCTCACGCTCCAGCACTTCCCGCGAACGCCGCACCAAGATGCCCTGCTCTTCCAGCGGGCTGATCAGGTCGAGCAAACCGCCAACATCCTCGATAGCCGCTTCACGCACCAGCTCGAACTGCTCCTGGGCCACCAGCGTACCGCCGCCGTCACGGGTAAACAGCTCGGTCAACAGCGCGCCATCCTCGGCATAACTGACGATATGGCTGCGCGCCACACCGCCCCGACAAGCCTGCGCCGCCGCATCCAGCAACTCTCCCTGGTAATCGTTGCCCAGACGCAGCAGATGCGCCGGTACCTGCTGCGGACGCAGCTCACGGACCAGCTTGCCGTTTTCATCGATCAGGCCGTGATCGGCGCCGAACAGCAGGAGTTTTTCCGCCTCCAGGTCGATGGCGGCACGGGTCGCCACGTCTTCGCAGGCCAGGTTGAAGATTTCCCCGGTAGGCGAATAGCCCAACGGCGACAGCAGGACAATCGAGCGCTCGTCCAGCAGGCGGTTGATACCCCGGCGGTCGACCCGGCGCACTTCGCCGGTGTGGTGATAGTCGACGCCTTCGAGCACGCCGATCGGCCGCGCCGTGACCAGGTTGCCGCCGGCCACCCGCAGCCGCGAGCCCTGCATCGGCGAGGCGGCCAGGTCCATGGACAGACGCGCCTCGATGGCGATCCGCAGTTGGCCGACGGCGTCGATCACGCATTCGAGGGTCGCCGCATCGGTAATCCGCATGCCGTGGTGGTAATGCGGAGTCAGGCCACGGGCCGCCAGGCGGCTTTCGATCTGCGGACGCGAGCCGTGCACCAGCACCAGCCGCACGCCCAGGCTGTGGAGCAGCACCAGGTCGTGGACGATATTGCCGAAGTTGGGGTGCTCGACACCGTCGCCGGGGAGCATGACCACGAAGGTGCAGTCCCGGTGGGCATTGATATAGGGAGACGCATGGCGAAGCCAATTCACGTAATCGGGCATAAAACCTGAACCTGTATAAAAAACAGCCAATAGAAAATAGATGCAACGTCAAAACGCACAACGGGCTGTTGGTTATCGTCGGAACAGGCTTGGCGACACGCGCGCTCTCCTTGGTATCCAGGAAAAATCAATGAGCCGTGCATTTAACGCAAGGTTGCGGCCGGGCTCAAGCAGTAATGTTGAATCAATTCACGCAGTAGATGCACGGTAGGCTGCAAACGTGACATTTCGAGGTATTCCCCCGGCTGATGCGCACAAGCGATGTCGCCAGGGCCCAGGACCAGGGTTTCGCAGCCAAGGCGCTGAAGATAAGGCGCTTCGGTGCCGAATGCCACTGCCTCGGCGCGATGACCGGTGATTTTTTCCGCAACCTGGACCAGTTCCGAATCAGCGGCCTGTTCGAACGGCGGCACTTCGGGAAACAGCGGTGCGTAGTCGATCTTCACCTGGTGCCGTTGCGCCAGGGGTTCGAGCTTGGCGCGAATCGCCGCCCGCAGCACGCTCGGGTCCATGCCCGGCAAGGGCCGCAGGTCGAACTCCAGGGAGCACTGGCCACAGATGCGGTTGGGGTTGTCGCCGCCGTGGATGCAGCCGAAGTTCAGGGTCGGCTGGGGCACGCTGAATTGCGGGTTGTTGTATTCGCGCTGCCATTGCCAGCGCAGGCCCTTGAGCTCGCCGATGGCGTCGTGCATGGCCTCCAGGGCGCTATGGCCCAGGCTCGGGTCGGAGGAGTGGCCGCTGCGGCCGAGAATCTCGATGCGCTCCATCATCACGCCCTTGTGCAGGCGGATCGGCTTCAGGCCCGTGGGTTCGCCGATCACCGCGGCGCGGCCGAGGGGCCGGCCGGCTTCGGCCAGGGCCCGGGCGCCGGACATGGAGCTTTCTTCGTCGCAGGTGGCGAGGATCAGCAACGGCTGCTTGAATGGTTGGTCGAGCAACGGGATCACGGCTTCAATGGCCAGGGCGAAAAAGCCCTTCATGTCGCAACTGCCCAGGCCGACCCAACGGCCATCGACTTCGGTCAGTTTCAGCGGGTCGGTCTGCCACAGCGCGCCGTCGAACGGCACGGTGTCGCTGTGCCCGGCCAGCACCAGGCCGCCGGGGCCGCTGCCGAAGCTGGCGAGCAGGTTGAACTTGCCGGGGCTGACCTGCTGGATATCGCAGCTGAAACCCAGGTCGCCGAGCCAGGTCGCCAGCAGGTCGATCACCGGACGATTGGACTGATCCAGGCTCGGCTGGGTACAGCTGACCGACGGCGCGGCAATCAGCGCAGCGAATTGATCTTTCATCGACGGCAACGGCATGACGCTGACTCCCGAACTCCAAGGCGAAGCTCATCATAGAGCCATCCGACGCCTGGAATAAACCGCCGCGACGCGTGCCGCCCGCTTGTCCTGTACACTGCACGGCCTAGGCAGCCCCCTTCTCCCCGGCTGCGCTCCCGATCCTGGATTTTCCGGCCATGCAGAAAGAAACCGAAATCAAACTCCGCGTCAGCCGCGAAACCCTCGCCGCCCTGCGCGAGCACCCGCTGCTGAAAAAACGCAACAAAAGTGGCTGGGAACGTCGCGAGCTGACCAATCAGTATTTCGACACCCCCGAGCGCGACCTGGCCAAGGCCAAGGTCGCCCTGCGCCTGCGCCGTGACGGCGAAGAAGTGATCCAGACCCTCAAGACCCGCGGCCAGAGCGTCGCCGGCCTGTCGGAACGCAACGAGTACGACTGGCACCTGGCCAAGGCCAAGCTCGATGTGAAAAAACTCGACGGCGAATGCTGGCCCGAAGCGCTGGCCGAGCTGGACAAGAAAACCCTGAAGCCGATCTTCACCACCGATTTCGTCCGCGAACGCGCCGAAATCGCCTGGGGTCGCGGCAAGGCCAAGGTGGTGATCGAAGCCGCCCTGGACCTGGGCTTTGTCATCGCTGGCAAGCAGAAAGAAGAAATCTGCGAGCTGGAACTGGAATTGCGCGAAGGCGACCCGTCGGCACTGCTGGAACTGGCCGCCGAGCTGGCCGAGAAACTGGCGCTGATGCCGTGCGATATCAGCAAGGCCGAACGCGGCTATCGCCTGTTCGACGCCAACAGCTATTCGCTGAGCCTGCCGGCCCCGCAGTTGAGCGCCGAGATGCCGCTGGACGATGCGTTCGCCGCCTTGGGCTGGCATTTGCTCGCCAGCAGCCAGCGACTGGCCGAACAATATCGCTTCAATGGTCACTGGCGCTTGCTGCAGGACTGGGTCGCGCAGTTGACCGAGTTGCGCGCCCTGCTCGGCAGCCTCGGCCAGGCCGCGCCACGGCAATCCACCAGCGAACTGCGCAGCGCCCTGGATGCGTTGCTGGAAGACTGGCGCCCACTGGTCCACGCCGGCCAGGAAGACGAAGACGTGCGCAAGGCCGCGCCGGAGCAGTTCCTGGAAGAGCTGGAAGATGTGCGCTGGGGCCTGTTCTCGCTGAACACCTCGCGCTGGTTGCTGGCCCGTAGCTGGACCGCCGAGCGCACCACCCGCGGTAATCGCCAGGGCGCGGCCCAGTTGCAGAACTGGTTGCCACGGCTGCTGGCCGAAGAAGCCACCTCGTTGCAACTGGGACGCTACCAGCAGCAACCGGAAGACCTCGCCGAACAACTGCCGCGTATCGAGCGTATCCAGGCATGGCTGCATCTGGCCCGTGGCGTGCTGGAGTTGCCGGAGCTGGATCGCCTGTTCGGTGAAATGAACAAGCTGGCGCAACTGGCCGAGACCGATATCAGCGATGAAGTGCTGGAGGCCCGGGTGCAGCAGGCGCTGACGGTGTTCCAGAGCCGTGCCTGGAAGACCTTGTTGCGTCTGTAACGCCCCGCAATCTGTAGGAGCATGGCTTGCCAGCGAAGCTTTTGGCGGTCGTGAGGGCCTCTTCGCGGGCAAGCCACGCTCCTACAGGAAGGTGTCGTTCGGCAGGACGCTGTTCGACATCAGACTCACCGAAAATTTCTTGCATCGGTAAATCTGGTCTACATTTGAACCTGATAGATCAATAAAGCACTCTGGATTAACACTAAGTGCCTTCGGTTCTATCGCAAGACGTTCAGGCGACACCTTTAAGAACACCATCGTTTGCCCACCGTCCGGTAGGCATGCAGCACGACGGCATTGTGTGATTAGCCGTATCTGTCCCCTTTCAAGATTTTCTTAGAATGGTACGGATGGGTGCTGTCATGCAGCCTTCAGATGACGACGATGATGTTGCGAACCTGATGGGAAAGTTCGGTGCCAAGGCCGACCGCTATCGGGAAATCGAGGTGGCCCGGGTCTTCACCGAAACGCCAGCGCCCCCCCCTGCGGCCCCCCAGCCTCCAGCCCCCCCGCCTGCCGAACCGACCTCGCCGCCGCTCGTCCAGGGTGATACCGGCGCGCCTGAAACAACCGCAGCACCGTCCCTGCGCACACTGCTCCAGGATCTCGCCCGGCAACGCCAGGCGCAGGCCACGCAACAACCCCAGCCGGCCCTCGCCGCCCAGGTTCCCGGCCGGATCATTGCGGTAGTCTCGACCCGTGGCGGCGTCGGCCGCAGCACCCTGGCCAGTCTCCTGGCCATCCTGCTCAACAGCACTGACCGGCAGGCCATCGTCCTCGAACTCGACCCACAGAATGCGCAATACCATCACCTGGGCACCCGCCCACCCGCACAAGGTATCTGCCAGGCCAGCCTGGAACAGCGCAGCTGGCACGATCTTGCGCAAACCGGCTACGCCAACACCCGGCTGCTGGCCTTCGGCGAGAACGACCCGCAACAGTTACAAGCCCTTGAACACCAGCTCGAAGGTGACCCGCACTGGCTGGCCCGCCACCTGAACGAACTGGCCCTAGGCAAGCACGACACACTGATCATCGACACCCCTCCCGGCAGCACGCTCTATCAGCAGCAGGCGCTGCACATGGCCGACCTGGTGATCGCCGTCGTCCGGCCCGACGCGGCCTCCCACGCCGCCCTCGAGCGCCTGATCACGGCGATCAAGCCCCACCTGGGCGGTGACAGGCCGGCAAGCTGCTGGTTCGTGATCAACGGCGTGGACAACGCCCACCCCTTGTCCGTGGACATCGCGCAGATCCTCGAGAGCCAACTGAAAACCCAACTGCTCGGCACGATCACCTGGGACGAGGCCATCGCCGAGGCGCTGGCCTATGAATTCAATCCGTTCGAGCAATCCGCCGAATCCCGCGGCTGCCAGGACCTCCTGGCCATCGCCGACAAGCTCCACGATCAGCTGGAGTCACAGCACCCATGACCTTCGAACGCCGCGTCCAACGCCTGCTCGGCACCGCCCTGCACCACCTCCGCCAATGGTCGCAGCCACTGCGCCTGGGCCTGATGCTGTGCGCCGCGATCCTCTGCGCCGTGGTCCTGGCCGGGGTGATCAGCGCGCCCGCGGACCTGCTCCAGCAAACCCTGTTCGGCCTTGCCTGCCTGGTCGCGGTCCTGGTCTTGCGACGCTTCGAAGGTCACCTGCCGATCATTGCCATGATCAGCCTGTCGCTGATCGCCTCGCTGCGCTACATGTACTGGCGCCTGACCGAGACCCTGGAGCTGGAGAACTTCCACGACATGCTGTTCGGCTACACCCTGGTGCTAGCCGAGCTCTATGCGCTGCTGGTGCTGGTGTTCGGCTATGTGCAGACCGCCTGGCCGCTCAAGCGCCGGCCGATCCTGCTCAGCGAAGACCCGGCGCAATGGCCCACTGTCGATGTGTTCATCACCACCGTCAACGAGTCCCTGGAGATCGTCAAGATCACCGTGTTCGCCGCGCTGCGGATGAACTGGCCGACAGACAAGCTCAAGGTTTATGTGCTGGATGACGGTCATCGCGACGAATTCCGGTTGTTCTGCGAGAGCGTCGGCGCCCACTACCTGACCCGCGACAATAACCTGCACGCCAAGGCCGGCAATTTCAACGCGGCGCTCAAGGTCACCCACGGCGAATACATCGCCGCCTTCGACGCCGACCACGTGCCCTCGCGCTCCTTCCTGCAAATCAGCATGGGCTGGTTTCTCAAGGACCCCAAGCTGGCGATGCTGCAAACACCCCACGTGTTCTTTTCCCAGGACCCCTTCGAAAAAAACCTCAAGACCTACCAGGCGGTGCCCAACGAAGCCGAGTTGTTCTATGGCCTGGTGCAGGACGGCAATGACCTATGGAACGCCGCGATGTTCTGCGGCTCCTGCGCCCTGATGCGCCGGGCACCGCTGGAAGCCATCGGCGGGATGGACGAAACCACCCTCACCGAAGACGCCCACACCTCGCTGAAACTCAACCGCGCCGGCTACAACACCGCCTACCTGGCCCTGCCGCAAGCCGCCGGCAGGGCTACCGAAAACCTCTCGCGGCATATCAACCAGCGGGTGCGCTGGGCCCGCGGCATGACGCAGATTTTCCGCACCGACAATCCCATGCTCGGCCGCGGCCTGACCCTCGGCCAGCGCATCTGCTACAGCAACGCCATGCTGCACTTTTTCTATGGTTTCCCGCGCCTGGTGTTTCTCACCGCGCCCCTGGCCTACCTGGTGTTCGGCGCGCAGATCTTCCATGCCGCGCCGCTGATGGTGGCCGCCTACGCGGCGCCGCACCTGCTGCTGGCCAACCTGACCAACTCGCGCATCCAGGGGCGCTTCCGCCATTCGTACTGGAACGAGGTCTACGAAACGGTGCTGGCCTGGTACATCCTGACGCCGGTGCTGATGGGCATACTCAAGCCAAAATCCGGGCATTTCAACGTCACCGACAAGGGCGGCGACCTGCACCCTGGATTCTTCGACTGGAAGATGGCCCGGCCTTACATCGTGCTGCTGGTCCTGAATATCGCTGCCGTGGTGTACGGGGTCTACGACTACCTCGGTGCCGACGTCACCACCGATGAAACGGTGCTGCTCAACCAGGTCTGGGCCCTGTACAACGCCCTGATGTGCGCCGCCGCCATCGCGGTCGCCAGCGAAACCCGCCAGGTACGGGCCGACCCCCGGATCGAGGCGAAATTGCCGGTCGGCCTGCGGCTGGCCGACGGCACCGAGTATCACAGCCACACCCAGGACTTTTCGCAGAGCGGCCTGGGCCTGAAGCTGGCACCAGGTCAATCGATTCCCCTCGGTACACCGCTGCGGGTCTCGCTGTTTCGCCACCAGCAGCACTATCACTTCGACGGCAGCGTGGTCTTCAGCCGCGGCAACACGGTCGGCATCCGCTTCGACCCGATGACCTTGAGCCAGCAAAGCGACCTGGTCCACCTGACCTTCTCCCGCGCCGACACCTGGGCGCGGAACTGGGGCACCAGCACCCCCGACTCGCCACTCAAGGCCTTGCGCGCGATCAGCGTCATCGCCGTGCACGGCGTTTCCGAGTTGCTCAAGGCAACCCTCAGATTACCCGGCCAGGCGCTCGAACGGCGGCGCTCCGGCACCTCTTCCTCAGCACCTGCCCTGGACACGCCATGAGCCCGATATTCTCCGCTGGCAGCGACGGACGCTGCATTCGTTACGCCCTCCTGTTGCTGCTCTGCTGCGGCGTCTATCCGGGCTCCGGCAACGCCGTGACGCAAACAGACAACCGCAGCAGCCCCGCCGCCGGCACCGGCCAGGCACCGGTGATCGCCGCTGACAAGAACAGCTACAGCCTGACCTTCAAGCAACTGGGACGCCGCGACCCCTTGTACCTGCGCGGTGTCGAGTCGACCGACAGCGTCGACTTCGGGATTCGCGCCGATCAGGTGGTGACCGGTGTCCAGGTGGTCCTGCATTACGGTTATTCGGCGCTGATGCTGCCCGAGCTGTCGCAGATCAACGTGCTGGTCAACGACAGGGTCGCCGTCAGCCTGCCGCTACCCCGGGAGCAGGCCGGCAAGGACCTGGAGCGGGTGGTCGAGATCCCCGCGCGGCTGATCACCGACTTCAACCGGCTGGACCTGCAACTGATCGGGCACTACACGATGCAGTGCGAAGACCCGTTGCACTCGAGCCTGTGGGCCAGGGTCGGCAACGACAGCCAGCT
Source organism: Pseudomonas sp. MWU12-2319 (assembly GCF_023242525.1). Taxonomy (NCBI): domain Bacteria; kingdom Pseudomonadati; phylum Pseudomonadota; class Gammaproteobacteria; order Pseudomonadales; family Pseudomonadaceae; genus Pseudomonas; species Pseudomonas sp. MWU12-2319. The sequence continues at coordinate 171,307 of NZ_JALJES010000004.1, forward strand.
GAATATCCAGTATTCGCCCATCGCCCTGAAAAATGACCTGGCCCTGCTGCCGGTGCCGTTCTTCGACCGCCACGACGCGCGCCCGCTGGTCCTGCCCTTTGTGTTCGACGCCAACCCCAGCCCCGCCAAGCTGGAAGCCGCCGCGGCGATCGCTTCCAAGTTCGGCGCCCTGGCCAGCTATCGCACCGCGACCTTTCCCGCCAGCGTCGGGCAACTACCGGCCAAGGGCAATGCCATTGTCTTCGTCACCCACCGCGAAACCCTGGCGCTGGGCGAGCTGTCGAGCAACCCGGCCAGCGGCCCCAGCGTGACCATGATGACCAACCCCAACGACCCCTATGGCAAGCTGCTGGTGATCAGCGGACGCAACGACGCTGAACTGAAGATTGCCGCCACGGCCGTCGCCCTGGGCAGCCAGTCGCTGTCCGGGGCCACCGCGCTGATCGACCACCTCGACCCGCTGCCGGTGCGCGTGCCCTATGACGCGCCCAACTGGCTGCCCACCGACCGCCCGGTAAAGCTCGGCGAACTAGTCGACGCCCGGCAATTGCATGTCTCCGGCTACAGCCCCGAGGACATCAAAATTGCCCTGCGCCTGCCGCCGGACCTGTTCGAATGGCGCGGACGCGGCGCCCCGCTGCTGCTCAAATACCGTTACACACCGCAGCAGTTCTCGACCAACTCGGCGCTTCTGGTGCACCTCAACGATCACCTGGTGCGCTCGATGCAGCTGCCGTCGATCCCCAATCTCAAAGGCGGACCGGACCTGCTCGAGTGGCTGAAGAAAGACGACAGCCTGCCGCAAGAAGCCAGCATGTACCTGCCCCTGGGCATCGCCACCTTCGAGTCGCAGCTGCAAATGCGCTACCTGTACGACTATGTCAAACAAGGCGAATGCCGGGACGTCATCGTCGAAGACATGCGCGGCCAGATCGAAGGCGATTCGACCCTCGACCTGAGCGGCCTGGACCACTACACGGCGATGCCCGACCTGGGCAAGTTCCGCGACAGCGGCTTCCCCTTCACCCGCCTGGCCGACCTCTCGGAAACCGCGGTGGTGATGCCCGACACCCAGGAGCCGGCGACCCTCAGCGCTTTCCTCACCGTGCTCGGGCGTTTCGGCGAATCCACCGGCTATCCGGCCACCGGCCTGCAAGTGATCCAGGCCCGTGACGTCGAGGGGGTCAGCGACAAGGACCTGCTGGTGTTCGCCACCGGCAACGACCAGCCCCTGCTCAAGCAATGGGCCGACGCGTCGCCGGCCCGTAGCGAAGGCAGCCGGCACTTCTTCGACCTGAGCGACCTGGCCTTGCGCATTCACGACTGGTTCAGCCCCGACTCGCAAGCGGCGATCCGCAAGACCCGCGCCACCCTGGAATGGTCGGGCCGAGGCACGCCTTATCTGGCGGGCTTCGAGTCGCCGCTCAAAAACGGCCGCAGTGTAGTGGTGGTCGCCAGCAGCGACCCGGCGCGACTGACCGAGGTCACCGCAGCGATGATCGGTGGCGATGACTACAAGGACCTGATCCAGGGCAGCCTGGCCGTGATCCAGGACAAGCAGATCACCACCCTGGCCGCCGACCAGCCGTACTACGTCGGTCACCTGGGCTGGTTCCGGCACTTGCAGCTGCTGCTGTCTCGGCATCTGAGCGGGATGCTGCTCGCGGTCCTGATCGGCTTCGTGCTGCTCTGTGCCTTGATCTTCCTGGGGCTGCGGGCCCAGGCCAAACGGCGGTTGTCGTGAATCCACGGCGCGGGAGAACAGGCATGCGCCATACCCTCACCCTGACGTTGTTGTTTGCCCTGGCCAACCCGGCCCTTCAGGCCCGGGCCGACGATCCGCAGGCGCAATTGATCGAGCAAGGGCGCTACTGGCAATCGCAGAACAACCCCGACCGGGCCATCGACGCCTGGAACAAGTTGCTGCTGATCGCCCCTGATCAACCGGAAGCGCTCTATGGCCTGGGGCTGAGCAACGTCCAGCTCAAGCGGCCGGAGGAAGCGAAAAAGTACCTGGCCCGTTTGCAGGCACTGGTACCGCAGCCCCGCCAGGCCCAGCAACTTGAACAGGACATTGCTCTGGGCAGCGATGAGCAGGCCCGACTGCTGGCCCAGGCCCGGCAACTGGTGGACGCCGACAAATACGACGACGCGGTGAAGATTTACCGTCAACTACTGAACGGTCGCCAGCCCCAGGGCACCCTGGCCCGCGAGTATTACTACCTGCTGGGTTACACCAAGGGCGGTGAACAGGAGGCCCGCGCCGGTCTTGAACGATTGCTGCGCGAACGCCCGGACGACCGCGCCGTGGCGCTGTTCCTGGCCAAGCACATGGTCCGCAACCTCGACACCCGGGCCGAAGGCATCCGCCGCCTGGCGGTCCTCGCCAAGGACAAGGATGTCGGCGGTGACGCCAACGAAACCTGGCGCTTCGCCCTGACCTGGATCGGCCCGCCGGCGCCGGCGCAAGTCCCGCTGTTCGAGCAGTTCCTCGCCGCGCACCCGAACGACAAGGAAATCCGCGACCTGATGAACAAGGGCAAGACCCTGGCCCGCAGCAGTGCGGCACCCGCCCGCAAAGTGCCCGCCTGGCAACGCGACCCGCAGGACGCCCAAGGCCTGCAGGCGCTTGAGGGCGGTGACCTGGCCGCCGCCGAGCAGGCGTTTCAAACCCGTCTCAAGGAAAAACCCAACGACCCCGACGCCCTCGGCGGCCTGGGTGTCCTGCGGCAAAAGCAGGACCGCCTGAACGAAGCCGAGGACCTGCTGCTGCGGGCCACCCAACAGCCCGGCGGGCATCCCTGGAAACAGGCGCTGGACAACGTCCGTTACTGGCGGCTGATGGCCGGCGCGAGCGAGGCGCAAAAGGCCGGACGTGAGGACCAGGCGCGGAAAATGATCGAACAGGCCGCCCGCCAGAACCCCGGCCAACCGGCCAGCCAGGTGGCGCTGGCCAACTTGCAGGCCGAGCGGGGCCAACTGGCCCAGGCCGAGGCCAGCTACCGGCGTATCCTCGCCAGTCATCGCGACGATCCCCAGGCCCTGGGCGGGTTGATCGCGGTGCTCTCGCAGCAGGGCAAAGCCGATGAAGCGCTCAAGCTGATCGACTCGATTCCCCCGGCGGACCAGGCCCGCCTGGGCTCCGCCGTGTCCATCCGCTCGTTGCGCGCCACCCAGGTCGCGCGGCTCGCCGAACAGCGCGGCGACCTGCGCGCCGCCGAGCAAGCCTATCGCCAGGCCCTGGTGGACGACCCGGGCAATACCTGGACGCGCTTTGCCCTGGCCCGGATCTACCTGGGGCAAGGCCGCACCCAGGCCGCCAAGGACCAGGTCAACGACCTGCTCAAACGCCACCCCGACCAACCCGATGCGCTGTATACCCGGACCCTGCTCTCGACCCAGCTGGGTGAATGGCAGGACGCCCAAGCCAGCCTCGCACGCATCCCCCAGGCCAGGCGCAGCCGCGAGATGGACGAACTGGGCAAGGAGATCGCCCTGCATGTACAGACCGAAGCCGCCGTCGACAACCTCAGGCGCGGCCAGCGCCAGGAAGCCCAGGCGCTGCTGGCCCGCAGCCAGGCCCTGACCGCCGGCAAGCCGGATCGGGTGGCGATCCTGGCCGCGGCCTATATCGACGCCGGTCAGTCGCAACAGGGCGTGGCCCTGATGCGCGACCTGGTGGAGCGCTCCCCCAGTCCCGACGCCAAACTGCAACTGCTGTACGCCGACATCCTGTTCAAGGCCGACCAGGACAACGATGCCGCGGATATCCTCCGCTCCCTGCAAGGGGCTCGCCTCAACGACAGCGATCACCGCCACTACGCCGAGCTGGTGAAGCTGTACCGCATCAAGCAGGCCGACCAGTTGCGCGAGAAAGGCAATCTGGCCGGGGCCTACGACCTGCTCAAGCCGACGCTGAAGCAATACCCCCATGACACCCAGGCGATCTCGGCGCTGGCGCGGATGTATGCCGCCAACGGCAATAACGCCAAAGCCATGGCCCTGTACAAACCCCTGTTGCAGAACGACCCGCACAACGCCGACCTGCAACTGAGCGTGGCCAGCCTGGCCGCCCAGGACCACGACTATGCACAGGCCGACAAGTCCCTCAAGACCGCCCTGGCGCTCAAGCCGGGCGTGCCGAAGGTGCTGACCAGCGCCGCCGCAACCTACCGCGCCATGGGCAAAAGTGCCGAGGCCGCCGAACTGCTGCGCCAGGCCGTGGCCATCGAAGGCGGTCAACGCCGCGACGGCCAGCCCTTCGACAGCCAGGACGACGACAGCGACAACCCGTTCCGCAATCAAACCGGACAGCCGCGTCGAGGTACCACCCGTATAGCCGATCCGCTGGCGCCGGGCAGCGAGGCCGCCGATACGATGCCACCCGACCCGGCCATGGCCCCGCAGCTCTACAGTGCCTCGGACGCCGTACCCGACAGCGGCCTGGACAACGACCCGGCACCGAGCGCCAATCCCTTTGCCCCCGGCCGCCGTTCAGACGAGCCCGCGCGCCTGAACCAGAGCCCGGCGCAGCTCGCGCTGGACGAAATTCTCCAGGAGCGCAGCGGTTATATCGCCCAGGGCCTGAGCGTGCGCAGCAACAACAATGAATCGGGCCTGAGCAAACTGACCGATGTCGAAACGCCGTTCGAAGCCAACCTGCCCGCCGGCGACAATCGCGTGGCGTTGCGGGTGACGCCGGTTTCGCTGCACGCCGGCAGCGTCAAGAGCGACAGCCTCACCCGCTTCGGCAGTGGCCTGGCCAGCGGCTCCCCCGGCTCGCAGCAGGCCAACGGCGTGGGTATGGCCGTGGCAGTGGAGAACCCGGAGCACGGCATCAAGGCCGATATCGGCGTCAGCCCGGTGGGCTTCACCTACAACACCGTGATCGGCGGCGTGAGCCTGGACCAGCCGCTGGTATCCAGCCCCAACATGCACTACAGCATCGCCCTGTCGCGGCGCCCGGTCACCGACAGCGTGACCTCATTCGCCGGCACCGAGGACCGGCGGACCGGCGTGAAGTGGGGTGGCGTGACCGCCAACGGCGGACGCGCCCAGCTCGGCTACGACGACCAGGAAGTCGGGGTCTACGGCTACGGCGCCCTGCACAAGCTGGTCGGCAACAACGTCGAGTCCAACACCCGCGCCGAACTGGGCGGCGGGATCTACTGGTACCTGGACAACCAGCCCGACGACAAGCTGACCGTGGGCCTGAGCACCTCGGCCCTGTCCTACGAGAACAACCAGGGGTTCTTCACCTACGGCCACGGCGGCTACTTCAGCCCGCAGACGTTCTTCTCCATGGCGGTCCCGGTCACCTGGTCCCAGCGTTCCGACCGCTTCACTTACAAGCTCAGCGGCGCGTTGGGAGTCCAGCATATCGACCAGAAAGGCGCCGACTACTTTCCCGGCCACAGCGCCGAGCAGGCCGCCAACAACCTCACATATCCTGGCCAGAACAGCACCGGCATCGGCTACAACCTGAATGCGGCGGGCGAATACCGGCTCGGCTCGAACGTGCTGCTCGGCGGTTCACTGGGGGTGGATAACGCCCAGGACTACCGCCAGGTAAACGCCGAGCTGTACCTGCGTTACCTGTTCGAGAAGATGACCGGGCCCATGGCCTTGCCGGTCAGCCCCTATCGTTCGCCTTACTCCAACTGACTCCAGGGAGCGTGCATCGTGGCAACCTCATCCGTACTGGCGGGCCTGACCATCCTGATCATCGGCGACAGCCACCTGGCCACTCCGGATTTCCTGCTCAACCCGCTGCACGATGCCCTCAGCCGGCAGGGTGCTCAGGTCCACTCCCTGGGCATTTGCGGGGCCAATGCCGGCGATTGGCTCAAGGCCACGCCCAGCCCCTGCGGCGGCGCCGAACGCCGGGGCACGGCCGAGGCCACGGTGCTGGTCGGCGCATCGACCCGCTCGATCGGCGATTTGCTGGACAGCGACAAACCCAACCTCACCCTGATTGTCATGGGCGACACCATGGCCAGCTACGACAAACCGAGTTTCCCCAAGGCCTGGATCTGGAAACAGACCGACAGCCTGGTCAAGGCCATCGCCGCCCACCACACACCCTGCGTCTGGGTCGGGCCGAACTGGGGCAGCGAAGGCGGCATGTACGGCAAGACCTACGAACGGGTCAAGACGATGTCGGACTTCCTGTCGAAAAACGTCGCGCCATGCAGCTATATCGATTCGTTGCAATTCTCCACCAAGGGCCAGTGGGCGACCATTGACGGCCAGCACCTGACCCGCACCGGCTACCAGACCTGGAGCGAGGACATCGTCAAGGCGTTGTTGCAGGCACCGGCGCTCAAGGCAGCGGGAAAATGAATCGGATGCGCGAACTGCTGCTGGGCCTGGCGACGCTGATAAGCTTCGCTGCCGCCCACGGCGATACCGCGCTCTATCCCACCGGGCCGAGCCGGGACTCGGCCTTCATCCGCTTCGTCAACGCCCTGGACAGCCCCCTCGACGTGCTCCCGGAGGGCGAACAGACACCTTCGACACTGGCCCCATCGGTGGTCTCGGTGTTCTCCGCGGTGCCCGCCGACAAGCCGGTCACGGGCGCCTTGAGCAGTGCCGGCGTCAGCGTGCCGGTCAAGTTGAACCTGGCCCCCGGCGAGTTCGTGACCTTCGTGGTGGTCCCCGGCGACAAGGGCTTTGAACTGCTGACCGTGCGCGAGCAACCGAAAGACTTCAATGGCCTCCAGGCGTCGCTGGCGCTGATCAACGCCGACCCGGACTGTACCGGCGGCGGTTTGCGTCGTGCAGGTCGGCAGGAGCAGCCGATTTTCCATGACCTGAACCCCGGTCTGCTGGAGCGACGCGACGTCAACCCGGTCAAGCTGTCCGTGCAAGGCTTCTGCGACGGTACCCTGGTCACCGCGCCCCTGAGCCTGGGCCCGCTGGAATCGGGAGAGCGCTACACGGTGCTGATCCTGTCCCAGAACGGCAAACCGGTCCTGGTGTTCGTCAAGGACATCTTTGCCCAATGAACCTTCAGGCCGGGCGCAATACCGGCAAGCTGGTGGTGGACTTGATCTCGGACAGGGCAACGATGGAGTTGACCTCCTGGATCCCCGGCACCATCGACAGCTTCTCGAAGAAAAACCGCTCATAGGCCTCGATGTCAGCCGTGACGATCCGCAGCAGGAAATCCACCGCGCCCATCAGCACATAACACTCCAGCACTTCCGGAAAACCGCGAATCGCCTCGGTGAACTCGGTGAAGTTGGAGCGACCATGGGCGTTGAGTTTGACCTCGGCGAAGATCTGCGTGTTGAGGCCGATTTTCTTGCGATCGAGCAAGGTCACCTGGGCACGGATCACCCCCTCTTCCTTGAGCCGCTGAATCCGTCGCCAGCAGGGTGACTGGGACAACCCCACCTGCTCGGCAATCTGCGCGCTGGAAAGCGAGGCGTCTTCTTGCAGCAAGGCCAGGATCCGGCGGTCGTAGGTGTCCAGCTCGCCTTGCATAAAAAAACCTTCTAACTGGCTATTAGCGAATAGATCATGTCTGGATCAGAGCATATCAGCCCATCATAGATAAGAAATACCCGGCTCGGCATGTAAAAATTTCTCCAGCCTATCCCGTCGCCGCCCCAGGAAACCCACCATGCCTTCTCCCGAAGCCCTCCATGACGCTCCCACCCGTGCCGATGTCTGGGCGGCGGGCAATGCCCACTGCCAGGTGCGCTACCAGGTGCTGGCCGAAGCCGAGCCGGACCTGCTCTGCCGCCTGCTGAACCTGTTTGCCCTGCAGTTCCTGACCCCACGACAAGTGCAGGCGCAACAGGACGACGGACTGCTGGCGATCGATATCGTGCTGGACGGCCTGAGCTGGCACCGCGCCCAGGTCATCGGTGAAAAAATGCGCAACCTGATCAGCGTCTGTTCCGTGGCCCTGCAACCGCCCCAAGGCGCACAGCGGCACAGCGCACAGGCCGCGGGCTGACGGCTTTTTTGAAAAGAATCGCAATCTTTGTCTTGGTATCGACGCCAACGTCAGGCAGCCTCGCGTCTATTCTTGGCAATTGACGATCAGACAGGGACTACGTCTGAATCGCTGGTTGCAGGACCGACCGAATAGGAGCCCGCATGCCCGTCGCCCCCCTTCCCCAGGACCGCTGGCTGGATCTCAACGAGCTGTTGCGCGAACTGGTGACCCAGGGTTTTATCAGCCAGGAGGCAGCCGAACAGGCCCTGGCCACCCGGCGTACCGCGCGCGATACCCAGCAGCATCCGCTGGAGTTCATCGCCAGCCAGCAACTGGCCGACCTGAGTCGTCCCGGCAAACCCCTGGACCTGGAAAACCTCACCCTCTGGCTGGCCCGCCATGCCGGCCAGGCGTATCTGCGCATCGACCCGCTGAAGATCAACGTGGCGGCGGTGACTTCATTGATGTCCTACGCCTTTGCCCAGCGGCACAAGATCCTCGCGGTGGCGGTCGACCGCGACGGCGTGACCATCGCCAGCGCCCAGCCCCATGTGCGGGCCTGGGAAGCCGACCTCAGCCATGTGTTGAAGCTGCCGATTCGCCGGGTGGTGGCCAACCCGGTGGATATCCAGCGCTTCACCGTGGAATTTTTCCGCCTGGCCAAGTCGGTCAGCGGGGCCAGCCTGGTCGACCAGAAAAACCATAATCCGAGTAACTTCGAGCAGTTGCTCAACCTCGGCGCCAGCGACCAGGAGCCGGACGCCAACGACGCCCATATCGTCAATATCGTCGACTGGCTGTTCCAGTACGCTTTCCAGCAACGGGCCAGCGATATCCATATCGAGCCGCGCCGCGAACAGGGCACGGTGCGCTTTCGCATCGACGGCGTGCTACACAACGTCTACCAGTTCCCGCCCCAGGTGACCATGGCGATTGTCAGCCGCCTGAAAAGCCTGGGCCGGATGAACGTCGCGGAAAAGCGCAAACCCCAGGACGGCCGGGTCAAGACCAAGACCCCGGACGGCGGCGAAGTCGAATTGCGCCTGTCGACCCTGCCCACCGCCTTTGGCGAAAAGATGGTGATGCGTATCTTCGACCCGGAGGTGCTGCTCAAGGATTTCGACCAACTGGGCTTCGGCGCCGACGATCTGCGCCGCTGGCAGGACATGACCCGCCAGCCCAACGGCATCATCCTGGTCACCGGACCCACCGGTTCGGGCAAGACCACCACGCTGTACACCACCCTGAAGAAACTGGCGACCTCGGAGGTCAACCTCTGCACCATCGAGGACCCGATCGAGATGATCGAGCCGGCCTTCAACCAGATGCAGGTCCAGCACAATATCGACCTGACCTTTGCCAGTGGTGTGCGCGCGCTGATGCGCCAGGACCCGGACATCATCATGATCGGCGAGATCCGCGACCTGGAAACCGCCGAAATGGCGATCCAGGCCGCGCTCACCGGCCACCTGGTGCTCTCGACCCTGCACACCAACGACGCGCCGAGCGCCATCAGCCGCCTGCTGGAACTGGGGGTGCCGCATTACCTGATCAAGGCCACCGTGCTCGGGGTCATGGCCCAGCGCCTGGTGCGTACCCTGTGCCCGCACTGCAAGGCGCCGACCCAGTTGGAAGAAGACGACTGGCAAAGCCTGACCCGACCCTGGCAGGCGCCGATGCCCAGCGGTGCCCAGCGCGCCGTCGGTTGCCTGGAATGTCGCGACACCGGTTATCACGGGCGCGCCGGGGTCTACGAGATCCTGGTCCTGAACGACGGCCTCAAGGCGCATATCCACGCCGATACCGACCTCCTGGCCCTGCGTCGCCAGGCGTTCAAGGACGGCATGCGCAGCCTGCGCCTGTCCGGCGCGCAAAAGGTCGCGGCGGGGCTGACCACCGTCGAGGAAGTGTTGCGGGTCACGCCGCAGAGCGAGCAGCGCTGATGAAAGTGTCACGACATGCGTCCATTGCCGAGTAAACACTTTTTATCCCGGCAAGCCCCGTTACACTCAAGGTAACAGCCTTCTCGATCAACACTTGCAACAGGGAATCGTCATGCAAATCGGTAGCGTACTCCTGCTCTTCGTCGGCCTGGCCATTGCCCTGGTGTTCATGGGCTTCAAGGTCGTGCCCCAGGGTTATCAATGGACGGTGGAGCGCTTCGGGCGCTACACCAACACCCTCAAGCCGGGCCTCAATATCATCATCCCGGTCATGGACCGCATCGGGCGCAAGATCAACGTCATGGAAAGCGTGCTCGACATCCCGCCCCAGGAAGTCATCACCGCCGACAACGCCACGGTCCAGATCGACGCCGTGTGCTTCTTCCAGGTGGTCAACGCCGCCCAGGCCGCCTACGAGGTGAACAACCTCGAGCACGCCATCCGCAACCTGTTGCAGACCAATATCCGCACCGTGCTCGGCTCCATGGAGCTGGACGCCATGCTCGGCCAGCGCGACGCCATCAACGAGCGCCTGCTGCGCACCGTCGACGAAGCGACCGCGCCATGGGGGATCAAGGTGACCCGCATCGAGATCAAGGACATCAGCCCGCCCGCCGACCTGATGGCGGCCATGTCCGGGCAGATGAAGGCCGAACGGGTCAAGCGCGCGCAAATCCTCGAAGCCGAAGGCCTGCGCGCCTCGGCGATTCTCACCGCCGAAGGCAAGAAGCAGGCGCAGATCCTCGAAGCCGAGGGCGCCCGGCAGTCGGCCTTCCTCCAGTCCGAAGCCCGTGAACGCCAGGCCGAAGCCGAAGCCCGGGCGACCCAGGTGGTCTCCGAGGCTATCGCCAAGGGCAACGTGCAGGCGGTGAACTACTTTGTCGCGCAGAAATACATCGACGCCCTGGGCAAGCTGGCCTCGGCCAATAACAGCAAGGTGATCCTGATGCCGCTGGAGGCCAGCCAGGTGATCGGCGCGGTAGGCGGCATCGGCGAGATCGTCAAGGCCACCTTCGACAGCAAGAAACCCTGAGGCAACACCCATGTGGGAATTCCTGCAACACCTGTCGTTCTGGGACTGGCTGGCCCTCGGCACGCTGTTGCTGATTTTCGAGATATTCGGCGCCGGCGGTTACCTGCTGTGGGTGGGGACTGCCGCCGCGGCCGTGGGCGTCCTGACCTACCTGATTCCCGGCCTGCACTGGACCTTGCAGTTGCTGCTGTTCGGCGTGCTGTCGATCCTGACCGCGTGGCTCTGGTGGAAACGCCAACGCAACAACGCCCGGCCCAGCGACCAGCCGGGACTCAATGAGCGTGGTCACGACCTGATCGGCAAGACCTTCGTGGTGCATGTCGCCATTGTCGCCGGGCGCGGCAAGATCAAGGTCGGTGACAGCGTCTGGATGGCCATCGGGCCGGATAGCGAGGTGGGCACCCAGGTCCGGGTGGTTGGTCAGGACGGCAGTACCCTGCGGGTGGAAAGGATTGCGTGAGGCCGATGGAACTCCGGCGTGACAACAGTAATCAAACCTTTCAGATACCCACACCGGAGTCACTCTCATGCGTCTCAAAACAGCAGTTGTCGCATTGGCCTTGTTTACCCTTCCCGTCGGCGCAGCAATGGCCGACGAGTTCTGGCGCAACGTCCTTTCCTCTGGCGCCACCACCGGCTCCACCTACCTGACCTTCAGGAAGGACCACAAGCTGGTGGCCGCCGCCCAGGACGATGCCAGCAGCTTCGTCGCCAGCAATGGCGGCATCCGTGGCCCTTATCTGGAGGCCGCGATGCAAAAACTGCGGGCCGAAAACCCGGACCTGAAGGTCACCGACATGCAACTGGCCAACGCCATCCTGGCGAAGAACACCGTCGCCGAAGACTGATTCAAACACTTCACCCACAAACCAGAACGCCGCTCACCCGCGGCGTTTTGCGTTGCCCGGTAAAAACCGCCGATCGACACCCAGGCACCGGCCCGACGTGCTCGTTCAGCGTCCGGACAGCAAAAAAAGCACCGAATTTTCACCTTAAAACAGTATCATCGCCAGCATTGCAGCCTTGCTGTCTACTCTTCACTGCCGGTAGAGCACTGTCGGCCTTCACATCGGACGTCACGACCCCATGAGCGAACTTCCTTTCCTGCCTTTTTCCAAACCGACCATCGACGAAGCGACCATTGCCGCCGTGGGCGATGTCCTGCGTTCCGGCTGGATCACCAGCGGTCCGAAGGTCGCGGCCTTTGAAGCGCAACTGTCGGAATACTTCGGCGGGCGTCCGGTGCGCACCTTCAACTCCGGCACCTGCACCATGGAAATCGCCTTGCGCATCGCCGGTATCGGCGCGGGCGACGAAGTGATCACCACGCCGATCTCCTGGGTGGCCACCGCCAACGTGATCATCGAAGTCGGCGCGACCCCGGTGTTCGCCGATATCGACCCGGTAACCCGCAATATCGACCTGGACAAGGTCGAGGCCGCCATCACCCCGCGTACCAAGGCGATCATCCCGGTTTACCTGTCCGGCCTGCCGGTGGACATGGATCGCCTGTACGCCATCGCCAAGAAACACAACCTGCGCATCGTCGAAGACGCGGCCCAGGCCCTGGGTTCGGAATGGAACGGCCAGAAGATCGGCGCCCTGGGTGACCTGGTGTCGTTCAGCTTCCAGGCGAACAAGAACATCACTTCGTCCGAAGGCGGCTGCCTGGTGTTGAACAACGCCGAAGAGGCCCGTCTGGCCGAGAAGTACCGCCTGCAGGGCGTGACCCGTACCGGCCATGACGGCCTGGACGTGGACGTGCTGGGCGGCAAATTCAACATGACCGACGTCGCCGCCGCCATCGGCCTGGGCCAGTTTGCCCATATCGATGCCATCACCCCGCACCGCCGCGGGCTGGCCGAGTACTATTTCGAGTGCTTTGGCAGTGATTTCGAAGAGAAATACGGTGCCCAGCTACCGGTGAAGGATTTCACCAACAGCAACTGGCACATGTTCCAGCTGGTACTGCCGGAGCGTCAGGACGGCCAGCCGGCGCGGGCGACCTTTATGGAAGAGATGAAGCAGCGCGGCATCGGCATCGGTTATCACTACCCGGCGATCCACCTGCTGAGCCTGTACCGCGAACGCGGCTTCAAGGAAGGCATGTTCCCGATCGCAGAGCGCGTCGGGCGCCTGATCGTGTCGTTGCCGATGTTCAACGCCATGACCAAGGCCGATGTCGAGCGTTCGGTGGCGGCGGTCAAGGCAGTCTTGAAGCCGTAACACCGTGATCGCGAGCACGCCTGCTCTTGTAGGAGCAAGCTTGCTCGCGATGAACGATAACGCGGTCAACCTGACGAATTACTCGCCGATAGCCTTCTTGTAACCCGCCGCATCCAGCAACTTCTCCAGCTCCGCCACATTGCTCGGCTTGAGCTTGAAGATCCACGCGCCGTGCGGATCGGAGTTCAGCAGCTCAGGCTCGCCGGACAACGCTTCGTTGACCGCAATCACTTCGCCCGACACTGGCGAATAGATATCCGAAGCCGCCTTCACCGACTCGACCACACCGGCAGCCTCGCCGGCGGCGAACACGGTACCGACTTCAGTCAGTTCCACGAACACCACATCCCCCAAGGCTTCCTGAGCATGGTCGCTGATGCCGACGGTGACGCTACCGTCAGCTTCCAGGCGAGCCCACTCGTGGCTTTCGGCAAAACGCAGATCAGCAGGGATATCGCTCATATTCAGTGTCCTCACATTTAAGTATCAGTGGCGGAGCGATTGAGGGCCCGCCGGAAAATTCAGATCAGGGTTTTACCATGACGCACGAACGTCGGCCTTACCACGCGAACCGGGTACCATTTGCCGCGAATTTCAACTTCAGCGCGATCAGCCGTGGCGGCGGGAACACGCGCCAGCGCAATCGACTTGCTTAGCGTAGGAGAGAAACTACCACTGGTGATCTCTCCTTCGCCAATCTCGGCGATCCGAACCACCTGGTGAGCCCGCAGAACGCCGCGCTCTTCCAGCACCAGGCCGACCAGCTTGAGCTTGGCGCCGGCGGTTTTTTCCGCCTCCAGGGCGCCACGCCCGATAAAGTCGCGATCAGCCGGTTCCCAGGCAATGGTCCAGGCCATATTGGCCGCCAGCGGCGAAACGTCCTGGTGAATATCCTGGCCGTACAGGTTCATGCCGGCTTCCAGGCGCAAGGTATCCCGGGCGCCCAGACCGATGGGCGAGATACCCGCGCCCACCAGATCGTTGAAAAAGCCGGGGGCCTGCTCGGCCGGCAGGATGATCTCCAGACCGTCTTCCCCGGTGTAGCCGGTGCGGGCAATAAACCAGTCGCCGTCACTGCGGCCTTCGAAGGGCTTGAGTTGCTGGATCAGTTGGCAGCGGGACTGGCTCACCAGTTCGGCGATCTTGTGCCGGGCCTGTGGCCCCTGGATCGCCAGCATCGCCAGCTCCGGGCGCTCGTGCAGTTGCACGTCATAGCCGCTGAGTCGGGCCTGCATCCAGGCCATGTCCTGATCACGGGTCGCGGCATTGACCACCAGGCGGTAACCGCTCTCGGTGCGATAGACGATCATGTCGTCGACCACCCCACCGTGCTCATTGAGCATCGCGCTGTACAAGGCGCGACCGAGGCCGTCGAGACGCTCGACATCGTTGGCCAGCAGATGGCGCAGCCAAGCCTTGGCCTGGCTGCCGGTGATATCGATCACGGTCATGTGCGAGACATCGAACACACCGCAGTCACGTCGCACCTGATGGTGCTCCTCGACCTGCGAGCCGTAATGCAGTGGCATATCCCAACCGCCAAAATCGACCATCTTCGCGCCGAGGGCGAGGTGCAGGTCATAGAGAGGCGTACGCTGTCCCATGGGTTTCTCCTTCCGGGCGTGGCGAAGGCGCGGACGGGTGGGAAACCGGCTTGAGCCCTTTATCGATGGGGCCTTGAGTCCTGTTTCGTACCCGGTCTGTCAGACGGACCGCACCGAATGCCGCGCATTGTAGCCGCAAGGGGGAGCCATGACACCTAGCCGATTCGATGCGCCGAGCGACGAATCAAGCCGATCACCGGCAACAGGCCGACCAGCACCAGGGTCAAGGCCGGCAGCGAGGCCCGCGCCCACTCCCCCTCGCTGGTCATTTCAAAGATCCGCACCGCCAGCGTGTCCCAGCCAAACGGGCGCATCAGCAGGGTCGCGGGCATTTCCTTGAGCACATCGACGAACACCAGCAGCGCCGCGCTCAAGGCGCCGGGCAGCAATAACGGCAGATACACTTTGCAAAAAAGTACTGGCCCACTGACCCCAAGGCTGCGCGCCGCCTCGGGCAGGGACGGTCGGATACGGGCCAGGCTGTTTTCCAAGGGACCATGGGCCACGGCGATAAAACGCACCAGATAGGCCAGCAGCAGGGCCGACAGGCTGCCCAGCAGCAACGGCTTGCCCGCCCCGCCCAACCAGCCCGACAGCGGGATCACCAGCACCCGGTCCAGATAGCTGAAGGCGAGCATGATCGAGACCGCCAGCACCGAGCCCGGCAGCGCGTAGCCGAGGTTGGCCAGGCCGACCCCGGAGCGGATCAGCCGGGTCGGCGCCTGGCGCCGGGCAAAAGCCAGCAGCAAGGCCACGCTGACGGTGATCAGGGCCGCCATGACGCCCAGGTAAAGGGTGTGCAGGATCAAGTCGGTGTAGCGCTCGTCGAGATCGAAGCGACCGCGCTGCCAGAACCAGACCAGCAGTTGCAGCAGCGGGATAACAAAGGCGCAGGCGAATACCAGCAGGCACCAGGCACTGGCCGCCAGGGCCTTGAACCCGTGCAGGTGATAGAGCGGCTGGGCTCGCGGGCGCTCATTGCCGCTGCGCACGGCGCCACGGGCGCGGCGTTCGCCGTAGAGCACCAGCATCACCGCGAGGAGTAGCAGGCTGGCCAGCTGCGCGGCGCTGGAGAGGCTGAAGAAGCCGTACCAGGTCTTGTAGATGGCGGTGGTGAAGGTGTCAAAGTTGAACACCGCGACGGCACCGAAATCCGCCAGGGTTTCCATCAGCGCCAGGGCCACGCCGGCACCGATGGCCGGACGCGCCATGGGCAGCGCCACCCGCCAGAACGCCTGCCAGGGCGATTGCCCGAGCACCCGGGCGGCTTCCATCAGGCCCTTGCCCTGGGCCATGAAGGCGGTGCGCGCGAGCAGGTAGACGTAGGGATAGAAAACCAGCACCAGGACCAGGATCACCCCGCCGGTGGAGCGCACCCGGGGCAGGCGCAGGCCGCTGCCGAACCACTCGCGCAACAAGCTCTGCAGCGGGCCGGAGAAATCCAGCAGGCCGACAAAGACAAACGCCAGCACATAAGCCGGGATGGCAAACGGCAGCATCAGCGCCCAGTCCAGCCAGCGTCGGCCGGGAAATTCGCAGAGACTGGTGAGCCAGGCCAGGCTCACCCCCAGCAGGGTGACACCGAGGCCGACGCCCAGCACCAGGGTCAGGGTGTTGCCCAGCAGACGTGGTAGCTGGGTGTCCCAGAGGTGGGACCAGATCTGCAGGTCGATCGACTGCCAGGACAACAGCAGCACGCTCAGCGGCAGCAGTACCAGGGCGGCGACAGCAAATACCGGAAGGTACCAGCGGCGTTGGACGGGATGGGCCAAGGAAGTTCTCGGTAAAGGCTACGCAAAGGGACAGACTGGATGCTCTTTGTGGGAGCGGAGCTTGCCCGCGAAGAGGCCCTAAAGGCCGCCAAAAGCATCGCGGGCAAGCTCCGCTCCCACAGCGTTTGTACTACCCGGTCAGTTCCAGCCAGCCCTGTCCATAAGGCGGATCGCCTCGGCCTGGCGCTTGCCGGCAATCTCCACGGGCAAGGTATCCGGCACGAACTTGCCCCAGCTCGCCACTTCCGCCGACGGCGGCACCGCCGGGTTGGCCGGAAACTCCTGGTTCACGTCGGCAAAGATGCGCTGCGCCTCGGGGGTGGTCATCCACTCCACCAAAGCCTTGGCCGCTTCCGGATGGGGCGCGTGCCGGGTCAGGCCGATGCCCGAGAGGTTCACGTGCACGCCGCGGTCGCCCTGGTTCGGCCAGAACAGTTTGACCGCCAGGTTCGGGTTCTGCTTGTGCAGGCGACCGTAGTAGTAGGTGTTGACGATCCCGACGTCGCACTGCCCGGCATTGATCGCCTCCAGCACGGCGATGTCATCGGAAAACACATCGGTGGACAGGTTGCCGACCCAGCCCTTGAGAATCTGCTCGGTCTTCTCGGCACCATGGACCTCGATCAGCGTGGCGGTCAGCGACTGGTTGTAGACCTTCTTCGCCGTGCGCAGGCACAGGCGGCCTTCCCACTGCTTGTCGGCGAGGGCTTCGTAGGTGCTCAAGTCGGAAGGTTTCACCCGCTCGGTGGAATACGCCAGGGTCCGCGCCCGCAGGCTCAGGCCGGTCCACGCATGGGCGGACGAACGGTATTGCAGCGGAATATTGGCGTCGATCACCTTGGACGTGAAGGGCTGCAGGATGCCCATCTTTTCCGCCTGCCAGAGGTTGCCGGCATCGACGGTGAGCAGCAGGTCGGCGCTGGCGTTTTCGCCTTCGGCCTTGATCCGCTGCATCAGCGGGGCTTCCTTGTCGGTGATGAACTTGATCTTGACCCCGGTCTTGGCGGTGTAGGCGTCAAAGACCGGCTTGATCAGTTCGTCGATGCGCGAGGAGTAGACCACCACTTCGTCGCCGGCGTGGGCGGTGCTGGCCATGAGGAAAAAGGCCAGGACAGTCAGTAGACGCTTCGGTGCCAACATGGGCGCGGTCTCTCGATTTCGAAATGAGCGCGAAATGATAGTGACTCACATTTCGCTTCTCAAACCTAACCGGAGACGGAGGAGTTACCAGATGTTGCACGGTGGTCCGTCAGTGAGACCGAGTCGCCTGCATCGCCGGCAAGCCGGCGCCTACAAAGGCGGAGGCGTTCACAAAATAGTGGTCCGCTGCGGACCTTGTAGGAGCCGGGCTTGCCCGCGAAGAGGCCCTGGAGGCCAATGCCAAACCCAGCCCTCTACATAGACCTGTCAGGCCCTGGCCAGCTCCGGCAGGTCGCCCGTCAGCCCCAGCGCCCGGCGCACGAACAGCGCCTTGGCCTCGGGCATCTGCTCGACGCTTTTCAACCCGGTGTTGCGCAGCCAGCGCAGTGCCAGCGAGTCCGCCTGGAACAGCCGCTCGAAACCTTCCATCGCTGCCATCAACCCCAGGTTGTGGGGCATGCGCCGCCGCTCGAAACGGCTGAGCACCCGTACATCCGCCAGCCGCTCGCCACGTTCGCACGCATGCAACAGTTCTTCAGCCAGCACCGCCGCATCGAGGAAACCCAGGTTCACGCCCTGGCCGGCCAGCGGGTGAATGGTGTGCGCGGCATCGCCGATCAGCGCCAGCCCTTCGGCCACATAACGCTTGGCATGGCGCTGGCGCAACGGCACGCAGAGCCGTGAGTCCGCCGACAGCACGGTCCCCAGCCGACCTTCGAAAGCCCGCTCCAGCTCCCGGCAGAAGGCCTCCTCTTCCAGCAGCATCAGGCGCTGCGCCTGCTCCGGCGTGGTCGACCAGACGATCGAGCACCAGTCCTGCTGCCCATCACGTTCCAGCGGCAAAAATGCCAGCGGACCGTCATCGGTAAAACGCTGCCAGGCGGTCATCTGGTGCGGTTGCGAGCTGCGCACGCTGGTCACGATCGCATGGTGCAGGTAGTCCCACTCGCGGGTGGCACAGCCGGCCAGGCGGCGCACCGCCGAATTGGCCCCGTCGGCGGCGATCACCAAAGGTGCGCGCAGCTTGCGACCATCGGCCAGGGTCAGCAGCCAGTCGTCGCCGGAGCGGCGCATCTGCTCCAGGCGTGCATTGGCCAGCAGGCCCATGTCGCAGTCATGCAAACGCTCGAGCAAGGCATCCTGGACTACCCGGTTCTCGACGATATGCCCGAGCACCTCGGCATGCACGCTGGCCGCCGAGAAGTGAATCTGCCCGGTGCCGCTGCCGTCCCAGACCTGCATGTCGCGGTACGGGCTGGCCCGCCGGGCGCTGATCCCGTCCCATACGCCAAGGCGCTCGAGAATCCGCTGGCTGGCGGCGGACAGCGCGCTGACCCGCGGCTCGAAAGCCGCCTGCGGGTCGAACGGCTTGACGCTCAGGGGGCTGCCGTCGAGCAGGAGAATCTCCAGCCCGCTGTCTTTCAACGCCAGGGCCAGGGCACTTCCGACCATTCCGGCCCCGACAATCAGCACATCTGCGCGCATTTCCATGCTTTAAGCCTTAGTGAAGGTTATGCGGACCTTGTAGGAGCAGGGCTTGCCCGCGAAGCTTTTGGCGGCCTCAAGGCCCCCTTCGCGGGCAAGCCCTGCTCCTACAGGGTTCGAGGTGTGGATACGGGCGCATTCCGGGCCCGGCAACGTCCTAGACATCGGAACGGGTACCCAGGCCCATCGCCTGCCGGGCGAACCAGCGTTTGGCCGGCGGCAGCAGGTCCAGGCCCAGCAGGCCGATATTGCGCCCCAGGGCCACCAGCGGCTGGGCATTGCCGAACAGGCGGGTGACCTGGTCGGAGAAGCCCACGGTGATCTGTTGGTCCAGGCGCTGGCGCTCCTGATAGGCCTGCAAGGTGCTCAGGTCGCCCAAGGGTGCCGTGCTCGCCAGCAAGGCCTCGGCCAGGGCCTGGGCATCGCGCAGCGACAGGTTGAAGCCCTGCCCGGCAATCGGATGCAAGCTATGGGCGGCGTTGCCCAGCACCACCAGATGCGCACGCACCTGTTCTTCGGCTTCCACCAGGCTCAGCGGGTACAGGTGCCGCGCGCCGACCTGGCGCAAGGTGCCCAGGCGATAGCCGAACACCCCCTGCAACTCGGCGAGGAAACTGCGCTCGTCCAGGTCGGCCAGACGCTGGGCATCCATCCCGAGACGGGTCCAGACCAGCGCACAACGATTCTCCGGCAATGGCAGCAGGGCCATCGGCCCCTCGTCGGTAAAGCGTTCGAAGGCCATGCCGTTGTGGGCTTCGCTGGGGGTGATATTGGCGATCAGCGCACTCTGGTGATAAGGCCGCTTGCGCACGCCGATCCCCAACTGCTCGCGCAACCCGGAACGGCCGCCGTCGGCCAGGATCGCCAGGTCGCAGTCCAACTGGGTTTCATCCCCCAGGGTCAGGCGATAGCCGTCTTCCAGCGGTTGCAGGTGGGTGACTTCGGCCGGACAGCGCCAACTGATCACTTCCTGGTCCAGGGCCTGCCACAGGCATTGCCCCAGCCAGGCGTTTTCCACCACATAACCCAGGGCCGGCACGCCCTCCTCCATGGCGGACAGCCGCGCGGTGGAGAAACGCCCGCGGTCGGACACATGAATCTGCTTGATCGGCTCGGCGCGCGGGCTGATCGACTGCCACACACCCAGGCGCTGATAGATCTGCCGGGCGCCGAAGGACAGCGCCGAAGAACGCGCGTCGTAGCTGGGTTGATAACTGTCGCCGGGGGCGAACGGTTCGATCAGGGTAATCTTCCAGCCCCGGGCCTTGGCCCCGGCCTGCAAGGCCAACGCCAGGCTGGCACCGACCAGGCCACCGCCGATGATCGCCAGATTGACCCGACTCATGCCGCCTGGATCCGGGCAGCCGCCATCAGCGCCTCGATCTCGGCCACGGTCTTGGGCACGCCGCCGGTGAGAATCTCACAGCCTTGTCTGGTCACCACTACATCGTCCTCAATGCGCACGCCAATACCTCGCCATTTCTTCGCCACGCTCTGGTTGTCCGGGGAGATATAGATCCCCGGCTCCACGGTCAGCGCCATGCCGACCTCCAGCACGCGCCATTGATCGCCGACCTTGTAGTCGCCGACATCATGCACATCCATCCCCAGCCAATGGCCGGCGCGGTGCATGTAGAAGGCCTTGTAGGCTTCGCTGGCGATCAGCTCGTCGACATCGCCCTGCAGCAACCCCAGCTCCACCAGCCCGGCGGTAATCACCTGCACCGTCGCCTCGTGGGCCTGGTTCCAATGCTTGTTCGGCGCGATCTCGGCAAAGGCCGCTTCCTGGGACGCCAGCACCAGTTCGTAGATCGCCTTCTGCTCCGGCGAAAACCGCCCGTTGACCGGCCAGGTGCGGGTGATATCGCTGGCGTAGCAGTCGATCTCGCAACCGGCGTCGATCAACACCAGGTCGCCGTCCTTGAGCACCGCGTCATTCTGCTGATAGTGCAGGATGCAGCTGTTGCGCCCGGTCGCGACAATGGAACCGTAGGCCGGCATCTTCGCCCCGCCCCTGCGGAACTCGTAGTCCAGCTCCGCTTCCAGGCTGAATTCATGCAATCCGGCGCGGCTGGCTTGCATCGCCCGCACATGGGCACGGCAGGAAATCGCCGCGGCCTCGCGCATCACTTTCACTTCCGCCGCCGATTTATACAGGCGCATATCGTGCAGCAGATGATCCAGGGCAACGAATTCGTTCGGCGGTTGCGCACCGAGGTGGGCCTTGGAACGGATCACGTTGATCCACTCCATCAGGTGCCGGTCGAACTCCGGGTTGCTGCCCATGGCCGAATAGACCCGGTCGCGCCCTTCGATCAGGCCCGGGAGAATGTCGTCGATATCGTTGATCGGGAACGCGTCGTCGGCGCCGAAGTCGCGGATCGCGCCCTCCTGGCCGGCGCGCAGGCCGTCCCAGAGCTCGCGCTCGACATTGCGCTCGCGGCAGAACAGCAGGTATTCGCCGTGGGGCCGGCCGGGGATCAGCACGATCACCGCCTGGGGCTCGGGAAAGCCGCTCAGGTACTGGAAATCGCTGTCCTGGCGATAGACATGTTCGACATCACGATTGCGGATCGCCACGGCGGCGGCCGGCAGGATCGCGATGCTGTTGGGTTCCATCCGCGCCATCAGGGCCTTGCGGCGCCGGGCGTATTCCGCTTTCGGGATATGGATCATGGGCAGATGGAGCTCCCTGTCTGAAGGCTTCTTAGTGCAGAGAAGGCTTGGCAGCCGGTTCAGCCGGTTTGTTGATTTCGGTGAACAGCAGCAGCGGCGCGACCCGCAGGTATTCCATGACTTCCATATAGTCGCTTTCACCGTCGTCGGACTCTTCCAGGGCTTCCTGCACCTGGGCGATGGCCGCCAGGTCCTGGAGCACCTCGGTGGCCTCGGCGCTCAGGGCATTGGCGCGGTAGGTCAGGCCGAAACCGGCGAGGAAACCCTGGCACCACTGGCCCAGCGCAATCGCGCGCTCGGTCAGGGGCGCATCGTCGGTGGGCAGCAGCAGGACAACGGTCATGTCATCGCTGGTAAGCTCGCCCTTGACCATCTCTTGCAGGCCGATCAGGGCGTTGCGCACGTTGTCTTGCGGTTCGCCTTCGAGCAGCTCGGCGGCGTCCACCAGCCAGCTGTCGGCTTCAAAGCCGGCACCGGCGCAACTGCGGCCAAGCAACAGGCCGTGAAGTTCGGCGGGCGAGACAGGATGACCGCTGGTGCTCAGCAGGGTGGCAAAGGCGTTATACGGGGAATTCTGAATGGGCATGGGCGGCTAGGCGCCAAGCGGCGCAATGTCTAGAATGAAGGCCTTGTATCCTAGCATTCGCGCACGAGCCAGACCATCGGCCGTCCAAACGTTTGCTCCGCGCTGTGATTACTACCGCTCATCAGTCATATTCAGTGGATACCCGATGGAAGACACCGACCTGCACGCGCTGATGGCCAGACTCGAACTGTTGATTACCCGGGTCGAGCAACTAAAAAGCCAAAATGGACTCTTACTAGCTCAGGAAAAGACCTGGCGCGAGGAGCGCGCAACCCTCATTGAAAAAAACGAAATCGCCCGGCGTAAGGTCGAATCCATGATTTCGCGCCTCAAAGCCCTGGAGCAAGACTCATGAGTTCAAGCAATAACGTGACCGTGCAGATCCTCGATAAAGAATATTCGATCATTTGCCCGCAGGAAGAACGCAGCAACCTGGTCAGTGCCGCTCGCTACCTGGACGGCAAGATGCGCGAAATCCGCAGCAGCGGCAAAGTCGTCGGTGCCGATCGCATCGCCGTGATGGCCGCGCTGAACATTACCCACGACCTGCTGCACCGCCAGGAACGCCCGGACGTGCAGGCCAGCGGCTCGACCCGCGAACAGGTGCGTGATCTGCTCGAGCGTGTCGATTTGGCGCTGTCCACTGATCCGGACAACAGCAAAGGCTGATTCCTACAGCGAGTTTCGGGTATACTGATGCCACTCCCTGGAGTGCTTGCCAGTTGGTGATGTCCCTGAGCCGATTCGCAAAACCACGGGAGTTGCACGTTGGGGCCGGTGCGCATGTCCGCTAGACGGAAAGCCTTAAGGCCTCCTGCAACTTCCACCTTGAACTCTCGGGTTCAAGGGCTAAGCCGACAGCGGTACGTCGGGGAGCCTGATTTCAACCCAGTGCCGGCTTTCACTGCCGGCATTGGTGTTAACGAGTTGCCGTCCTGGCCGCTCGATTGCCCAAGCCAGATGCCATGACCGAACCTGCGCCGCCTTCCCGCCCGCAACTTCGACGACTGCTGCGCAAAGCCCGCCGCGCGCTCAGCGCCAGCGAACAACGCCAGGCGGCCCGTGGCCTGTATCGGCAATTGGCGCAACACCCGCTGTTTCGCCGCGCCCGCCATATTTCCCTGTACCTGCCCACCGACGGCGAGATCGATCCGCGCCTGCTGCTGCGTGAAGCACAACGGCGCGGCAAGCACACCTATCTGCCGGTGCTGAGCGCCTGGCCGCGCACGCGGATGGTGTTCCAGCGCATTCGGCCGGGGGAGAAGCTGCAACCCAATCGTTTTCGCATCCTTGAGCCAAGGGTCAAGCTGGCCGCGCAACGCAAGGTCTGGACGCTGGACCTGGTGCTGCTGCCACTGGTGGGTTTCGATGTGGAAGGCGGACGACTGGGGATGGGCGGCGGTTTCTATGACCGCAGCCTGGCGTACCTGGCCCGCCGTCAAAGCTGGCGCAAGCCGACGCTGCTGGGGCTGGCCCATGAATGTCAGAAAGTCGCGAAGTTGAATCAGGCCAGCTGGGATGTGCCGTTACAGGGCACGGTCACCGACCGCGCCTGGTATTTCGCGCAATAAAGAATCGGCTGGATCCGGCAAGAACCGCCGGGATCAGCGCTTGAACAGAGTCGACTGCTGAGGCTGCTTCTGGACGATTTCCACCGGCACGTCTTTCTTGCCGGACCAGAGGCCCTGGGCATAGCCCGTAGTGACCACGCCCAAACCGAACAAAATCACCAAAATCCATAGTAAATCCGGTTTGCGTTTCATCGATTGCCCCCCTAGGCAAATGATCCACGATGACAGCAACGGTTTTCGTTATAGGCCGTGCAGCAGCGTCAAGCTTAAAATCCCGGCATTTTGCGATAACGTGAAGCACTACGCAAACACTGGCGTCAACCGACCGTCGGTTAGTGCCCGAAATTGCCCGACAAATTGCCCAAGGAGCAAAACCATGGCCTATTGGCTGATGAAATCCGAGCCCGACGAACTGTCCATCGAAGGCCTGGCCAAGCTCGGCGAGACACGCTGGGATGGCGTGCGCAATTACCAGGCGCGCAATTTCCTGCGGGCGATGGCCGCCGGTGATGAGTTTTTCTTCTATCACTCCAGCTGCCCGGAGCCGGGGATTGCCGGGATTGGTCGGATAGTGGCGGCGGCGTACCCGGACCCGACGGCGCTGGACCCGGAGAGTCCGTATCACGACCCCAAGGCCAGTGCCGAGAAAAATCCCTGGAGCGCGTTGCAGGTCGCGCACGTCGAGACCTTTGGCAAGGTGCTGGGGCTCGGCTATCTGAAGCAGCAGGCCGAGCTGGCGGAGATGCCGCTGGTGCAGAAAGGCAGCCGATTGTCGGTGATGCCGGTGACGCCCGAGCAGTGGGCTGCGGTTCTGGCTTTGCGCTGAAGCGACTGGCCTCTTCGCGGGCAAGCCCTGCTCCTACAGTCCTGCGTCGTTCAGCCCACTTGTGTACGACACAATACTGTAGGAGCAGGGCTTGCCCGCGAAGAGGCCCGCACTGACAACACATCATCCGACCATGCATCCCCCACCCGATTCAGGTTAGGCTTGCCGTTCATTTGACCAATATCAACGCGTTTCGCCGCGTATCCGGTCAAAATTGGACGCTACTGACGCAGGATGCCGTAATGTCGATGAATCAACACAGTTCCCGTCTTTTCGCCGGTGCCCTGCTCGTGCTGCTGGCCGCCGCCGGTGGCTTCGGCTACTGGAAGTCCCTTCACGACCGCCTGCCCGAAGGCCTCGGCATGGGCAACGGCCGCCTTGAAGCCACCGAAGTGCAGATCGCCAGCAAAACCCCGGGCCGGCTGGCCGAAGTGCTGGTCAACGAAGGCGACAAGGTCACCCGGGGCCAACTGCTCGCCCGCCTCGACACCCGCACCCTCGAAGCCCAGCGCAACCAGGCCGAAGCCGAAGTGCTGCGCGCCCGCGAGAACCTCGCCGCCAACCAGGCCAACGTGCAACTGCGCCAAAGCGAACTGTTGCTGGCCGGCCAGGAGCTCAAGCGCTTTCGCGAACTGTCCCAGCGCGGTTTCGCCAGCGGCCAGGTGATCGACCAGCAACAGGCCCGCTACGACACCAGCACCGCCGCGCTGACCGCCGCCAAGGCCCAGGTCTCGGCCACCAACGCCGCCATCGGCGCGGCCCAGGCCCAGGTCGCCCAGTTGACCAGCGAAATCGATGACAGCAGCCTGCGTGCGCCCCTCGACGGCATTATCCAGCTGCGCCTGGCCGAACCCGGGGAAGTTCTCGGCGCCGGCGGCCGGGTGTTGCTGCTGATCGACCCCAACGACCAGTACATGAACCTCTACCTGCCCGCCTCCGTGGTCGGCCGCCTGACCCAGGG
This sequence comes from Pseudomonas sp. MWU12-2319, assembly GCF_023242525.1. Taxonomy (NCBI): domain Bacteria; kingdom Pseudomonadati; phylum Pseudomonadota; class Gammaproteobacteria; order Pseudomonadales; family Pseudomonadaceae; genus Pseudomonas; species Pseudomonas sp. MWU12-2319. The sequence continues at coordinate 197,078 of NZ_JALJES010000004.1, forward strand.
CGACGACGCGCGGATCCTGCTCGACGCCCTGCCCGAACATCCCCTGCCGGCGAAAGTCGCCTTCGTCGCCGCCAAGTCGCAGTTCACCCCCAAGGAAGTGGAAACCCGCGACGAACGGCAGAAACTGGTGTTCCGGGTCAAACTGCGCCTGACCGAACCCGCCGCCGTGCCCCAGGCCAAGCCCGGCATGCCCGGCGCCGGTTACGTGCGCACAAGTCCCGTGGACTGGCCGGCCAACCTGAAATGAGCGACCTGGCGCTGCAAGCCAGTGGCATCCAGCATCGCTACGGCGATCAGCAGGCCCTGATCGACATCGCCTTCAGCCTGCCCGCCGGTACCCGCTGCGGCCTGATCGGCCCGGACGGCGCCGGGAAATCGAGCCTGCTGGGACTGATCGCCGGGGTCAAGAAACTCCAGCAAGGCCAGTTGCAGGTGCTCGGCGGGGCCATCGACGAGCGCCGCCACCGCAGCAGCCTGTACCCGCGCATCGCCTTCATGCCCCAGGGCCTGGGGGGCAACCTTTACCCCGACTTGTCGATCAGCGAGAACATCCGTTTCTTCGCCACGCTGTTCGGGCTGGGCAAGGCCGAGTGCGACCTGCGCATGCACAGTCTGCTGCGCGCCACCGACCTTGAGCACTTCAGCGAGCGGCCGGCCGGCAAACTCTCCGGCGGCATGAAGCAGAAGCTCGGCCTGTGCTGTGCGCTGATCCACGACCCCGACCTGCTGATCCTCGACGAGCCCACCACCGGCGTCGACCCGCTGTCGCGGCGGCGCTTCTGGGAACTGGTGGATGAATTCCGCCGCCAGCGCCCGCAGTTGACGCTGCTGGTGGCCACCGCCTATATGGAGGAGGCCGAACAGTTCGAGCACTGCCTGATGCTCGACCGTGGCCGCCTGATCGCCGCCGGCCTGAGCCAGGAACTGGCCGCCAGCACCGCGAGCGGCAAGCTCGACGACGCATTCACCCATTTCCAGGGCGACAGCGGCCACGACAACCAGCCCCTGGTGATCCCGCCCCGGGACGCCGGCCAGACCGATATCGCCATCGAAGCCCACGAACTGACCTTGCGCTTCGGCGACTTCACGGCGGTGAACAAGGTCAGCTTCGCCATCGGTCGCGGCGAGATCTTCGGTTTTCTCGGTTCCAACGGCTGCGGCAAGACCACCACGATGAAGGTCCTCACCGGCCTGATGCCCGCCAGCGAAGGCAGTGCCACGCTGCTCGGCAAACCGGTGGACGCCGCAGACCTGGCGACGCGCAAGCGGGTCGGCTTCATGTCCCAGAGTTTCTCGCTGTACGGCGAACTCAGTACGCGGCAGAACCTTGAATTGCACGCGCGCCTGTTCGACCTGCCCAAGGCCGACAGCGCGACCCGGATCGAGGAACTGATCCAGCGCTTCAACCTTGGCGAGATCGCCGACCAGCCGTCCGGCGCCCTGCCCCTTGGCCTGCGCCAACGCCTGTCGCTGGCGGTGGCGGTACTGCATCGCCCGGAAGTGCTGATCCTCGACGAACCCACCTCCGGGGTCGATCCGGCGGCACGGGATGACTTTTGGCGCCTGCTGATCGAACTGTCCCGGGAACAGGGGGTGACAATCTTTCTCTCCACCCACTTCATGAACGAAGCCCAGCGCTGCGACCGCATTTCCTTGATGCATGCCGGCCAGGTGCTCGCCTGCGACACCCCCGATGCCCTGCAACGGCAGTTTCACGGCGACACCCTGGAGGCCGCCTTTGTCCGCTGCCTGGAGCAGGCGCAAGGCAGTTCGCCGGAACCGCAGGCCGCCAGCGGTGACACAGCGCTGCCGTCGTCCGGCCTGGCACCGAACAAGACCGGTTTCAGTCCGGCACGCTTGCTGGCCGTGGCCAGCCGCGAAGGCAAGGAACTGCTGCGCGACAAGGTGCGACTGGCCTTCGCCCTGCTGGGATCGCTGTTCATGATGGTGATCTTCGGCTACGGGATTTCCCTGGACGTGGAAAATCTTGCCTTCGCCGTCTATGACCAGGACCAGACGCCACAAAGCCGGGCCTACCTGGAAGCCTTCCGCGGCTCGCGTTACTTCGAAGAGAAAACCCCGATCCGCGATGCCGCGCAACTGCACCAGCGCCTGCAACGCTCGGAGATCAAGCTGGCGCTGGAGATCCCCCCGGGCTTCGGCCGCGACCTGTATGCCGGGCGCCAGCCCACGGTCGCCGCCTGGCTGGACGGCGGCATGCCGTTCCGCGCCGAAACCAGCCGCAACTATGTCGAGGCCGTGCACCAGGCCAACCTTGAGCAACTGGCGGCGCAAAGCAGCCCGGCCTACGACGCCCGCCCCGCCGCCCGACTGGAAACCCGCTTTCGCTACAATCAGGACGTGGTCAGCGTGAATGCCATCGGCCCCGGCGTCATGGCGCTGATCCTGGCCTTTATCCCGGCGATGCTCACCGCCCTGGGCATTGTTCGGGAGAAGGAGCTCGGTTCGATCACCAACTTCTATGCCACGCCCCTGACCCGCCTGGAGTTCCTGCTGGGCAAGCAGGCGCCGTATCTGGCGGTCAGCCTGATCAACCTGGCCCTGCTGGTGGCGATGAACCGCTGGCTGTTCGGCGTGCCCTTCAAGGGCAGCGGCCTGACCCTGGCCCTGGGCGGCATGCTCTATGTGCTGGCAACCACCGGCATGGGCCTGCTGATCTCGGCCTTCACCCGCACCCAGATCGCCGCGATCCTCGGCACCATGATCATCACCAGCCTGCCGACCATCCAGTTTTCCGGATTGATCGTGCCGCGTTCGTCGCTGGACGGCGGTGCCGCATTGATGGGCATGCTGTTCCCCGCCGGGCATTTTCTCGATATCGCCGTCGGCACCTTCACCAAGGCCCTGAACCTGCGCGAACTATGGCCGCAGTGCCTGGCGTTGTTCGGGTTCTTCGTCGCCTTTACCGGCCTGAGCCTGCTCATGCTCAAGAAGCAGGAGGCCTGATGCACAAGCTCGCCCATATCCTGCGCCTCGGCATCAAGGAACTGACCAGCCTGCGCCATGACAGCGTCCTGCTGCTGTTCCTGTTCTATGCCTTCAGCGTGGCGATCTACATGCCCGCGGCCGGCTCGGTGATCGGCGTGCACAACGCCAGTGTCGCCCTGGTGGACGAGGACCGCAGCGCGCTGTCGCGCAAACTGGGCGATGCCCTGCAACCGCCGGAATTCCAGCGCCCGGCACCGTTGGCCTACGACCGCCTGGACGCGGCCCTGGACAGCGGCCAGTACACCTTCGTGATCAATGTGCCGGCCAACTTCCAGAGCGACCTGCTGGCCGGCCGCTCACCCACCGTGCAGGTCAACGTCGACGCCACCGCCATGAGCCAGGCATTCATGGGTGCCGGCTATATCGGGCGGATCTTCCAGCGCGAACTCCTCGAGTACGGCGGCCAGGCCGACGCCGCGAGCCAGACGCCGGTGCTACTGACCAGCCGGGCGTTGTTCAACGCCAACCTGGAGGGCGGCTGGTTCCTGGCGGTGATCCAGATCGTCAACAACATCACCATCCTGGCGATCATCCTCACCGGCACCGCACTGCTGCGCGAACGCGAGCACGGCACCCTGGATCACCTGCTGGTGCTGCCGCTCACGGCCCTGGAAATCATGCTGGCGAAAATCTGGAGCAACCTGCTGGTGGTGGTGATCTGCACCTGGGTATCGCTGGAAGTGATCGTCAAGGGCGCGCTGGGCGTGCCGTTGGCCGGCTCGTTGGGCTTGTTCCTGGGGGTGACGGCGCTGTATCTGTTCGCCAGCACGGCCCTGGGGATTTTCCTCGCGACCCTGGCCCGCTCGACTCCGCAGTTCGGCCTGCTGGCGATCCCGGTGATCATCCCCATGCTCCTGCTGTCCGGCGGCAGCACGCCGCTGGACAGCATGCCGACCTGGCTGCAATGGGTGATGCAGGGCTCGCCGTCGACGCACTTCGTCAGCCTGGCGTCGGCGATCCTGTTCCGCGATGCCGGGGTCAGCGTGGTCTGGCCCGACCTGCTGGCGCTGGCGGGCATCGGCCTGGTGTTCTTCAGCGTGGCCCTGGCGCGCTTCCGCAGGAGCCTGGCGTCCTAGGTTTACTGAACGATCAGGTTATTGAACAGCAGGTCCTCGACCACCGGCTTGCCGGTTTCGTCGTTCATCACCTGCTGAACCTGCTTCAGCGCTTCCTGGCGCATCTTTTCCTTGGCGTCGACGTTGCTCATCGAATCCACGGTCTGCTGGGCGAACAGCGCCACCAGTTGGTTACGGATCAACGGCTCGTTGGCCTTGACCGCCTTGGCCGCTTCCTCGCCGGTCACGCGCAAGGCCACATCGGCCTTGTAGACCTTGAGTTTCGGACTGCCATCAAGACCATAGTTACCGACAAACGGCGGCGTCAGGCTGATATAGCTGACTTTCGGACCCGCGCCTTCCCCTTCCTTGGCTTCTTCCGCCGCCACTGCCGCCAACGGCAGGGACAAGGCCAACATCAACATGATCAACGCTTTCACAATTCGCTCCTTATCCGGTTTGCGGCCTAGCATAGCGACCCGCACCGCCCTGCCCAAGCAAAAGCTTATGGCGGACTATCAGGGTGGGGCATGCTCGTTGACCCTTCGACTCACACACCTACACTTATCGGCCATCACTCCCAAAGGAATAGCCCGATGAAAGCCGTGCTCTGCAAAGCCTTCGGCCCCGCCGAAACGCTGGTGCTGGAAGAGGTCGCCAGCCCGGTGCCCGCGAAGAACGAGATCCTGCTGCAGGTACACGCCGCCGGGGTGAACTTCCCGGATACGCTGATCATCGAGGGCAAATACCAGTTCAAGCCGCCCTTCCCGTTTTCCCCGGGTGGTGAAGCGGCCGGCGTGGTCGTCGCGGTGGGCGAGAAGATCAGCCACCTCAAGGTCGGCGACCGGGTGATGGCCCTGACCGGCTGGGGCAGTTTTGCCGAAGAGGTGAAAGTGCCCGGCTATAACGTGCTGCCGATCCCCCCCGCCATGGACTTCACCACCGCCGCCGCCTTCAGCATGACCTACGGCACCTCCATGCACGCCCTCAAGCAGCGTGCGCAGTTGCAGCCAGGGGAAACCCTGCTGGTACTCGGCGCCTCCGGAGGCGTGGGCCTGGCCGCCGTGGAAATCGGCAAGGCCATGGGCGCCCGGGTGATCGCCGCCGCCAGCAGCGCGGAGAAGCTGGCGGTGGCCAAGGCCCTCGGCGCCGATGAGCTGATCAACTATGGCCAGGACAATCTCAAGGATGAAATCAAGCGCCTGACCGACGGCAACGGCGTCGACGTGATCTACGACCCGGTCGGCGGCGACCTGTTCGACCAGGCCATCCGTTCCATCGCCTGGAACGGCCGCCTGCTGGTGGTGGGTTTTGCCAGCGGGCGAATCCCGGAACTGCCGGTGAACCTGGCACTGCTCAAGGGTGCGGCGGTGATCGGGGTGTTCTGGGGCTCGTTCGCCCAGCGCCAGCCCCAGGACAACGCCGCCAACTTCCAGCAACTGTTCAACTGGTTTGCCGAAGGCAAATTGAAGCCGCTGGTATCGCAGACCTATCCCCTGGCCCAGACCGCCCAGGCCATCAATGACCTGGCCCAGCGCAAGGCCGTCGGCAAAGTGGTGGTGCAGGTGCGTTGAGCCGCTGACGACAGTTTCACCCGGCACGCTGCCTGAATACCGCTATATTTTGCCCATGGCCCGGGCGCGCTCATGACGGGCGCGCCCCTGCATCCCATCGAGGCAAATCCATGCTCAAACTGCTACAGACCCTGCTCCCCGGCGTACTCGCTTTCTCGGCGCTGATACCCGCCACACCGGCCATGGCCCACAAGGAAGTCGGCTTGAGCGATGTCACGGTGCTGATCGTCCGCCACGCGGAAAAACCCGACCAGGGTCGCGGGCTCAGCCCCGCGGGTGAACATCGGGCCCAGGCCTACGCCAGCTACTTCGATCCCTTGTCGCTGGACGGCGCACAACTGACCCCGCAACGCCTGATTGCCACCAGCGACAGCAAGGAAAGCGACCGGCCACGCCTGACCCTCACCCCGCTGTCGCAGCGCTTGAACCTGCCCATCGAACAACCCTATGCCGACGACGAAGTCGACAAGCTGGTCAAATCCCTGGGCAAGGACAACAGCGTGCCGGTGGTACTGATCGCCTGGCACCACGGGCATATCGACAACCTGATCGAGGCCTTCGGTGGCGATGCGAAAAAGCTGACCGGGCAAAAGCATTGGCCGGAGGATGTATATGACTGGCTGATCGTGCTGCGCTTTGACCACAAAGGGCAGTTGATCGAGTCCCGCAGCGAAAAGGTCGATGAACCGGCGTTTCCCGGCTGATAAACGCTAAACCTCGTAGTGTCCTTCCCGGCTGACTGAGAGCCCCAATTGACGATGCCAACCCGGATTCAGGCCGAGGACATAGTCAAAGCTCAACACACTGAGCAGGTGCTTCACATCGTGCACATTACGGGCGCAATAGGCCTCTTCATGGGGGATAAAGAACAGGCAGGGAAAATCGATATCCGAAACCAGCGGACGCCCCGCTTCGTCGCTGTGGTGCACCACGTCTCCGCCCTGATAGCCTTCCGTACGAACCGCAGTGTTCAGCGCGGTCCGGAGTAGATTGATACGTGGCGTGATGTTGCCCAGGTGGGGATCCTCATGCTGGATAAAAGACTTCAGCCCCTGACGCAGGCGATCACTGCCCGGCACCCGACGTCGGTCCGCCCCTGAGCGGGAATAGCTGCTGCGCCGGGGGAAAACCGCCCACAGGTCATAATCACAGGTGGTCGCGGCCCGATAAGTCTGGCGCACCTCCACCGGGCAATAGGGGTCGACAATGGCCATGACCGGGAGCAGGTTTGTCCGATCCTGTGCCTGGTTGAGTCCCGTCAGGCTATTGGACAGGCGGCTTTCCTGCGGTCCATAAAACACGCCCCAGAGTCCCTCGCCCTTGGTGCCCGCCACACCCGTTGTATATTTCAATATGAAACTCATGGAAACACCCGTTGGACCAGACGCCATATAACGCATTTCCTGGTTATTCCCACCCATCAGCGTCATGCACTTCAGCTGAGTTTCCAGTGCCTTGCGTCGCTCATTGGTTATATACAACGGCGTCTCGTCGCCCCCTGAACTGACTGCTCCTTGCAAGGCTTTACGCTGACTGGCGATATCCGGGTTTTTGGTAAATCTTGGATCCGCTAGGACAAACCCGGCCATCGGCCCCCAGGTGCAACTTTTGGCTTTATTGTGAAAGCCCTTGGTGGCATAACTTTCCAACAACAACCCCGTGGCGCAAGGCCCCACGGCCCGCACGGCAATGACACACTCATGAGTGTCGGCCACACGCTGAAAGGCTCGTCCATGTTGTATTGGCATGCCGGTACTGACAATGGCAGATAGCCCACGCACTATATTCAGTTTCATATGGAGCTTTACCCGAGTGCAAAAGATCACTCGTTATAGCACTGCCCCAGCTCATTGATGAACGCGGATAATGAAACAATTCTTGAACATAAAAACGACCCCACAAAGAGTCTCTCTTTTTGATAACGTCTTCCACATCGATATCAAATAGCGCTTTTGAAGATTATAAAAATAGGGCGGTATATTTCACTGAATGGTTTTAAACATCGCCGTGATATTAATGCGAGGCCGAACGGCAGCGCTTGAGTCGCGCTTCCAGATTGCGATCCGGCATGGCGTGGCTGCGCAGGGCGCTGGCGGTCTGCTCGACGTAGTCGCGGGTGGTGCCATAACGCCCACAGGCGCTTTCGAGCACCTGGTTCAGCACATGGTCCGGCAGGTTACCGGCATAGCTGGGCAAGTGCCGCTCGAGCACGAAACCCAGCGCCTGAACCGTCTGCCCCGTGGCCAGGCGGCAATTGAGCCAGTGCGGCCGATAGGACGGCACCGGCATCTCCCGCTGCCACAAGGCATAGAGCGAGGCCTCCAACTGATCATCCGGCAACCGATAGGCAAAACCGCTACAGGAACCGCCACGATCGAGGCCGAACACCAGCCCCGGAAACTCCGGCGTGCCTCGGTGTTCATGGGACCACAGGTACAAACCCCGGTGATAACCATGAACCCGCCCGCGCACCCGCTCCACGGCGGAGCACTCGGGGCGCCAGATCAACGAGCCGTAGGCGAACAGCCAGACCGGTCCGCCCTTGTGCCGGGCCATGGTGGCCTGCATGGAGCAGAGCAGTTGCTCGTGGGTCAGTTGCGCCCCCAGTTCCAGGCGCGGCGGATAGGCCAAACTCGACAACGCGGGATCGATAGCGGTCATGGCGGATTGCGCGGGGTTCTTGATCATTACCAGTTGTAAGTCACTTTACCGTAATAAAACGCACCGCTGTAACCGTACGGCGAAAAAGTGCTGTAGGCCAGGTTGCCACCGTTACTGGCGTAGGCATTGAGTTTCTCCGGGTATTTGTCGGTGACGTTGTCGCCGCCCACGGTAAAGGTCCAGTTCTTCAGCTTGTAGTCCGCCGCCAGGTCCAGCAGCCAGGCCGCCTTGAAGGTCTGGTCATAGGTCGGATCGGCCTGGTAGCTGGTGAAAGAACCATAACGCACCAGGGTCGTGTGCAGCGTCCAGTTGCCGTAGTTGAAGTCGTTACCCAGGGTCAGTTTCTGCTCCGGCGTGCTGTCACCCAGCAGACCGAGTTCTTCACGGCGGTCGACCCGCAACAGATTGACCCCCAACTGATTGAGAATCGCCGGGTTGGCCTTCACGTCGGTGACCTTGGTGTGATTGAAGTTGTAGCCCAGGGTGCTGTTCCAGCGCACCCCGTTGTCCAGCTGGTAGCGATAGTTGGCCACCAGGTCGATGCCGTCGGTGCGGGTACTGGTGGCATTGGTGAAGTAGCGGGCGCTGGTGTAGTTGATATTGCCCACACCGTTGGCCTGCAGATAGGCGATCGCCGCGTTGTTCAGCGACAGGTTGGACGACAGGCTGATGCGGTCGCTGATATCGATCCGGTAGATATCGGCGGTCAGCGTCAGGTTGTCCGTCGGCTGCAGCACCAGGCCGAGGCTGTAGTTGCGGGATTTTTCCGGCTTGAGATCATCGGAGCCGAGCAACTTTGCCACCTTGCCGTTGGCCGGAAACACCCCGGTCTCCTGCACGGTCGAGCCGATCAGTTGCGAGGAGGTAAAGGCGAAGTTCTGCTGGGCCAGGGACGGTGCGCGAAAGCCGTTGGAGACGCTGCCGCGCAACGCCACCTGCGGGGTGAAATCGTAGCGCGCCGACAACGAGCCGCTGACGTTGGCACCGAAGTCGCTGTAGTCCTCGCGACGTACCGCCGCCGAGGCACTGAGTTTTTCCGTGAAGTTGGTTTCCAGGTCCAGGTACTGGGCGAAGTTATGCCGCGAATAGCTGCCGGCATCCGATTCGCGGAAGCCGCCAAGGCCGGAACTGCCGGTCTGGTAATAGGACTCAGGCTGGCCGGCGCTGATCTGGTAACCCTGGCGCAGGTATTCGCCGCCGAACGCCACGGACACTGGATACGGCAGCCAGCCGAGGCTGAATTCCCGCGACAGGTCCAGGCTCAGTTGGCGCTGGTCGTTGCTCAGGGCGCCGTTTTCAAATTTGCGCGGGGTGTTCAGGCCCAGGGAGGTGTTGATCGTCTCGGTGCTCAGGTCGTACTGGTTCTTGCCGTAGTTGGCGGACAGGTCGTAGTGCCAGTTATCCGTCAGCAGGCCGCGCAGGCCGACCACCAGGGAAGTGTCCTCGAGATCGCCGCGAATCAGCGGCAGATAACCGTTGGGGAAGATCGCCGGAAGGTTGTTCGAGGCATTGCTGGCGCGATAGAAGCCGGCGGTTTCGCCCCGGCGCTTGCTGTAGCCACCGAAGCTGTAGAGTTCGGCGGCGTCGTTGAAGCTGTAGGCCGAGTTGAAGGCGAACTTGCCTTCGTCGCTGGCCGGCTCCCCCTGGCGGAACACTTGCTGGCCATAGGTGGTGGAACCGATGCTGGCGGGACGGTAGTCGTTACCGGCACGGTTGGTGTAATCGTTGTCGGCACCTTCGCCGGACAGGTTGAAGTAACCGTTATCACCGATGGCGAACCCGCTGTTGCCGGAGATCTGCCGCTGGATACCGTCGCCCTTCTTGTATTCACCGAACTTGCTGGAGATCGAACCGCCATGGTCGGCGTTCTTGAGGATGATGTTGATCACCCCGGCAATCGCGTCCGAGCCGTAGCGGGCGGACGCGCCATCGCGCAGCACTTCGATATGGTCGATCGACGACAGCGGGATCGCATTCAGGTCGGTCGGTGCCGAGCCCCGGCCCACCGCGCCGCCCAGGTTGACGAAGGCGCTGGTGTGGCGCCGCTTGCCATTGACCAGCACCAGCACCTGGTCCGGTGACAGCCCGCGCAATTGCGCCGGGCGCACCAGCTCGGCGCCGTCCACCAGGCTCGGCCGCGGGAAGTTGATGGACGGAATCAACTTCGCCAGCACCGTGCCCAGCTCATCCGAGCCGGTGCCGCGCAGGCTGTCGCCGCTGATCACATCGATGGGCGACAGCGACTGGCTGGCCGTGCGCTCCTGGGAGCGCGTGCCGGTGACGATAACGGTATCGAGCTTTGGCGCTTCGGCGCTTTCCGCCTCGGCGGCAGCCGTCGAGCTGAAGGTAAAAGCGCTGGCGGCGGTCAGCAAATGTGCCGACAAAATCGCCGTGTACAAACGTTGTTGCGTGTTGCTCCCCATACCGCTCCCCTTTGAATCCAAGGTCGAGGCGTCTTGCCCCGAGTTCGCACGATCGGTCCGTGTGGCGAACGGTGTCGGTCATTGTGGTGTTGATTGGCAGATACAAAGCCGGTGGTCCGATGGGCATATAGCCTAATGTTATGTAACAAATAAATTAAATATCAAAATCATATAACGATAAGCTAAACATCGCGTACGGGAAAACCCCTACAGATATTTCAGAGGCCACGATCTGATAATCCGATTTGGACTTACGTATAACGGCCGCCTACTTCAATCGCTACGTTTTCACCAGGGGCCAATGACCATGAACCCATCACTCCTTATCCAAGCCCTGTGCCTGTTTCTGCTGGCGCCCAGCGCCTGGGCGTCGAACGATTCGGACGCGGCTGGCAAGGGCTTCTGGTACCTGCAAACCAGCGTCGTTACCCGTCACTTCTCACCGGACCCTGACCACAATAATCACCAGGACCTGATCGGCCTGGAGCGCAATGACGCCTCGGGGTTTCTCTATGGGGCGGCGACGTTTCGCAACTCGTTCAGCCAGCGTTCGTATTACGCCTATGCGGGTAAACGCTTCGAGAGCGCCGACTATCCGGTGTACCTGAAAGTCACAGGTGGCTTACTTCAGGGATACAAAGGCGAATATCGCGACAAGATCCCGCTGAATCACCTGGGCGTTGCGCCGGTGATCATTCCTTCCGTCGGCGCGCATTACGGGCCGGTGGCGGCGGAGGTGGTGTTGCTGGGTTTTAATGCGGCGATGCTTACCGCCGGGGTGCGTTTCTGAGGGATTTGCAGCGGTCTTGAAGCCCTCTTCGCGGCGGTGCGGCGTCCCGACAAGCCCTGCTCCTACAGTTCTGTGTCGTACACAAAATCTGCAATCGACGCCGTACTGTAGGAGCAGGGCTTGCCCGCGAAGGCGATGGAACAGGCGCAGAAGAATCAAACGCCAGGCACTAAGGCCTGGGCGCGTAGGCAAACACATCGGCACGCATCTGATGCGCATCCATCCCGGCGTTCACCAGGGCGTCCAGCGTCGCATAGATCATCGCCGGCGAGCCGCTGGCATAGACACTCACCCCCGACAGGTCGGCAATGTCTTCGCGAACCGCCTCGTGCAGCATCCCGCAACGCCCTTCCCAGCCACACAGATCACTGACCACCTTGTGCAGGAACAGGTTCGGCAGTTGCTTCCACTCCTCCCAATGCTCCAACCTGTAGAAGTCCTCGGGCCGACGCACGCCCCAGTACAAGTGCACCGGGTACTGGAAGCCACTGGAACGGCAATGCTCGATCAGGCTGCTCATCTGCGCCATGCCGGTACCCGCCGCGATCAACACCAGCGGCCCCTCGGGCAGTTGGGCCAGGTGGGTATCGCCAAACGGCAGTTCGACCCGCGCCATGCCGTTGCGCTGCAACTGCTCGATCAAACCCTGGGCACTGGCTTCGCGCACCAGCACATGCAGCTCAAGATCGCGCCCGGCATGGGGCGCCGAGGCCAGGGAAAACGCCGATTTCTCACCGTTGTCGCGCTCGATCATCAGGTACTGGCCGGCGTGATAACGCGGCGGCTTGCCCGCCGGCGCGCGCAGGCGCACGCGCCAGACATCACCACCGATCTCGGCGCATTCGATCAACTGACAGGCCAACTTGCGCACCGGCAGTTCTCCTTGCGCGAGCACGCCATCCCAGAGCACCACACAGTCTTCCAGGGGTTCGGCAATACAAGTGTAGAACTCGCCGTGGTCACGCACGTCACCGGCCTGCGCGACCCGCCCTTCCACCAGCAGCGCGGCGCACACATGGCAGTTGCCATTGCGACAGCTCTGCGGGCAGTCATAGCCCAGGCGCCGGGCACCGTCGAGAATCCGCTCGCCGGGCCGTATCTCAAGCACGGCGCCGGACGGCTGCAAGGTCACACGCATCAATCTATTCCTAACTGATTCCAAATGGCATCGACCCGTCGGGTCACGGCCTCATCCTTGACGATTACCCGGCCCCACTCACGCGTGGTCTCGCCGGGCCATTTGTGCGTGGCATCGAGCCCCATCTTCGAACCCAGGCCGGACACCGGCGAGGCGAAGTCGAGGTAGTCGATCGGCGTGTTATCGATCATCACCGTGTCGCGCTTGGGGTCCATGCGCGTGGTGATGGCCCAGATCACGTCGTTCCAGTCGCGGGCGTTGATATCGTCGTCGGTGACGATAACGAACTTGGTATACATGAACTGTCGCAAAAACGACCAGACACCCAACATGACGCGCTTGGCGTGGCCCGGATACGACTTCTTCATGGTGACGATGGCCATGCGGTACGAGCAACCTTCCGGCGGCAGGTAGAAGTCGGTGATTTCCGGGAACTGCTTCTGCAGGATCGGCACGAACACTTCGTTCAGCGCCACGCCGAGAATCGCCGGTTCATCCGGTGGCCGGCCAGTGTAGGTGCTGTGGTAGATCGGCTTGATCCGGTGGGTGATGCGTTCCACGGTAAACACCGGGAAGCTGTCGACTTCATTGTAGTAGCCAGTGTGATCGCCGTAAGGGCCTTCCGGGGCCATTTCCCCCGGATGGATCACGCCTTCCAGGACGATTTCCGCCGACGCCGGCACTTGCAGGTCATTGCCACGGCACTTGATCAGCTCGGTGCGGTTACCCCGCAGCAGGCCGGCGAAGGCGTATTCGGAGAGGCTGTCCGGCACCGGGGTCACGGCACCGAGAATGGTCGCCGGGTCCGCGCCCAGGGCCACGGATACCGGGAACGGCTGGCCCGGATGCTTCTCGCACCACTCGCGATAATCCAGCGCACCGCCACGGTGGCTGAGCCAACGCATGATCACCTTGTTGCGGCCGATCACCTGCTGGCGATAGATACCGAGGTTCTGGCGGTCCTTGTTCGGCCCCTTGGTGACCGTCAGGCCCCAGGTGATCAGCGGCGCGACGTCGCCCGGCCAGCAATGCTGGACCGGCAACTTGCCGAGATCGACGTCATCGCCCTCGATGATGATTTCCTGGCAGGGCGCATCCTTGACCACCTTCGGCGCCATGGCGATGATCTTGCGGAAGATCGGCAGCTTGGACCAGGCGTCCTTGAGCCCCTTGGGCGGCTCCGGCTCCTTGAGGAAAGCCAGCAGCTTGCCGATTTCCCGCAGTTCGCTGACCGCTTCGGCGCCCATGCCCAGGGCCACGCGCTCGGGCGTACCGAACAGGTTGCCGAGTACCGGGATATCAAAACCGGTGGGGTTCTCGAACAGCAACGCCGGCCCCTTGGCCCGCAGGGTGCGGTCGCAGACCTCGGTCATTTCCAGGACAGGGGACACCGGAACCTGGATGCGCTTGAGTTCGCCGCGCTGTTCCAGGCCGCTGATAAAGTCGCGCAAGTCGCGATACTGCATGCGTGAGCCTCGTAGATCCGTGGCGTTCGGGGTGGGCAGTTTACCCGGTTCGCCCCGATACCGCGCAATCGAACAACACCCGGACAGCAAAAAGCCGGGTTTCCCCGGCTTTTGCGGCCCTGCTCGACTTACTTGCGTTTCATCGACAGGAAGAACTCATCGTTGGTCTTGGTCTGTTTCAGCTTGTCGATCAAGAACTCGATGGCAGCGACTTCATCCATCGGATGCAGCAGCTTGCGCAGGATCCACATGCGCTGCAACTCGTCGTCGGCAGTCAGCAACTCTTCGCGGCGGGTGCCGGAACGGTTGATGTTGATCGCCGGGAAGACGCGCTTTTCAGCGATCTTGCGGTCCAGGGGCAGTTCCATGTTACCGGTACCCTTGAACTCTTCGTAGATCACTTCGTCCATCTTCGAGCCGGTTTCAACCAGCGCGGTGGCGATGATGGTCAGCGAACCGCCTTCCTCGATGTTACGCGCGGCACCGAAGAAACGCTTTGGTTTCTCCAGGGCGTGGGCGTCGACACCACCGGTCAGGACCTTGCCGGAGCTCGGGATCACGGTGTTGTAGGCACGGGCCAGACGGGTGATGGAGTCGAGCAGGATGACCACGTCTTTCTTGTGCTCGACCAGGCGCTTGGCCTTCTCGATGACCATTTCGGCCACTTGCACGTGACGGGTTGGCGGCTCGTCGAACGTCGAGGCGACCACTTCGCCGCGCACGGTGCGCTGCATTTCGGTCACTTCTTCCGGACGCTCGTCGATCAGCAGGACGATCAGGTGCACTTCCGGGTTGTTGCGGGTGATGTTCGCCGCAATGTTCTGCAGCATGATCGTCTTGCCGGCTTTCGGCGGTGCCACGATCAGGCCGCGCTGGCCTTTGCCGATCGGCGCACAGAGGTCGATCACGCGACCGGTGAGGTCTTCGGTGGAACCGTTACCGGCTTCCATCTTCATGCGCACGGTCGGGAACAGCGGCGTCAGGTTCTCGAAGAGAATCTTGTTCTTCGCGTTTTCCGGACGGTCGAAGTTGATCGTGTCGACCTTGAGCAGAGCGAAATAACGCTCACCTTCCTTCGGCGGACGGATCTTGCCGACGATGGTGTCACCGGTGCGCAAGTTGAAGCGGCGGATCTGGCTCGGCGAGACGTAGATGTCGTCCGGGCCGGCCAGGTAGGAGGCATCCGAAGAGCGGAGAAAGCCGAAGCCGTCCTGGAGGATCTCCAGCACGCCATCACCGGAGATTTCCTCGCCGCTTTTCGCGTGCTTTTTCAGCAGGGAGAAAATCACATCCTGCTTGCGCGAACGGGCCATATTTTCTATGCCCATCTGTTCGGCCAATTCGAGCAGTTCGGTAATCGGCTTTTGCTTGAGTTCAGTCAGATTCATATAGGAATGACGTAATCATTTATGGAGGGGGGAGAAATTAAGCTTTTGGCTTAATGAGGCCGCGCCGCGGAGAAGGCGACAGGATCGCGTACTTGTTCGAAAAGGAGAGCGTCGGCGACGGCTTGCAGGGGGCAGTGGAGAAACCAGTGCGGGGCCGAATGTAACACCTGCAATTGTGAACGTCTAGCCCCTGACAACGAAAAAAGCCCCGCTATTTGCGGGGCCTTTTTTGCCGATGCCGACCTTACAGGTGAGCGTCGAGGAACGCGGTCAGTTGCGACTTGGACAGTGCGCCGACCTTGGTCGCGGCAATCTCGCCGTTCTTGAACAGCATCAGGGTCGGGATACCACGCACGCCGTGCTTGGCCGGGGTTTCCTGGTGTTCATCGATGTTCAGCTTGGCGATAGTCAGCTTGCCTTTGTAGGTCTCGGCAACTTCGTCCAGCACAGGGGCGATCATCTTGCAGGGACCGCACCATTCAGCCCAGTAGTCGACCAGTACAGCGCCCTCGGCCTTGAGTACATCAGCGTCGAAGCTAGCGTCGCTAACGTGTTTGATCAGATCGCTGCTCATGGAAGTCTCCGGATTTGTAAGCCAAAAAAAACGTTGCCCATCATAGCCGTCCTTCCTACGTACAGGAAGCCGCAGTTGATTGAGTCTAACTATGACAAATGATCAGTTTGGGTATAGCCAATACGGCCCCCGCACACAAATACCAACGGTCAGCCGGGCGTGACGAAGGCAATACCGGTGCGCAGGGCGGCATTGCGCACATGTTCCTGCATCGCCTTTTGTGCCGGCCCCGAGGCGCGACGCGCCAGGGCGCGGAGGATCTTGCGGTGCTCCTGCCAGGTTTCCATGGCCCGCTCCGCACGGATGAACGGCAACTTCTGGCTTTCCAGGAACAGCTCGGCGCTGGCGCTGAGGATACTGGCCATGGCCTGGTTACCGCTGGCCAGCAGGATGCGTCGGTGAAAATCGAAATCCAGCCGCGCGGCCGCCTCGAAATCCCCGGCCTTGAGCTCCAGCCGCAAGGCCTCGACGTTGTCCTGCAAGGCATCCAGCTCATCGGCGGTCAAGGTCACCGCCGCCAGGCCGGCGGCAAAACCCTCCAGGGCATAGCGCAACTGGAAGATATCCTCCGCCGAGGCCTGGGCCGCGAACGGCCAGGCCAGGCCACCGGCCGCAGGCGCCAACTCCACCGGCGCCTGGACGAAGACGCCCTTGCCCGGTTGCACGCTGATCACTCCCAGGGCACTCAGGGACGACAATGCCTCGCGCAGCGACGCCCGGCTCACCCCCAGGCGCAGTGCCAGGTCGCGCTGCGAAGGCAGCACGTCCCCCGGGCCGAAACCCTCGTCGGCAATCAGTTTGCGAATAGCTTGCAGCGCCACTTCCGGGACGGCGCGGGAGATCGAATTCATCGTTTTTTTCAGCTGTCAGTCCGGGAAAGCGCTAGTTGTAAAGCTATTGGCAAGATCCGGCAAGTCACGCCCAGCGCTGGTTCAACGCCGCGAACCCATGCTCGATAAGGGTGCGAAAGCCCCGCAACTGTTCAGACCAGTAAGACCATGAAAACCCTGCCACAGCAGCGGGGGCACGGCTTGAGGTAAGTGTGGCATGGGCTGTGCACTGCCCCGGACAGAGATCGCCTTCTGGATTCGGAGAGTTGCCATGACCAAACGCCGCAGCGCCCTGCTCACTGCCTTGCTGGCCAGCCTGATGCTGAGCCAGGCCCCCGCCCACGCCAATGGCCTGGACGACATTATCGCCCGTGGCACCCTCAAGGTCGCCGTGCCCCAGGACTTCCCGCCGTTCGGCTCGGTGGGCCCGGACATGAAACCCCGCGGCCTGGACATCGACACCGCGAAGCTGCTGGCCGAACAACTCAAGGTCAAGCTGGAACTGACCCCGGTCAACAGCACCAACCGCATTCCGTTCCTCACCACCGGCAAGGTCGACCTGGTGATTTCCAGCCTCGGCAAGAACCCGGAGCGGGAGAAGGTCATCGACTTTTCCCGGGCCTATGCGCCCTTCTATCTCGCGGTGTTCGGTCCGCCGGACGCGCCGATCAACGGCCTGGCCGATCTCAAGGGCAAGACCATCAGCGTCACACGAGGCGCCATCGAGGACATCGAGCTGACCGCCGTGGCCCCCGAAGGCGTGACCATCAAGCGCTTCGAGGACAACAACACCACTATCGCCGCGTACCTGGCCAAGCAGGTCGACCTGATCGCCAGCGGCAACGTGGTGATGGTCGCCATCGCCGAACGCAACCCGAAACGCATTCCGGCGCTGAAGGTCAAGCTCAAGGACTCGCCGGTCTACGTCGGCGTGAACAAGAACGAACCGGCGCTGCTGGAAAAAGTGAACCAGATCCTCGCCACGGCCAAGGCCGACGGCAGCCTGGAGAAGAACGCCCAGTTGTGGCTCAAGCAACCGCTTCCGGCCGATCTCTGATCGCGCTCGCCTGAGGTCCGCCCCATGGCTTATCAGTTCGACTTCCTGCCGGTGCTGCACAACGCCGACCTGCTGTTGCGCGGCGCCCTGTTCACCCTGGAGCTGACCGCCATCGGCACCTTGCTCGGGGTCAGCCTGGGCATTGTCGGGGCGGTGGTCAGGGCCTGGCAGATCCGCCCCTTCGCGGCGATCTTCGGCGTCTACGTCGAGTTGATCCGCAACACGCCGTTCCTGGTGCAGCTGTTTTTCATTTTCTTCGGCCTGCCATCCCTCGGCCTGCAGATTTCCGAGTGGCAGGCGGCGGTACTGGCGATGGTGATCAACCTCGGCGCCTATTCCACGGAGATTATCCGTGCCGGTATCCAGGCGATCCCGCGCGGACAACTGGAAGCCGCCGCGGCGCTGGCCATGACCCGCTTCGAAGCCTTTCGCCATGTGGTCCTGCTACCGGCGCTGGGCAAGGTCTGGCCGGCCCTGAGCAGCCAGATCATCATTGTCATGCTCGGCTCGGCGGTCTGCTCGCAGATCGCCACCGAGGAGCTGAGCTTCGCCGCCAACTTCATCCAGTCACGCAACTTCCGCGCCTTTGAAACCTACACCCTGACCACCCTGATCTACCTGGTCATGGCGTTGCTGATCCGCCAGTTGCTGAACTGGCTGGGACGCCGCTATATCGCGAGGAACCGCTGATGGATTTCACCTTCTGGGACATCCTCAACAATCTGCTGGCGGGCCTGCAATGGACCGTCGCCCTGTCACTGACGGCCTTTGTCGGCGGCGGACTGATCGGGCTGCTGGTGATGGTCCTGCGCATCAGCGACAACGGCTTTGCCCGGGGTTTCGCCCGGGCCTATATCGAGCTGTTCCAGGGCACCCCGCTGCTGATGCAACTGTTCATGGTGTTTTTCGGCGTGGCCTTGCTCGGAGTGGACATCTCGCCCTGGCTGGCGGCGGCCATCGCCCTGACGCTGTTCACCAGCGCCTACCTGGCGGAGATCTGGCGCGGCTGCGTCGAGTCGATTCCGGGCGGCCAGTGGGAGGCCTCGGCGAGCCTGGCGCTCACCCCGTATGAACAACTGCGCCATGTGATCCTGCCGCAGGCCTTGCGCATTGCCGTGGCGCCGACCGTGGGGTTTTCGGTGCAGGTGATCAAGGGCACCGCCGTGACCTCGATCATCGGTTTCACCGAACTGACCAAGACCGGCGGCATGCTCGCCAACGCCACCTTCGAACCCTTCACGATCTATGGCCTGGTAGCCCTCGGATATTTCGCCCTGTGCTACCCCCTGTCCCTCAGTGCGCGCTACCTGGAAAGGAGACTGCATGCCGCTTCTTAGAGTTTCTGCCCTGCATAAGTATTACGGCGATCACCACGTGCTCAAAGGCATCGATCTCAGCGTCGAGGAAGGCCAGGTGGTGGCGATCATCGGTCGCAGCGGCTCGGGCAAAAGCACCCTGCTGCGCACCCTCAACGGCCTGGAGTCGATCAACGACGGGGTGATCGAGGTCGACGGTCACTACCTGGACGCCGCCCGCGCCGATTTGCGCAGCCTGCGGCAAACGGTCGGCATGGTGTTCCAGCAGTTCAACCTGTTCCCGCACCTGAGCGTCGGCGAAAACGTCATGCTCGCCCCCCAGGTGGTGCAGAAAATGCCCAAGGCCAAGGCCGCCGAGCTGGCGCGGCAGATGCTCGAACGGGTCGGCCTGGGGGAAAAGTTCGACGCCTTCCCGGATCGTCTCTCCGGCGGCCAGCAACAACGCGTGGCGATTGCCCGGGCCCTGGCGATGTCGCCCAAGGTCTTGCTGTGCGACGAGATCACCTCGGCCCTGGACCCGGAACTGGTCAATGAAGTGCTCAGCGTGGTCCGCCAGTTGGCGAAGGAGGGCATGACCCTGATCATGGTCACCCACGAAATGCGCTTCGCCCGGGAAGTCGGCGACAAGCTGGTGTTCATGCACCAGGGCAAGGTGCATGAAATGGGCGATCCCAAGATCCTCTTCGCCCATCCGCAGACGCCGGAGCTGGCGAATTTTATCGGCAGCGTGGAACAGCCGGCCTGAATGGTTATTCGCCCGGCAGCAGTTCGAAACGTCCGCGACCTTCGACCGACGTCTCGTCGCGTACCCGGGTCGCGCTGACCGGCAGGTGCGTGTCGATCTCGACCTGCGCCGAGAAAAACCGCCCCTTGGCCGGCAGGTCCCGGGCCAGCACCACCAGGCTCTGGCCCGGCGCCATCAGGTGGCTGGCAGAGGCCTCGGCCGGACGCTGCGCCGAGGCCAGGCTCACCGGCTTGCCGTCGAGCCGGGCATTGCTCAGGCCGACCGTGAAACGCCCCTGGCGATCAAAACGGAAGGCCTGCGGCCCCGCGGCCGGCCCATCGAACCGCAACACCATCGAGGTCGGCCAGGGACAGGCAATATTCAGGCTCAGCCGCCGGGTCCCGAGGAACAGGTCAGGCTGGCCGGGCGCCACTACCAAAGCTCCCGGGCGCAGTGCACCCAGTTCTATCTGCGACTGGCTCAGCGACAGCGTGCAGTCATTGGCCCCGACGGGGGCTGAAAACAGGACAAGCGCGACGCAACAACGTCGTAAAACCACGCGGACACGAGAGTTCATAGAGGTCTTCCATAGGGTTGACTTGCCCGGCAAACCGCCGTGGCCGTTTCATAAAGCCGATCGCTGTCCGCGGATTCGGGTATTTCGACCGGCAGCGTGCAGGCCGTGTGATCCGCCCGCCTGATCGTGAGCCGCTGGCCGGCCTCGACATCGCTCAGAAAAATCATGCCGCCGCCGACCACCGTGGTCAGGAAGGCCTTGTCTTCACTGAACACCGAGGCGCCCTGGGGCAACGGCTCGGCGTTTTCATCAGTGACCTTGAGCAGCAGCCGTCGAACCTTCACCACCGCGAAATCCACCCGATTGAATGAGCCGCGCCCGGCTTCAAGGCTTTTTGTTCCGTTGCGCAGGTCGATCCGCCGTGGCAACGAGCGGGTGTCGACTTCCAACTGGCTGCTGCGGTAGGCCGGCAGACCGGCGACCACCGCCTGGCCGCTGAAGTCGGTCCAGACCGGCCCCTGGGGCGTGGTGATCCGGGCGCCGGAAAGATCGCCCACCGAGACCACGCCAAAGGTCTCCTGGATCGCGTAGGGCGAGAACGTCAGGCCGCCCTCGTGCAGCGCAAGGCCTCCGGACAAATGTCCGCTGTAGCTACTGCTGGAGTCGCTGCGTGTCACCCCCAGGCCGACCTGGGTGTAACGCGGCATCAGGTTCAGGTTGCCCCGGGTGATCTGCCGGTCGCCCTTGAGGTCCTGTTCCAGCCCCAGGTCATAGCTGAGGGTATCGTTGACCCGCTCGCGGTAGTCGCCGCCGATATCGAGGCGCTCGCCACGGCGATTGAGGTAGCTGCTGATGCGCCGGTCGCCGCCCAGCGGGACACTGACCCCCAACCGCAGCCCCAGGCCCGAGTCGACGGCATGGCGGTCGCCGCCCGAACCGACGTCGGAATCCACGCTGAGGCTCAGGCTGGCGTAGCGGTAGCTCTTGCTCCAGGTGCCGTGCAGACGCCGGGACAAGCTCCCGTCGAACATCACACTGCGCGAGTAACCGAGGCTGAAACCACCTAGTTGCGGGGCCGACCAGCCCAGCGCGGCGGTGTACTGGTGCTTGAAGCGTGAGCCGGGATCGTCCGCCAGCCCCACCTCGCCGATTTGCAGCAGATCGCGATAGCCGGCACTGCGCAGGGTGGCACTGAGGTCCAGGTCGACACCCGCCCCCAACGGACTGTTCAACGACAGGCTGTTCTGGCTCCCCGCCAGCGAACGCCGGGTGTCATGGGACAGGCTGTTGCGCAGGCCGACACCGACCTGCTGCCAGAGGCGGCTGTCGAGCGCCCAGCCGCTGGCACGGTAGTCATCGCTGCCCAGCAGCCCGGCGCTGAATGACGTGGCCTCGCCCAGTCCCCAGGTGCCGCTGCCGGTGGCGAGCAAGGGCGGCTCTTCGCCGCGACCGGTGGCGCCGCGCAGTCGCCCCAGGGCCATGTAGTAGCCGGGCTGGACCGCCGTGGCGCCCGGAAAGGATGCGGCCGGCACGACAAAGCGGCGCTCGCTGCCGGATTGGCCGATCACCCTGACCTCCAGGTCACTGGTGCCATTGAGCAACGGCAAGCCGCCCAGGCTGAACGGGCCTTGCGGCACCAGGCTGGTATGGATCAAAGCCCCGGACTGGCGAACCTCGACCCGCGACGCGTCGAAGGCCACCCCCTCGACCAGGACACCGCGCCCGGCCTGGCCTCGTTGCGCGCCATCGGGCATGAATTGCACACCGGAAAGCCGGACCCCAGCAAACACCGGCCCGGCACTGTTGATCTGGCCAGCCTGGAAGGTCGTCTGCCACGGTCGGAAGTCCCGCTGCGCATAGGCATACAGATGCTCGGTCTGCTCTTGCCCGTCATTGGAGACGTGCAACTGACGGCTACGGACAATCCAGTCGCCGGCATTGAACCCGGCCTCGGTGGTCGCCGAGAAGAAACGCCCGCCGCCCTGGCGCGAGCGCGTATCGAAACCCAGCACCTCGTAGTTGAGCAGTCCGGCCGTGCCGCCACGGGCGTAGACCCCGCTGTCGAGCTCCGGTCCGCGCAGGGCCTGGGTCGGCACCAGCAGGACAACCTCCTCGCTGTTGGGTCGCAGGATGACCTGGGTCTGCGGGTACTCACGCACAAAGGCATGACAGGCGTCCTCATCGGCATCCGCGCCAACGTCGGGCCTCTTCAAGCCGGCCTTGTCCAGCAACCCGGAGGTGAAACACAACTCGCCGTCCCGGTCGAAACGCAGCTCCGCCAGCCCCAGGCGCTTGCCGTTGAGTTCCAGCGTCACCCGCTGCGCTCCTTCACGAAAGCGCGGCGCCGAGCGGAAATAGTCGGCCACCTGTGGATCGAGACCGCGCTCGGAAAGCACCGACAGGTCAAACTCCGCGTCAGCCGCATCGTCCTTTTTCTCGGCGGCGACCGGCTCGCCCAGTCCCAGCAAGACCGCGACGCCCAGCCCGCTCACCAGGCCCCGGCGCGGCGCCAGTACCTTCGCCAGCCTCGAGACAGGGGCCGGCTTGCCTAGGGATCCCACGTCACAGCGCCTCGAGCAGAATGGGCGCTTCGTGACGGGCCACGGCAAAACCATAGACAGTCGCCGGCTGCAGCGTGACCGAGGTGGCCGTGGGCTGAGTCGTGTCTATTTCCACCGCCAGCGTCTCCCCCGGAAGGACATAATCGCGACTCAGCATCACGCTGACCTTGTGCGGGTTGAGTTCCAGTTCCGGCGACAGGCGCACCACATAGGGACTGTCATTGCGCACCACCAGCCGGGACTTCTCCAGGTGCCAGGTCAGTTCCTTCCAGGGCGCCGGATGCCGGGCCAGTCCCTTGGGATGCAGGATCAGTGGCAGGTTCTGGCGCAGAGTGACGCCGACGGTAGCGCCGGGCCCGGTTTTGCGCTGGGGAATACCTTCGAAGGTGACGCGTTTCAGGCGCTGGGTCTTGAGTGGCTCGCCGTTGGCGCTGAGAAACCGCACCAATTGGGTCTCGCCGGCGTCGACCCGGGTCACGGGGGGCGTGATCACCACCAGCGACTCAAGATCCTCGGGAATCGATTCGACAGCCGAATGCAGCAAGGCCGGACCGCTGTCGGTGTTCTTGATCTGGATACTGGCTTCCCCCTCCTCTTCATAGAGGATCACCACCGTGGTTTCCGGCTGCATGCCATCGGCACGGGCGGCGCTCCAGAACACGCCCAGGAAAAAGAACAGCACACCGATAGACAATGAACTGAACATCGGCATAAGAGGCACAACTTTCAAGCAATACGCTCCTTGCGAATCTATTTTTATTATTCAACAGACATAGAAAGAGAGTGCCGGCACAGAGTCCTGTGCCGGCAGCCTGATTACTGACATCAACGAAAGTTAGAGATAACGCAGTTCCAACGTGGCCAAGCCATCCAGATACAGCTCCTGGGTGACATCCAATTCGGAGGTCTTATTGATCACCGGCTGAACTTCCAGGGTACCGCTGACCCGCTGTACCGACGCCGGATGAGTAGCGAAGAAGCCGCTCCAGGACATGATGTTCTGATACTGGCCCAAGGCACCGTTGCCACGGCTCCAGTTCAAACCGTTATTGGTCGAGACAATGGTGTTGACCAGCGGGAAATCCGCCACGGAATCCTTCACGCTCAGGGCATAGCCGCCGACCCGTTGACCGACCGCCGTGGTCCCCAGGCCGTAGTTGTAGGCATCGTTATAGCCCGGGCCGAGGGCCGCCTGCAGGATGCCCGGGACCTTGCTGCTGGAGCGGTTGTCGAGCGTCTTCACCCCCACCCGGGTGCCGCCGTCGCAATTGACCGTAAAAGGCACGCCCCTGGGCTGCAGGCGCGTATAGGCATTGGCGCTCAGTTCAGCGGCACGGATTTTCCCGAAATCGACCACACCACCATTGTGCAGGCTCAGTGTGCAACTGGCCGGGACGATGGTCCCCTTCACCAACAAGTCCGCCGCGTTGGCATTGACCCCCAGTACAGCCAACAGAGCACCGAGCGTCCATCCAGATACCAACTTCATTTTCCTACTCCCTATTATCAAGTGTAAGCAGATGCTTGTTATTCAGAACTGCAGAATTCAATCCAGGTTCACACCCGAAAAAGAGTCAGCGCTTAGGCCTCCCGACTGCAGTCCGATAAATAATTAACACCCCGGCATAATCGCCGGCCGCTAGTTTCCACGCTGGCACCTGACAAGAAAACCGGAAGCGGCCACGCTCTTGGTACGACGGATAGACAAACACCGCCAACTTTAATAAATATCGCTGTCGTCACAAGTCATGACCCAAGTCATCAATATGAAATATTTATGTAGGAAAATTGAAGTAATGATTTTCCAACCCCCTCGCTGCAAGCCCCAGGCCTGATGCTCACAGGCGTCCTACGTTGGCGTCCGGGCCTGATCGTGGCACGATGGCGAGGTTATCGACCGAGATCCTTCAACCATGCCGCATTCCCAAGCCAAGAATCTGTCCCTGATCGCTGCCATCGACCTGGGCTCCAACAGCTTCCATATGGTCGTGGCCAAGGCCCAGAACGGAGAGATCCGGATCCTGGAGCGCCTCGGCGAGAAGGTTCAGCTGGCGGCCGGTATCGACGAGGACCGTCAGCTCACCGAAGAATCCATGCAGCGCGGGCTCGACTGCCTGAAGCGCTTTGCCCAGTTGATCAACGGCATGCCCCTGGGCGCCGTGCGCATCGTCGGTACCAACGCCCTGCGCGAAGCCCGCAACCGCGGCGAATTCATCCGCCGCGCCGAGGAAATCCTCGGTCACCCGGTGGAAGTCATTTCCGGCCGTGAAGAGGCCCGCCTGATTTACCTCGGTGTGTCCCACACCCTCGCCGACACCCCGGGCAAGCGCCTGGTGGCCGATATCGGCGGCGGCAGTACCGAATTCATCATCGGCCAGCGCTTCGAGCCGCTGCTGCGCGAAAGCCTGCAAATGGGTTGCGTCAGCTACACCCAGCGCTATTTCCGCGACGGCAAGATCACCCCGGCCCGCTACGCCCAGGCCTACACGGCGGCGCGCCTGGAAATCATGAGCATCGAGCACGCCCTGCACCGCCTGACCTGGGATGAGGCCATCGGCTCCTCCGGGACCATCCGCGCCATCGGCCTGGCCCTCAAGGCCGGCGGCCAGGGCAGCGGCGAAGTGAATGCCGAAGGGCTGGCCTGGCTCAAGCGCAAGCTGTTCAAGCTCGGCGATGCCGAGAAAATCGATTTCGAAGGGATCAAGCCCGACCGCCGGGCGATCTTCCCGGCCGGCCTGGCGATTCTCGAAGCGATCTTCGACGCCCTCGACCTGCAACGCATGGACCACTGCGACGGCGCCCTGCGCGAAGGCGTGCTCTACGACCTGCTGGGTCGCCATCACCACGAAGACGTGCGCGAACGCACCCTCAGCTCGCTGATGGAGCGTTACCACGTCGACCTGGAACAGGCGGCACGGGTCGAGCGCAAGGCGCTGCACGCCTTCGACCAGGTGGCGGATGCCTGGGAGCTGGCTGACGGGGTCTGGCGCGAACTGCTGGGCTGGGCCGCCAAGGTCCATGAAGTGGGCCTGGACATCGCCCACTACCAGTACCACAAGCACGGCGCCTACCTGATCGAGCACTCGGACCTGGCCGGCTTCTCCCGGGAAGACCAGCAAATGCTCGCCCTGCTGGTGCGCGGGCACCGACGCAATATTCCCAAGGACAAGTTTGCCGAGTTCGGCGATGAAGGCATCAAGCTGATTCGCCTGTGCGTGCTGCTGCGCTTCGCGATCCTGTTCCATCACATCCGTGGCACCCAGGAAATGCCGCAGGTCACCTTGCGTGCCGACGGCGATAGCCTGGATGTGGTGTTTCCCAAGGACTGGCTGGAGCAGAACCAGCTGACTCAGGCCGACTTCGCGCTGGAAGCGGAGTGGCTGACCCGAGTCAGCATTACCCTCAACGTACGCTGAGGAGCGGGTTGCTCAGGCGATCGAGCAAGGTCGCCTGGGCGCTACGGGCGTTCTGGTTGCCGGTCGGCGTGTTGCGGATATACCGACCGTCCGACTGCAGGCTCCAGCTGTGGGTGTTATCGGTGAGATAACTTTCCAGCTCTTTCTTGACCCGCAGGATCAACTTCTTGCCCTCGACCGGGAAGCAGGTCTCGACACGCTTGTCGAGGTTGCGCTCCATCCAGTCGGCGCTGGAGAGGAACATCTGCTCCTCGCCGCCGTTGAGGAAGTAGAAGACCCGGGTGTGTTCCAGGAAGCGACCGATGATCGAGCGCACCTGGATGTTGTGCGAGACCCCGGCGATGCCCGGACGCAGGCAGCACATGCCGCGCACCACCAGATCGATACGCACGCCGCACTGGCTGGCCTTGTACAACGCGCGGATGATCTTCGGATCGGTCAGCGAGTTGAACTTGGCGATGATGTGCGCCGGCTTGCCCTCGACGGCGAACTGGGTTTCCCGGGCAATCATGTCGAGCATGCCCTTCTTCAGGGTGAACGGCGCGTGCAACAACTTCTTCATGCGCAACGTCTTGCCCATGCCGATCAACTGGCTGAACAGTTTGCCGACGTCTTCGCACAGGGCGTCGTCGGAGGTCAGCAAGCTGTAGTCGGTATACAGGCGGGCGTTGCCAGCGTGGTAGTTACCGGTGCCCAGGTGCGCGTAGCGGACGATCTCGCCGGCCTCGCGACGCAGGATCAGCATCATCTTGGCGTGGGTCTTGAAACCGACTACGCCGTAGATCACCACCGCACCGGCCGCTTGCAGGCGGCTGGCCAGTTGCAGGTTGGACTCTTCGTCGAAGCGCGCCCGCAGCTCGATCACCGCGGTGACTTCCTTGCCGTTGCGCGCCGCGTCCACCAGGGCGTCGACGATTTCCGAGTTGGCGCCGCTGCGGTACAGGGTCTGGCGCACGGCCAGGACGTGCGGGTCCTTGGCCGCCTGGCGCAGCAGGTCGACCACCGGGGTGAAGGATTCGAACGGGTGCAGCAGCAGGATGTCCTGCTTGCTGATCACGCTGAAAATATTCTCGCTGTTCTGCAGCAGTTTCGGGATCTGCGGAGTGAACGGTGTGTATTGCAGCTCCGGATGACTGTCCAGGCCAGTGATGCTGAACAGCCGTGTCAGGTTCACCGGACCGTTGACCTGGTACAGCTCGCTCTCGTTCAGGTTGAACTGCTTGAGCAGGTAGTCCGACAGGTGTTTCGGGCAGGTATCGGCCACTTCCAGGCGCACGGCGTCACCGTAGCGGCGCGAGAACAGCTCGCCGCGCAGGGCGCGGGCCAGGTCTTCGACGTCTTCGGAATCCAGCGCCAGGTCGGCGTTGCGGGTCAGGCGGAACTGGTAGCAGCCCTTGACCTTCATGCCCTGGAACAGGTCGTCGGCGTGTGCGTGGATCATCGACGACAGGAATACATAGTTATCGCCAGGCCCACCCACGTCTTCGGGTACCTTGATGATCCTCGGCAGCAGGCGCGGCGCCGGGATGATCGCCAGGCCCGAATCGCGACCGAAGGCGTCGATACCTTCGAGCTCGACGATAAAGTTCAGGCTCTTGTTCACCAGCAACGGGAACGGGTGCGTCGGATCGAGGCCGATCGGGGTGATGATCGGTGCGATCTCGTCACGGAAATAACGACGGACCCAAGTCTTGAGCTTGGTGGTCCAGTAGCGGCGGCGGATAAAGCGGACCTGATGTTTTTCCAGCTCCGGCAACAGGATGTCGTTGAGGATCGCGTACTGGCGATCGACATGCCCGTGCACCAGCTCGCTGATCCGCGCCAGGGCCTGGTGCGGCTGCAGGCCGTCGGCGCCGGCCTGTTCGCGGGCGAAGGTGATCTGCTTCTTCAGCCCGGCGACACGGATTTCGAAGAACTCATCCAGGTTGCTGGAGAAGATCAGCAGGAACTTGAGGCGTTCCAGCAGCGGATAGGACTCGTCCAGCGCCTGCTCCAGCACGCGGATGTTGAACTGCAGCTGCGACAGCTCACGGTGGATATACAGGCTGCTGTCATCCAGGCTCGGAATCACCACCGCCGACGGCACCGCCACATGGGGGGCTTCGACCACCACCGGCGCGGGTTCCAGCTCCGGCGGGGTTTCGACGATCGGCTCGACCACCGCTTGAGCGTCTTTTACTTCAACTTCGCTGAGTCCTTCGGTATTCATCGAGTGTTCCTGTGAGGGCTATTTCTGCTCTCGTAGCAGTTGGGCGGCGCGGGCGGCAAAGTAGGTCAGGATGCCATCGGCACCCGCCCGTTTAAAAGCGGTCAGGGATTCAAGAATAACGCCTTCGCCCAACCAGCCATTCTGGATGGCCGCCATGTGCATGGCGTACTCACCGCTAACCTGATAGACAAAAGTCGGCACCTTGAATTCATCCTTGACCCGAAAAAGGATATCCAGATACGGCATACCCGGCTTGACCATGACCATGTCGGCGCCTTCGGCGAGGTCGGCGGCCACTTCATGCAGGGCTTCGTGGCTGTTGGCCGGGTCCATCTGGTACGACGCCTTGTTCGCCTTGCCCAGGTTCAGGGCCGAGCCGACGGCATCGCGGAAAGGTCCATAGTAGGCGCTGGCGTACTTGGCCGAATAGGCCATGATCCGCACGTTGACGTGATCGGCCAGTTCCAGGGCTTCGCGGATCGCCTGGATGCGTCCGTCCATCATATCGGAAGGCGCCACCACCTGGGCGCCCGCCTCGGCGTGGGACAAGGCCTGCTTGACCAGTGCATCGACGGTAATGTCGTTCTGGACGTAACCGTGCTCGTCGAGGATACCGTCCTGCCCGTGGGTGGTGAACGGGTCCAGGGCGACGTCGGTGATCACCCCCAGTTCCGGGAAGCGGGCACGCAGGGCACGGGTGGCGCGCTGGGCAATGCCTTCCGGGTTCCAGGCCTCGCTGGCGTCCAGGGACTTGAGTTCGGGCGGTGTCACCGGGAACAGTGCCAGTGCCGGAATCCCCAGTTCGACCCAGTTCGCCGCTTCTTCGAGCAGCAGGTCGATGGTCAGGCGCTCGACCCCTGGCATCGACGCCACGGCTTCGCGGCGATTCTCACCGTCCAGCACAAACACCGGCAGGATCAAATCATCGACTGTCAGAACATTCTCACGCACCAGACGGCGAGAAAAATCATCACGGCGATTGCGACGCAGGCGGGTGGCGGGAAACAAGCGATTGGCGGGGGTAAAGCTCACGGCAGACTCCTGAGCCCGCACAAGCGGGCGAGCATGGCAGTTATAAGCGGCCATTATGACGAAGGAATTACAGTTGTGCTTACTCCTGCGACCCGTCGCCACAGCCGCTACCCTTGTAGGAAATGTTAACGTCGAGACACATTTCGACACTTTCCTCTCTGTCCTCGAAGGGTTAGGCTGCGCGTTCATTTCGCCAGCATCCAGACAATGCTCCAACAATTTCTGCAGGATTTCGGCTACTTCGCCTTGTTTCTCGGCACGTTTTTCGAAGGCGAGACCATTCTGGTACTGGCCGGCTTCCTCGCGTTCCGCGGATACATGGACATCAACCTGGTGGTTATCGTGGCGTTCTTCGGCAGCTATGCCGGCGACCAGCTGTGGTATTTCCTGGGGCGCAAGCATGGCCGCAAACTTCTGGCACGCAAGCCGCGCTGGCAATTGATGGGTGATCGAGCGCTGGAGCATATCCGCCGCCATCCGGATATCTGGGTGCTGACCTTCCGCTTTGTCTACGGTTTGCGCACGGTGATGCCGGTGGCGATCGGCCTGTCGGGTTATCCGCCGGGCCGCTACCTGTTGCTCAACGGCATCGGCGCGGCGATCTGGGCCGCGGCCCTGGCGGCGGCGGCCTATCACTTCGGGGCGATTCTCGAAGGGATGCTCGGCAGCGTGAAGAAATACGAGCTGTGGGTGCTCGGCGGCCTGCTGGTGGCCGGCCTGCTGCTCTGGAGCTGGCGACGCATCCGCAGCGCGCGCCTGGCCCGGGCCGAGGCCCGCCTGGCCGAAACTACGAACCGGCCAGACGAATGACCCGCGGCTTGCTGCAGTAGTACAGGCCGATCAGGCTCAACAGGCTGTAGCTGAACACGCCGATCCAGCCCAATGGGCTGGCTGGCCACAGCCCGACCAACGGTGCCCACCAGACCAACGGCAGGTTGGACGCCAGGCGGACCAGCTCCAGCCGCAACGCCCAGGGGCGATTCTCCAGCGCCGCGCCGAGCACGAACAACCCCAGCACCAGGGTGCCACAGCCCAGCAGCAGCGCCGCCAGCGGCAAATGCTCGCCGAAGTTCATCAGGTAGCTGCCCAAACCGACATAGACCGCGAATTGCAGGGCCAGGTAGATCTGCTGACGGATCTCCAGGGGCACCTCGAATTTGCGGAACTGGCTCAGGTCCGGCTTGTTCAGCGGGTATCTGGCCGCGACATCGGCCGGACGCCAGCCAGTGCGCATAAACCAGATCCGCAGCTTGTCCCAATAGCTTTCCGTACGCCGGGCATCGGCCCATAGCTGCGCATAGAACTGCAGGTTGGCCCACAGCGGGTTCCAGCTGGCCAGCGGCGTGGTCACGCCGAAGATCACCGGCTCGCGCTCGTCCTCTTCCTGGAAGGTGCCGAACAGGCGGTCCCAGAGAATAAACACCCCGCCGTAGTTGCGATCCATATACAGCGCGTTTTGCGCATGGTGCGCCCGATGGTTGGACGGCGTGACAAAGAACCACTCGTACCAACCCAGCTTGGGCACGTGCCGGGTATGTACCCAGAACTGATACAACAGGTTCAGCGAGGCCACGCTGATAAACACCACCAGCGGCACGCCGAGCACGGCCAGCGGCAGATAGAAGATCCAGCTCAGGAGGAAGCCGGTGCTGGTCTGGCGCAGGGCGGTGCTGAGGTTGTAGTCCTCGCTCTGGTGATGCACCGAGTGGGCGGCCCAGAGGATATTGCGCTCGTGCCCCATACGGTGCAGCCAGTAGTAGCAGAAGTCGTAGGCGACAAAGGCGAACACCCAGACCCAGGGCTTTTGCGCGGACAGCTCGAACAGCGCCAGGTGCTCCAGCGCAAAGGCGTAGGTGAGGATCCCGACGCCCTTGGTCAACAGCCCGGTGGTGGTCGACAGCACGCCGGTGCTCATGCTGTTGATGGCATCCGCCATGCGATAGTTGCTCACACCACGCCAGCGATCGGCGAGCAGCTCGATGACGATCAATGCAATGAAAAACGGTACCGCGTAAGGCACGAAGTCCATGGGGCCAACCTTCCAGAGTCGATCTGCAAAGATTAGGGGCTATGGCGGGAAAATCCGCTGACAATGAATGCCAAAGCTGTAGACATTTAACGCCAGAAACCAGGGAACGTCGAACGCGCTCCCTGTAGGTTCACGCGGCCCCTGTGGGAGCTGGCTTGCCCGCGAAGAGGCCCTCGAATCTTGCGCCGCTCATACGAACGTCTTCGCCGGCAAACCCGCATTATCAGGCCGCCTGGACCCGACGCTTTTCCGCCAACCGACTGCGGCTGTACAGCACCCCAATCGCCAGCAACGCCAACGCCTGGGCACCCAGCGAGTAGGCATCGGCATGAACCCCCAACCAGTCGAATTCAAAGAACGCCACCGGCCGCGTACCGAAGATCCCGGCTTCCTGCAACGCCTTGACCCCGTGTCCGGCAAATACCACCGACAAGGCGCACAGCAACCCGGCATTGATCCCGAAAAACAACGCCAGCGGCAGCTTCGCCGAACCGCGCAGGATCACCCAGGCCAGGCCGATCAGCAGCACCAGCGCGGTGCCGGCACCGGCCAGCACGGCGTTATGTCCCGCCGGCCCCGCCTGCAACCAGAGGGTTTCATAGAACAGGATGACTTCGAACAGTTCCCGGTACACCGAGAAGAACGCCAGCAGCGCAAAGCCGAAGCGCCCGCCACCACTGACCAGGCTGCTCTTGATGTAGTCCTGCCAGGCCGCCGCGTGCCGGCGGTCATGCATCCAGACCCCGAGCCAGAGCACCATGACGCTGGCAAACAAAGCCGTGAAGCCTTCAAGCAATTCACGCTGGGCGCCACTGACATCGATCAGGTAAGCCGCCGCCGCCCAGGTCAGCAACCCGGCGACCAGCGCCAGACCCCAGCCGACATGTACGCTGCGCACCGCCGACTGCTGGCCGGTATTGCGCAGGAAAGCCAGCACCGCCGCCAGGACCAGGATCGCTTCCAGGCCTTCGCGCAGCAGGATCAGCAACCCGGAGATAAAGCTCAGCGACTGACTCAGGCCATCATTGCCCAGCAGATCGGCGGACTCCTTGAGCTTGCCCTTGGCCACACTCAGGCGCTGCTCGACCTGCTCCAGCGGCAAGCCATCCTGCAATGATTGCCGATAGGCCATCAGCGACTTCTCGGTGTCCTTGCGCACCGTGGAATTGACGTTGTCCAGGGAGCTTTCCACCAGCTCGAAGCCCTCCAGATAGGCAGCAACGGACAGGTCGTAGGCTTGTTCATGCTCGCCGGCGCGGTAGGCCGCGAGGCTCTTGTCCAGGGTCGTCGCGGTGTAGTCGAGCAATTGCCCCGGACCGCGCTTGACCTCGGGCGGCTGGGCGCGCTGGGCACGGAAGGCGACGGCGGCGGCCGGACCTTCGGCGGCCTGTACTTCAGCCGGCGTCGAACGGGCCAGGTCGGCCAGGTTGTAGGTTTTCCCGTCGTTGGCGGCGGCAGGAGCGGCACTGAATCCGGCAATGTAAGTCGCCAGGTCCCAACGCTGACGCTCATCCAACTGGTCGGCGAACGCCGGCATATCGGTGCCTTCGACACCCAGGCCGAGGGTGGTGTAGATCGCGTAGAGGCTCAACCTATCCAGCCGCGCGGCATCGCGCAGGTTGGCGGGTGGCGGTGTCAGGCCGACACCGGCCGGACCGTCGCCCGCCCCCGCCTCGCCGTGACACACCGAACAATGCTGGGCATACAGCGGCGCACCACGAGTCGGGTCCGGGGTGATGATCGGTGCCTGGCTGACTTCATAGGCCACGGCCAGCTTCGCCCCCAGTTGCCGGGCCTGGCGGGCAACGCGTTCACCCTCCTCCCGAGCCGTCACGGCCGCCTGCAAACCCTCGATACCCTGAACCAGCTCAGCCTGTTCCGGCTTGGCCGGCAACGCGGCGACCAGTCCTTGCAGGACCTTGATAAATTCCAGCTGCTCGCGGTATTCGCCATCATCGACCACCTGGCCCGCGTGCACCGTGGGCGGGTAATCGGCGCCGATATAGTCCAGCAGATGCAGGGCCTGGGGTGCGCCCTCCGCTGTTTCGGCCAACAGGTTGAAGCTGCAGAGAGCGAACAGCGGCAGCATCAGCCACGCGAGGAAACGAGAGGGAAAAGTCATGGAAAGCCTAAATCTAAATGCGAAGTAACACATTGTTCCCTCTCAATACGTTTGGCTCAACCCTGATCGGCCCGATTCCTCAATGTTTTGCTCTGGGTCATGTATCGAGATGTCCATGAGAATGCCATCTCGACCACGGCTTTGTGCATAATCCCCGCCCTCAAGTCCCACTGCCCGTCAGCCAAGGAAAGGAACGACACGCCATGCCCTCGCGCCTCTTACTCACACTGCTGTCCTGTGCGTTGCTCCTGAGCGGCTGCGGGCTGCTGCACAACTACGACCAGGAACTCCAGGCCACCAACGAGCAGCTGATCTCGGGCAACGTCGATGGCGCGCTGCAGTTGCTGGAGCAACACAACCCCTGGGACGACAAGGACCTGCTCTATTACCTGGAAAAAGGTGAACTGCTGCGGGCCAAGGGCGATCTGTCCCGCAGCCAGGACGCCTGGCGCATCGCGGACCAGCGGGTGTCCCAGTACGAAGAAGGGACGCAGGTCGTCGCCACCCTGAAAAACCTGGGGCTCGACCAGATCCTCGGCATCGGACTCATCGGCGACAAGTTTCATCGCTACGAGGGCTATGACTACGAGAAGGTCATGCTGACCACGCAAATGGCCCTCAACCAGTTGGCCCGGAACGACTTCGACGGCGCCCGGGTCGATATCAAGAAAAGCCACGAACGCGAAGCCCTGATCGCCACAGCGCGCGACAAGCAATACCTGGCGGTCGAAGACCAGGCCAAGGCCAAAGGCATCAAGCTGCGCTACAAGGACTTGCAGGGTTACCCGGTGACCACCCTCGACTCGCCGCAGGTCATTGCCCTGAAAAACGGCTACCAGAGTGCGTTCAGCCATTACCTCGCCGGCTTCGTCTACGAAGCCCTGGGCGAACGCGACCTCGCCGCGCCGGGTTACCGCCAGGCCATCGAGTTGCGGCCCAATACACCGCTGCTGGAAAAAGCCCTGGCCAACCTGGGCAAACCCGCCGACACCTCTCCTGACAGCGACGTGCTGATCGTCGTCCAGACCGGCCTGGCCCCGGCGCTCGTTTCGCTGCGCGTGCCCATCCAGGTGCAAACCGAGGACGGCCAGGCGATCACCGTGAACCAGCCTTTTCCGGTGCTGGTAGCCGACAAGTCGACAGCGCCCCTCAAGCAGATCAGCGTGGATGGCAAACCACAGTCGCTGACCCTGCTCAATAGTACGACCCATATGTCATTGCGCACCTTGCACGACGACATGCCCGCGATCATCAACTTCGCCCTTGCGAGCGTGCGTTTCAATGCCGAACTGCAAGCCAAGGAGAACAAACGCAAGCCGGACAAGGCTTCGTCGGTTTACCAGGGCTTCACCGGTGACTCCGACACCCGCACCTGGCGCACCCTGCCGGACAACACCCAGGTCGTGCGCCTGCGCCTCAAGCCCGGCGCACACAAATTGCTGCTGCCAGGTGTCAAAGGCGCGGTACCGGTCAGCCTGAATATCGAACATCCCTTCCAGGTGGTGAGCCTGCGGGTCATCGGCAACCAGGTCTTCCTCCTGCCCGGATGACGCTAAAAAGCCATTACATAGCCAATAGCCATGGTTATACTGCCCTGCCTTCGTTATTGCGATATGGCATTAAAAGCTCCTCGTTTAATGAGGAATTGGCAGGGTAGCCGCTTTCCCTCTCAATGGGTCCATCTCAGCCCGACCAGCATGCTCGGCTGATTTTTTTCATCAGGGAAGATCCCATGGCATCCCGTGCCCTCCTCTCGTTCGCCCTCGGCGCCGCGACCTTGCTGTCCGGCTGTTCGATGATGCGCAGCTACGACACCGAACTGGCGCAAACCAACCAGCAACTGGCCTCGGGCAATGTTGACGGGGCGTTGGCCCTGCTGGAAAAGAACAACGGCGATGCCGACAAGGACCTGCTGTATTTCTTCGAAAAAGGCGAGTTGCTGCAAGCCAAGGGTGACCTGGCCGGTAGCCAGAAAGCCTGGGGCAGCGCCGACCAGATGGTGGGTCAGTGGGAAGACGCGGTCAAACTGGACAGCGCCAGGTACCTCGCCCAGTTCGGCAGTTTCCTGATCAACGACAAGGTCCGCCGCTACGAAGGCTATGACTACGAAAAGGTCATGCTGACCACGCAGATGGCGCTGAACCAGCTGGCTCTGAATGATTTCGACGGCGCGCGTATCGCGATCAAGAAAACCCATGAGCGCGAAGCGGTGATCGCCGATCTGCGCGACAAGCAATACCTCAAGAGCGAAACCGAAGCCGACCAGCAAGGCATCAAGACCCAGTACAAGGACCTTCAGGGCTATCCGGTGGCCAGCCTCGACGCGCCGGAAGTGGTCGGCCTGAAGAACAGCTACCAGAGCGCGTTCAGCCATTATCTGGCCGGGTTCGTCTACGAAGCCATCGGCGAGAAAGATCTCGCCGCGCCCGGTTATCGCCAGGCCATCGAACTGCGCCCGAACACGCCGCTGCTGGAACAGGCACTGGTCAATCTCGACAAGCCTGCCGGCAAGGATGACGACAGCGATATCCTGATCGTGGTGCAGAGCGGCCTGGCGCCGTCCCGCGCCTCCATCAGCATCCCGTTGCCGCTGCCGATCGACCAGCATCTGGTGATCACCCCGCTGTCGTTCCCGGTCATCCAGGCCGACACCTCGACGGCCACCTTCGCCCAGATCGGCGTCGACGGCCAGCCGCAGAACCTGACCCTGCTCAACAGCACCACCGCCATGTCCCGTCGTGCCCTGCGTGACGACATGCCGGGGATCATCCTGCGCACCAGCGTGCGGGCCATCAGCCGCGGCGCCGCGCAGGCCAAGCTGAACAAGACGAATCCGCTGGCCGGCCTGGCCGTGGGTATCACTTCCGCGGTCCTAGAAGGCGCCGACACCCGCACCTGGCGGACCCTGCCGGACACCACCCAGGTGCTACGCCTGCGCCTGAAAAAGGGTGAGCACCAGGTGACCCTGCCCAACGCCCTCGGCGGTTCCCGCGTAGCCTTCACCGTCGACCGACGCTATCAGGTGATCAGCCTGCGCGCCGTCGGCAACCAGGTGTTCACCAGCGGTGTCGCCACCGTGCGGATGGCGGATGCCGGGCCAACGGCCGTGGCCAGCCTCAAACAACCTTGAAGAAAGGAGTCTCGTGCATGCGTTTCAAACTGACTGTTGCCGTTGCCCTGGCCCTGCTGGCCGGGTGCGTCACCCCGCCGCCGCCACCACCGGCCCCCGGTAGCGCGGCGAGCAAGATCGTCGCCATGGGCGAAATGGAGAACATCGAGGTCGGTGCCATCCGCGTCGCCCGGGAAAACGGCTTCCTGACCGTCAAGGTGCAGCTGAGCAACACCCGCACCAAGAACAAAATGATGTATTACCGCTTTGCCTGGTTGGGCAACGACGGTTTTCCGGTGGCCGACGATGAAGTCTGGAAGACCCTGAACCTGTATGGCGCCCAGAGCACCTTCCTGCCGGCCATCGCCCCGACGCCCAAGGCCACCGATTTCCGTCTTGAAGTCAAAACCCCCTGAGTCGACGCCGCCCTCTCGCGTCCTTTTGAAGAGAATCAGTCCATGTTTGCACGCCTGTCCCTCCTCGCCGTCGTCGCCCTGCTGGCCAGCGGCTGCGCCAACAACACCTCGCCCGTACTGGGCGGCGGAAACATCAGCTACGGCGATACCAAGGCCGTGGAACTGGTGACCAACGAGTTCGGCTCCACCGACCTGCAGATGATCGCCGAGTCCATGACCCGCTCCCTGGCCCAGTCCGGTGTCCTTCAAGGGCGTCCGGTGGTGCAGGTCTACGACGTGAAGAACAAGACCAGCGAGTACATCGATACCCGCGAGATCACCACTTCGATCAAGACCCAGCTGATGAAGAGCGGCACCGCCCGTTTCGCCAGCGACAACACCGAGATGCAGAGCCAGGTCGACCAGTTGAAGCTGCAGAACCAGAGCGGCCTGTACAAGAAGAGCACCGTCAGCAAGACCGGCAACATGATCGCCGCCAAGTACCGCCTGGAAGGTTCGATCAGCTCGATCGTCAAGCGCAGCAGCGACTACAAGGACGTGTTCTACAAATTCAGCCTGCAACTGATCGACGTCGAAAGCGGCCTGGCCGAATGGATGGACGAAAAAGAGATCCGCAAAACCACGGAGCGTTGAACAATGCGTGCATGGATTGGCATGATCGGCCTGGTCTGCGCCTTCGGCGTCCAGGCCGCACCCAAGGTGGCGGTGGCGGACCTGGCGTACCAGGCGCAGGTGGAGCAGTACATCCACACTATTTCGGCGCGGGACAACCACCAGGAGAGTTATTACGGTGCCAGCGGCTCGTCGAGCTATGACGAGTCCGAAAGCCGCAACAGCTATATCGAGCAGGGCGAGCTGCGCCGCTTCACCGGCGATATCAAGGGCGAGATCCTGCGCAGCGGGATGTTCCAGCTGATCCAGGGCACGCCTTATACCGCCAGTTCCAAGGGCGATGTCTACGACGTCATCAAGCGGATCAAGGGCGGTAACTTCAAGGGTGCCGACTACGTGCTGTTCGGTACGGTGTCGGACATCGACTTCACCCAGGACATCAACGAGCTGGCCAATACCAACAGCTACTCGGCAGTGCTGGGGCTGACCTTGGTGGGCGATTTCAGCCTGATCAATACCCGCACCTACGAGATCACCTCGGCGTTCACCGCCATGGGCGAAGGCCAGGACACCAAGCTGGTCAACAGCCGGGATATCCATGTGTCGCTGAACCGTCCACGGGTGATCCGCGATGTGTCCAAGGCCCTGGGCGAGGATGTGGCGCGGCAGTTGAGCCTGCAATTGGGTGGACCGGACATGGGCCCGGGTTCCGCGCCGCCGCTGCG
Organism: Pseudomonas sp. MWU12-2319; assembly: GCF_023242525.1. NCBI lineage: Bacteria > Pseudomonadati > Pseudomonadota > Gammaproteobacteria > Pseudomonadales > Pseudomonadaceae > Pseudomonas > Pseudomonas sp. MWU12-2319. Next base: position 235,831 of record NZ_JALJES010000004.1, read on the forward strand.
CAACAACCTGCCGCCGGATGAGGCGCCACGGGTTCTGCACTGATCCGCAACCGAGTCGCCCCCTTCGCGGCGGTGCGGCATCTCGACTAGCTCCGCTCCCACAGAGGGCAGGGTGTCCCCGGATTCCGAGGCCGACACAAAACCTGTGGGAGCAGAGCTTGCTCGCGAAGGCGTCCGCTCAGGCAACGATGAGCTTCAGGTGGTCGCCTTGTGCAAGGTCGCCAGAAAACCCGCCGCCCCCACGAACAAGCCAGCAAAGGTACGGTTCATCCGGCGCTGCTGCTTGGGCGTGCGCAACAGGCGCAGGACCTTGGCCGCCAGGCCCGTGTAACCGGCCATGACGATCATGTCGACGGCGATCATGGTCACGCCAAGGATCAGGTACTGATGCACCAGCGGTGCATGGGGATCGATGAACTGCGGCAGCACCGCCAGCATGAACACCAGGGCCTTGGGGTTGCTGACGTTCACCAGGAAACCGCGGAACATCAAGGTCAGTGGCTTGCCGACCGGGCGAATCGTCGACTCTTCAGCCATATTGCTGGGCAACGCGCGCCACTGCTTGACCGCCAGGTACACCAGGTAGACCACGCCGAACCATTTGATGGCGTAGAAAGCCGAGGAAGAGGCTGCCAGGATCGCCCCGACGCCCGCAGCAATCACCGCGATCTGCGCCGCCAGGCCCAGTTGCAGGCCTAGGGCATTCCAGTAGCCACGCAGGAAACCGTATTGCAGGCCGCTGGACATCGAGGCGATGGCACCGGCACCCGGGGATAGGCTGATTACCCAGCACGCGGCAAAAAAGGCCAGCCATGTCTCAAGCAGCATCACGCACCTCGGATCTCAAGAGTTGTTACAAACCCCTAAGCTAATCCGTGGGCGTGAAATTGACTATCGTTTTTTGTCGCTCAGGACAACGCTTCCAGCTCCGCCTGCATGCTTTCCAGCAGCTCCAGGGCTTCCATCCAGGCTTCTTCCAGCTGGGACTCGCGCACTTTCAACTTGGCCTGTTCGGCCAGCAGATCACGCAGCTCATCCTTGCGCGCCGCCTCGTAGACCGCGCTGTCACCCAGGCTCGCTTCGATCTTCGCCAGCTTCTCGTGCAGCTTGCCCAACTCGGCTTCGAGCTTGTCGGCTTCACGCTTGTGCGGCGCCAGTTGCTGACGCAACGCGGCGGCCTGCTGGCGCTGGGCTTTCTTGTCGGTCTTGTCGGCATTGACTGGCGTATTGCTCACCGGCGCATTGCGCTGGCGATACTCCACCAGCCAGCGGGCGTAGTCTTCCAGGTCGCCGTCGAACTCTTCGACCTTGCCGTCCGCCACCAGGTAGAAATTATCCGTGGTGCTCTTGAGCAGGTGACGGTCGTGGGAAACCACCAGCACCGCACCGCTGAACTCCTGCAAGGCCATGGTCAGCGCCAGGCGCATTTCCAGGTCGAGGTGGTTGGTCGGTTCGTCGAGCAGCAACAGGTTCGGCCGCTCCCAGGCGATCAAGGCCAACGCCAGGCGGGCCTTTTCGCCACCGGAGAAGTTCAGCACCGGCTCGTCGATGCGCGCGCCACGGAAGTCGAAACCGCCGAGGAAGTCGCGCAGGGTCTGCTCGCGCTCGGTCGGCGCCAGGCGTTGCAGATGCAGCAACGGGCTGGCCTTGGAGTCCAGCGAGTCGAGCTGGTGCTGGGCAAAGTAGCCGACCACGGTGTTTTCACCACGGGTCATGCGCCCCGCCAGCGGCGACAGCTCGCCGGCGAGGTTCTTGATCAGCGTCGACTTGCCCGCGCCGTTGGGGCCGAGCAGGCCGATCCGGGCGCCCGGGGTCAGTTGCAGCTTGACCTTCTCCAGGACGGTCTTGTCGCCATAACCCAGGCGTGCGTCGGACAGGTCGAGCAGCGGACTGGAAATCTTATGCGACTCGCGGAAGACAAAGTCGAACGGCGAATCGACGTGGGCCGCGGACAGCTCTTCCATCCGCTCCAGGGCCTTGATCCGGCTCTGGGCCTGGCGGGCCTTGGTGGCCTGGGCCTTGAAGCGGGCGATGTAGCTTTCCATGTGCGCACGCTGCGCCTGCTGCTTCTCGTAGGCCTGTTGCTGCTGGGCCAGACGCTCGGCACGGGCACGCTCGAACGCGGTGTAGCCACCCCGGTAGAGGGTGATCTTGCGCTGGTCGACATGGGCCACGTGATCGACCACTTCATCGAGGAAGTCACGGTCGTGGGAGATCAGCAGCAAGGTACCGGGGTAACTCTTGAGCCAGTCTTCCAGCCAGATGATCGCGTCGAGGTCCAGGTGGTTGGTCGGTTCGTCGAGCAGCAACAGGTCCGACGGGCACATCAGCGCCTGCGCCAGGTTCAGGCGCATCCGCCAGCCACCGGAGAATGCCGAGACCTGATGGTCCATCTGGTCGTTGGTAAAGCCCAGGCCGGCCAGCAGCTTGCGCGCGCGGGCATCGGCGGTGTAACCGTCGGCGCTGTCGAGCTCCGAGTGCAGACGGGCCTGGGCGCCGCCGTCATGAGCCGCCTCGGCCGCCGCCAGGTCGTGTTGCACCTGGCGCAGGCGCACGTCACCATCGAGCACGTAGTCGACCGCCAGGCGTTCGAGGGTGTCGACCTCCTGGCGCATGTGGGCGATACGCCAATCGGCCGGCAGGAAGCAATCACCCGAGTCCGGGTGCAGCTCGCCCCGCAGCAGGGCGAACAGGCTGGATTTGCCGGCGCCGTTGGCACCGATCAGGCCGGCTTTATGGCCGGCGTGCAGGGTCAGCTCGGCGTCTTCTAGCAGACGTTGCGGGCCACGCTGTAAAGTCAGGTTCTGAAGTCGAATCATAATGGCGGCGGAGTCTACCAGCTTCCCTCGCAACTGGCGCGGATCTCACCATGCATGCTGACCTGTGGACGTTTTCCCTGAACACTTACGCCAAGCCCGGCGTGGAACAAACCTGCCTGGCGCTCCAGGCCCAGGGGGCGAATGTCTGCCTGCTGCTCTGCGCGGCCTGGCTGGGCCGACGCGGAGTGCGCTGCGAGGCCGAACGCGCGGGGCAATTGCAGGCTCTCGCCGAGCCCTGGCACGACCAGGTGGTGCAGCCACTGCGGCAGTTGCGCACGCAATGGCGCACGGCGGCCTTGGAGGACGTCGAGTTGAAAGTGCTGAGGGATCAGGTCAAGGCGCTGGAACTGGCCGCCGAGCAGCAGCTATTGCAGCGACTGGAAGCGTTGGCACGGGATTGGCCCGAGGTCGGCGCGGAAGATCTGGACACGTGGCTGGAGGCGGTGACCGCCCAGGCCACAGGCCTGAATAGCGACGCGCTGCAGCAGCTGCGCGTCGCGGTGAACCAGGCTTAGGAAGCGCTGGTCGGGGTTACGGCAGCAGGCGCGGCTGGTGCTGGAGCAGCCGGTGCGGCTGCGGCGACGCTGGCGGGCGCGACCGATGCAGGTGCCGCCGGCTTGGCTGCTACGGCTGGCTTGGCGGCGGTGACAGCAGGCTTTGCGGCCGGTTTGGCAGCCACGGCTTTTGCAGCGGGCTTGGCAGCGGCTGGTTTAGCGGCAACAGCTTTTGCAGCAGGCTTGGCAGCGGCAGGTTTAGCGGCAACAGCTTTTGCAGCAGGCTTGGCAGCAGCTGGTTTAGCGGCAGCCACTTTTGCAGCAGGCTTGGCAGCGGCCGGTTTAGCGGCAGCAGCTTTTGCAGCTGGCTTGGCGGCAGCCGGTTTGGCAGCTACAGCTTTTGCAGCGGGCTTGGCAGCGGCTGGTTTGGCAGCAGCCACTTTTGCAGCAGGCTTGGCGGCGGCAGGTTTAGCGGCAGCAGCTTTTGCAGCTGGCTTGGCGGCGGCCGGTTTGGCAGCTACAGCTTTTGCAGCGGGCTTGGCAGCGGCTGGTTTAGCGGCAGCCACTTTTGCAGCGGGCTTGGCAGCAACTGGCTTAGCGGCAGCAGCTTTTGCAGCAGGCTTGGCAGCAGCCACTTTTGCAGCAGGCTTGGCGACAACCGGTTTGGCGGCAGCGGGTTTAGCCGCGGCAGGTTTGGCAGCACGAGTCGACAGTGCCTTGGTGACAGCCTCTTTCACACGGCCAACACCCTGGGCCAGTTTCAGGCTTTCCTGGGCATCGCGCTTGAGTTGCAGGATGTAGCCACGGGTGTCCGACTGGCTGGCTTTCAGCTTGTCCAGCAACTCTTCGAGCTCACCGACCGCGCTCTTGGCCTTGGCTTGTGCCTTGGCTTTTCCGGCAGTGGCCGAGTCCTGCAATTTGGTCCGCGCCTTGTGCAGTTTTTCCTGAGCTTTACCGCGTTGCTTTTCCAGTTTGGCGAGCAGTTTTTCAGCATCAGCCAAAGCCTGGGTGCAAGCAGTTTCCAGATGTTCGAGCAGGCTGCCCGACAACTGTTGGAGCAGATGCAACGGAGTATTTACGGGCTTCTTGGTGGCCGACATGGTGTACCTCCTGACTGATGTGAATGCGGCTCATACTAGCCCTCTGGGACTACCGCCGCTAGGGCATGTTGACAGTATCGAAGGGCCCGCGTTGCATGCCTTGAAAAATGCTTCTTCAACAACTCATCCAGAGCACTGGCATAATCCTCCGAACCTGAGGTCGGAGAGTGCTTATGCCGCGTTATTTTCTGCTGTCACTGTGTGTGTTCTGGTCGCTTGCGCACGCCGCGCCAGAGGTCGCGAACGACGACGCCCACGACCTGGCCTACAGCCTCGGCGCCAGCCTCGGCGAGCGTCTGCGCCAGGATGCTCCGGACCTGCAGATCAAGGCCCTGCTCGACGGTTTGAAGCAGGCCTACCAGGGCAAGCCGCTGGCCTTGAAGGACGAACGCATCCAGCAGATTCTCGCCGCGCATGATGCCCAGGTCGCTCAGGAAGCGGCCAAACCCCAGAGCGAAATCGCGCTGGAAGCCGAGCGAAAATTCCTCACTGAAGAAAAGGCCAAGCCCGGCGTCCACGAATTGGCCGACGGCATCCTGATGACGGAACTGACGCCTGGCAGCGGAGAAAAAGTCGCGGCCAACGGCAAGGTCCAGGTGCGCTATGTCGGACGCCTGCCCAACGGCACGGTATTCGATCAGAACCGACAGCCACAATGGTTCCGCCTGGACAGTGTGATCAATGGCTGGCGCAGCGCCCTGCCCCAGATGCCTGTCGGTGCGAAATGGCGCCTGGTACTGCCCTCGGCACAAGCGTATGGCGCCGACGGTGCCGGCGATCTGATCGCGCCGTACACACCGCTGGTGTTCGAAATCGAGCTGCTCGGCGTGGCCAGCTGACGCTGGCACCAGAACGAAAAACGGTGCGCCTGAGCGCACCGTTTTCATGTGTAGTCATTGGGATCAGGCCTGGGCTTCAGCCTTTTCCTTGTGCGCGGTATGCAACACTTCGATCAGGCAATCCTCCAGCTCGAAGCGCTCGTGCAGCAAGCCGCCCAGTTCCTGGAATTTATGCGCCACACACTCGCCTTCATCGCACAGATCGTTGAAGGCCAGCAGCTTCTCGGTAATCACATCGATACGCGGGTAGATCGTCTCCGCCAGCTCCAGGCCACGCTTGTCGCCAAAGGCCTTGGCCTCGCCGGTCAACTGCTCGTAGATCTCGAAGTGGCCGGCCGACACATAGTCAACCAGCAAACCGCAGAACTCCTGCAAGGGCTTGGGGTTCTGCGCCAGTGCACCCGGCTCGGCACCGAGGGCATCGTAGGCCCCCACGAGCTCGTGACGCTCCTTGAGCCAGCGATCGATCAGCAGATGCACTCCACCCCAGCGTTCCTGAGCATTCCGACAACTTTCGAGCATGGTGATCTCTTCCCTTCTGGGTCATGCCGACCGACGCCTCGGACACATCGAGGCTCCTGACTTGGCCAAACAGAACAAGCTGATTGCGATAACGCGATGCGGGCCAGATTATGCCCGCTCGACACCTGCTTCAAGGTACGCAGGAGAGAAAGTTCATACAAGTGTTTAATCCGAGGCACGACTGCCGGTTACTTTTACGCCCCGCCCGACACCGAATCCGGCCCCACCAGCTGATAGATCATCAGCAGGCTCATACCCACGAAAGCCAGCAGGCTCCACTCGGGAATGCTCAGGTCGAAGAGGGTCCACTGGATCTCCGCGCATTCGGCCGTGGCCCGGAACATCAACTTGAACGCCTGGAGGGTGGGTACCTGCTGGATCAGGCAATGCAGGTCAGGCTGGCAGATCATCAGCTGCTCGGCCGGCACCCGCTGCAACAGGACCTGCCGCGCCGCCGTGGCGGCACCGGCGAGGGCCAGCAACAGGTCGAGGCCGCCATAGACCCAGCGGCCGATACGACCCGGGCCGTGCAACACCGCCACCAGGCTGACCAGGCAGAACCCGGCGAGGAAAAAGCGCTGGACGATGCACAGCGAGCAAGGCTCCAGCCCGGTCACACGCTCCAGGTACAGCGACGCCCCCATGACCAGGGCACCTGTCAACAAGGCCAGGGAGAACAGAGAACGTGAGCGGGCCAAGAACATGGCTTATCCGTAACAGGAGAGACAGGCAGTTACGGTAGAGGAAAGCCCTTGGCCCTTTCAAGGCGAGCCAGAGCAGACAATTCCTTAAGCCTGTAAGGAATTACCGACGGACATCCTATGAAACCATTAATTCAGAAGTAGGAATCAGACTTCGTCACGGCAAGGGAAGCATCCTGACACGCAAAGACGGGATGCCTGAAGCCGCATCCCGTCTTCCAGGCCACCTCACACCGGTAGTGGCGAGGCCAGCAGACGCTTGTCCAACAGACCCAGGCCCTCCTGGAACAACTGGTTGCTGCGCTCGGTATCACCGAGTTGGGCCAGCAGTCGCGCCAGCTCCGCGCAGGCTTCAGGGTGGCGCTGCACCCGCAGACTGCTTTCCAGGTAGTCGCGGGCCTTGCCCCACAGACTGTTTTGCAGGCTCAGGCGTCCCAGCGTCAGCAACAGGCTGGCATCCTCGGGATGGTCTTTCAACCAGCCTTCGGCAGTCTGCAACTGTCGGGCCGGGTCACGTCCGCGCAACAAGCCGTACAGACGCGCCAGATGGCTGTCGTACTGGCGTTTGAGCGCCTCGCGCAGGGCTTCTTCAGCCTGGGTGTCGGCGCCGAGCTGGCGTAGTTGCTCGGCATAAGCCAGCACCAATGGCGGCTCCTGGCGCTGGGCCGAGCTCAATTGCTGCCAGGCCCGCTCCAGCGCCTGCAGGCCCGCTTCGCCGTCCTCGCGCTGGGCCGCCAGGCTCAGGTTCTCACCCCAGGCACGGCGTTCCAACTCGGCCAGTTCAGCCTTGGCCAGCACCTTGTCCTTGCGCAACTCCGGCAACAGACGGATCAACGCCGACCAGTCGCCACGTTGCTGATACAGGCGCTGCAACTGACGCAGGACCTGGATGCTATGGGGATGACGCTCGTGCATGGCCTGCAGGGTATTCAAAGCCCCCTCGCTGTCGCCACGGTCCACTTGCAACTGCGCGTGACTGAGGGCAATCGCCAACTCGGCCTGGGGCTGGCGGTCGAGGGCGCGCTCCAGCAGGCTGTCGCACTCCTCGTACTTGCCTTGTTCGTTGGCCGCCCGGGCCGCGCCGAGGTAGTACAGCAGCGGCTGGCGTTCGGCCTCGGCGGCCCGTTGCAAATGGCGTTGGGCACTGGCCCAGCGGCCCTCGGCCAGGTCCATCTGGCCTTGCTCGATGGCCACCTGGGTGCGCCGGCTGCGATTGCGCCGGGACCAGGGATTGGCCACGGAGCCCGAGGTGGTCACCAACCCCACCAGGAATTTCACCAGCCACAGCACCAGCCATGCCAGCAGCAGCACGGCCAGGAAGGCCCACAGGCTCGATTCGTAACGGAAGCTGTCATAGGCGATCAGGACGTAACCCGCGTGCCGCGAGATCGCATAGCCGAGGCCCGCCGCAATGGCGACGACCAGTACCAGGATCAGGAGGAAGCGCTTCATGGGCTGGTCCCCTCGACCGGGGTCACGCTCGGGCTGACCGGGGTCTCGATCTCGACATGTCGCCGCTCGAGATAGGCCTGCACCGCCGCCAGGGTTCCGGCCAGATCAGGCGTGACCACGGTCACCGGCTGTTTGCTCAGCTCGGCCAGGCGCTCGAGCATGACCTTGCTCTGTGGATTGTCCGGGTTGAAGCTACCGGTCAGCACGTCGCGGGCCTCGGTCAAGGCCTGGGTGTAGACCCCGGCCTGACCGTTCAAGGCGGCCCACTGGGCCTGTTCCAGGGCCAGGCCAAGGGCCAGACGGACCTGCGCCAGGCTCTGCCCGGCGAGCAACGGCCGGATGTTCTTGTTGGCATTGAAGTCGATGCGGATATAACGCGAGATCTCATCCCACCACAGGGCCCAACGGCTGGCGCCATCGCCGTCGGCGGTCAGGCCGAGCAGGGAGTCGCCGCGATCCTTGTACTCCGGCGCCAGCTCGTTGAGCTGGGGCAACTGGTCGCGCAGGGCGCCCAGTTGCAGGAACAGGCCGGTACGGTCCGGCTGCTCGGTGCTGCGCAGCGCGGCCAGGCTCCTGGCCACCTGCTCGCGGGCGGCAAAGGAACCCGGATCGTTCTGTTCACGCAGGATATCGTCGGCGCCCTGCACCAGGGCCAGGGCACTGGTGATGTCCTGCAACGCCGACAAGCGCAGGCTCGCCAGGCGCAGCAAATGCTCGGCCTCGGCCAGGCGCCAGTCCTTGCGGCTGGCACCCAGCACGCTTTCCAGCTTCTGGTTCAGACGCTGCTGATCGCCCTGCAACTGCGTCACCAGGCGACGACGCTCCTCCAGTTCACCGGCACCCGGCAACTGATCCAGGCGCGCGGCCAGTTGCTGTTCGGTCAGCTTGAGGCCCTGCGCCTGGCTGCCCAGGTCTTGCAGTTGTCCGCTCTGCTGCTGATGGTTGGCTTGCAGGTTGCGCACCTGCCAGACACCCCAGCCACCCGCCGCCGCGCCGGCGGCGCCGAGCAACAGGGCGAGGAGCGCCAGGCCATTGCCACGACGCGCCACGGGCGCCATCGGCGGTTGAACCGGGGTATCGACCACCGGCTGGGCTTCTTCTTTCGGCAAGGCTGTTTCGCTCACGTGTCCATCCTTTGCATTCTAGAGAGCGGGTACGGGATGTTCCCGCAACGCCGCTAGCAAAGCCGTGGCACTGGCACCACGACAATCCACCACATGTTGGGCCCCCGCGGCGCGGGCCATTTCGGCCACCCGCGGGCTTGGAACAAACAGCGGCAGGCGCGCCAGTTCCGGCCAGGCCGTCGCCGCCAACTGGAGCAGGTGTTCAAAACCCTGCCCACTGCTGACCACCAGGGCGTTCAGGCGTTCCGCCGCGACGCGCTGGGCCAGGAAGCCCTCGGCATACTCGGGCAACAGCCGACGGTACAACTCAAGGTAGTCGACACTAGCACCCTGGCCGCGCAAACGCTCGGCCAGCAGCTCGCGTCCGCCCTCTCCGCGCAGGATCAATACCCGCGGCTCGGGGCACGCCAGCGCCTGCTGCAACGCCGGCAACGCCAACAAGGCCTCACTGTCGTCGCCCTCGGCGGGATAATCAACCTCGAGGCCGTAATCGGCGAGGATCCCCGCAGTCGCGGCACCCACCGTGAACCATGGCAGGAACGGCGGCTGCGGCCAGTACTGGTCCACCAACTCAACAGCCAGGCGCGCCGCCGGCTTGCTGACCACGATCACCGCACTGTAGTGGGCCAGGTCGTAGATCATCGTCCGCCCGGCACCGTCGAGGGGCACGGGTTCGATCTCCAGCAGCGGCAGGCTGCTGCTGAATATCCCGGCCGCGGCCAGGGCGCTCGCCAGCTCCGCCGACTCTGACGCCGGCCGGGTCAACAACAGGCGCCAACCACTCACTCTTCGCCAGCCTCGCCATAGACGGCCTGGAGAATCGCGTCCGCGCCCTGGGCCAGCAGCGCTTGTGCGACCTGCACGCCGAGGGCCTGGGCATCAGCTTGCGGAGCCCGGGCATCGGCGCTGAGCAGCAGGCCGCCCTTGGGATCGCCGACCAGCCCACGCAGCCAGATCTGCTCGCCTTCGAGCACGGCGTAACAGGCAATCGGCACCTGGCAACCGCCGTTCAGATGTTTATTCAAGGCGCGCTCGGCGGTGACCCGCACGGCGGTGTCGGCATGGTGCAGGGGTGCCAGCAGGGCATGGATTTCCGTGTCGGCGCTGCGGCATTCGATACCCACCGCGCCCTGGCCACCGGCCGGCAAGCTGTCTTCGACACTGATGGCCGAGGTGATGCGATCTTCAAAACCGAGGCGTATCAGGCCGGCGGCGGCGAGGATGATCGCGTCGTACTCGCCGGCGTCCAGCTTGGCCAGGCGGGTGTTGACGTTGCCACGCAGGAAGCGGATCTGCAGGTCAGGCCGACGGGTCAGCAATTGTGCCTGGCGGCGCAGGCTCGAAGTGCCGACCACGCTGCCGGCCGGCAGATCCTCAAGACTGGCGAAGGTATTGGAAACGAAGGCATCGCGCGGGTCTTCGCGCTCGCAGATGCAGAACAGGCCGAGGCCTTCGGGGAAATCCATCGGCACGTCTTTCATCGAATGCACGGCGATATCGGCCTCGTGCTCGAGCAGCGCGGTTTCCAGTTCCTTGACGAACAAGCCCTTGCCGCCGATTTTCGACAGCGGCGAGTCCAGCAGCTTGTCGCCGCGACTGACCATGGGGACCAGGACCACCGACAAACCGGGATGAGCCTGCTCCAGGCGGGCCTTGACGTATTCGGCCTGCCACAGGGCCAGCGCACTTTTACGGGTAGCGATGCGGATTTCGCGAGAAGACATGGATCGATCCGTACTGAATAGATACGGCAGATAATAACAGCTCGGCCCGGCCCGCTTTGACTTGTATCAGCCAATAAGCGGCCTCCCTGGCCTGGAAATACCGGGTAGACGGTACCTTGCGCCACGCGCAAGGCACGGATTAAAGCTGTTGCATCATCTTGCGCACACCGGCGACATGGCGTCGGCTGACGATCAGCGCGTCACCGCCCAGGCCCTTGAGGAACAGCTGGAAGTGCCCCAACGGCGTACGTTGCAGGCGCTCGATGCGTTCGCGAGCCACCAGCGCGTTGCGGTGAATACGCACAAAACGGTCGCCGAACTCGTCTTCCAGGGCCTTCAACGGCTCATCCAGCAGCACTTCGCCACCCTCGTGGCGCAGGGTCACGTACTTGTGGTCGGCAATGAAGTAGATCACCTGGTCCAGGGGAATCAGCTCGATGCCCTTGCGGGTACGGGCGCTGATATGACTGCGCGGGCCGGCACCGGATTCAGCGGCGGGCCGTGTCAGGGCCGCCAGTTGTACGCGGTTGGGACGCTCGGCCTTCTTCAGCGCTTCGAGCAGGTGCTCGGCGCGCACCGGCTTGACCAGGTAACCCACGGCGCTGACCTGGAACGCTTCCAGGGCAAACTCGTCATGGGCGGTGCAGAACACCACGGCCGGTGGTGCCTCACGCTCGCACAACCGTGCCGCCACTTGCAGGCCGTCGAGGCCGGGCATGCGGATATCGAGCAGGACCACATCGGGCCTCAGGCTCTCGATCAGGGACAATGCCTCTTCGCCATTGGTGGCGCTGGGCTCCAGGACACTGTAACCCTCGAGTTCGCCGACCAAACGGCTCAGGCGCTCGCGGGCCAGGGGTTCGTCATCAACGATCAGGACATTCATATTGCACTGGATTCCTGCGTGAGTCTCGCACAAGGATAGCGTAGACAGGTGAAGTGACGACCGTCACGGCGATCCACGCTAAGACTAGCGCGAGGCCCGAAAAGTGCCGTAAGTCGGGCACCGATATTTGCCAGTGCCAATTGAGTACCGCCCGACACCTGCCGCGGTGCGGCATCGTCGTAGGGATTGCTGATACACAATATGAACTCTCCCTCTTTATAGTCGGCTTCGACCCTGACCACGCCGCCTTCGATGCGCGGTGCGATGCCGTAGATCAGAGCGTTTTCCAACAGTGGTTGCAAGGTTAATTGCGGGATCGGCAAATCCTCTGGAATTGTGCCCACCCTCCAGTCCAACTGTAGACGGTTGCCAAGACGATATTGCTCAATCGACAAATATCGTTGCGCTAATTCCAGCTCGTCACGCCAGGTCACCAGGTTGCCTGGCCTGGCCAGGCTGGCGCGGAACAGGTCGGACAGATCCAGCACGGCCTGCTCGGCCTGTCGCGGATCGCTCACCACCAGGCTGGCGATGCTGTTCAGGCTGTTGAACAGGAAGTGCGGGCGGATCCTCGACTGCAAGGCTTCGATGCGCGCCTGCAACTCCGCCTGCTGCTGGCGACGCCACTGACTCTGCAGATAAAAGTAGCGCAACATCAGGGCCGACATGATGAGGCTGATCAAACCATGGCGCAGATAGTGCCCAAGCGTACCTTCACCCGAGGGCGGGCCGGCCAGGGAAAAGTACTCGGTCAGGCCGGTACAGGCCAGGCTCAACCCGACCACCAGGGCACAGCACAGCACCCCGGCCAGCCCCGGGCGCAAGCGCGCCAACCAGGCCCGCGCACTGCACAACAACGCCGCCGACAACAGCACGATCCACTGCACATACAAGGAAGTCAGCGCCAGGCGCACCCAGTCGAAACCGACGGGCATCGGCTCGGCCAACACCAGCACCATGACCAGCAGCTCGGCCAGCACCACCAGCACCAGCAGCGCCTCGGGCAGGCAGAGTTCCGGAAGGAAGAATTCCTGGGTCGCGGGCGCGTCACGCCCTTCGTTCGATCGTGAAATAGGCATGGGCCCAGTCTCTGCGCCCGCGCCCGTGCCGACAAGCCGTTCGACAGATTCGGTCGAAATTTAATCCACCACGACCGCAAATCCACCCTGTGCACGCCGGCCGGCTGACGGGCCTCGGCGCAACCCTGTTATGATCGGTGACAACTTTTCCGGCAACCCACTTTCAGCAGATCACGAGCGAATCCATGAGCACCGACAAGACCAACCAGTCCTGGGGCGGCCGCTTCAGTGAACCCGTCGACGCCTTCGTCGCACGCTTCACCGCCTCCGTCACGTTCGACCAGCGCCTCTATCGCCACGACATCATGGGCTCCATCGCCCACGCCACGATGCTGGCCAAGGTCGGCGTGCTGACCGATGCCGAACGCGACAGCATCGCCGACGGCCTGAAAACCATCCAGGGTGAAATCGAGGCCGGCCAGTTCGACTGGCGCGTGGACCTGGAAGACGTGCACATGAATATCGAAGCGCGCCTGACCGACCGTATCGGTATCACCGGCAAGAAGCTGCACACCGGTCGCAGCCGCAACGACCAGGTGGCCACCGATATCCGCCTGTGGCTGCGGGACGAGATCGACCTGATCCTGGCTGAAATCACCCGCCTGCAAAAAGGCCTGCTGGAACAGGCCGAGCGCGAAGCCGGCAGCATCATGCCCGGCTTCACACACTTGCAGACCGCCCAGCCGGTGACCTTCGGGCACCATATGCTGGCCTGGTTCGAAATGCTCAGCCGCGACTACGAGCGCCTGGTCGACTGCCGCAAGCGCACCAACCGCATGCCCCTGGGCAGCGCGGCGCTGGCCGGCACCACCTACCCGATCGACCGTGAATACACCGCCCAACTGCTGGGCTTCGACGCGGTCGGCGGCAACTCCCTGGACAACGTTTCGGATCGTGACTTCGCCATCGAGTTCTGCTCGGCGGCCAGCATCGCGATGATGCACCTGTCGCGCTTCTCCGAAGAGCTGGTGTTGTGGACCAGCGCGCAGTTCCAGTTCATCGACCTGCCGGACCGCTTCTGCACCGGCAGCTCGATCATGCCCCAGAAGAAGAACCCCGACGTGCCGGAGCTGGTGCGCGGCAAGACCGGCCGGGTGTTCGGCGCGCTGATGGGCCTGCTGACCTTGATGAAGGGCCAGCCGCTGGCCTACAACAAGGACAACCAGGAAGACAAGGAACCGCTGTTCGACGCCGCCGACACCCTGCGCGATTCGTTGCGGGCGTTTGCCGACATGATCCCGGCGATCAAACCCAAGCACGCGGTGATGCGCGAAGCGGCGCTGCGGGGTTTCTCCACCGCGACCGACCTGGCGGATTACCTGGTGCGTCGTGGCCTGCCGTTCCGTGATTGCCACGAGATCGTCGGCCATGCGGTGAAGTACGGCGTGGAAACCGGCAAGGACCTGGCGGAAATGAGCCTGGAAGAACTGCGCACGTTCAGCGACCAGATCGATGACGACGTGTTTGCGGTATTGACCCTGGAAGGCTCGGTCAATGCCCGCAACCATATCGGCGGGACGGCACCGGCGCAGGTGAAGTTGGCCGTTGCACGTGGCCAGGCGTTGCTCGCCAGCCGCTGATCCCTGTGTTGTAGCCGGCTTGCTGGCGATGAACAATGACGCGGTGTGTCTGATAGACCGCGTCACTTGAATCGCCAGCAAGCCGGCTCCCACAGAACCGTGTTTCACCGCGAGATACCGTCGAGCCCCGCTCCTTGTAGGAGCCCGGCTTGCCGGCGATGGCGCCCTGATGAGCGCTACAAAACTATTTCTTGGCCGCAACCATCGCCAGGAACGCCGGCATCCCCGCTTCCTTGTCCGCCGCGATCCGCTGCACATTCGGCCACTGCTGCAAGCGTTCCAGTAACGCTTTGGCCTCAGGCATCTCGGCCAACAAATCAATCCCGAACAGCTTCTGGCCGACCGCGCAGGCCAGGTCGACGCTGTAGAGAAAGTAGATATCCGCCACGCTGAACTCGCTGCCCGCCACATAAGGGCCGAACGTGCCATGACGCTTGAGCGAGGCGAAGCCCAGCAGCAATTCGGCCCGGGTCTTCTCCTTGATCGCCTCCGGCACCGGCATCCCGAAGAAGGCCTCGGCGAACGACGCCCGCGCCGGCAACTCGATGTACAACTCGATTTCCTTGGCCAGCGCCAACACCCGGGCCCGCTGGAAAGGATCGGCCGGCAGCAGCTTCACCCCCGGCTGGGTGTCATCGATATACGGCAGGATCACCGCGGTTTCGTTGATAAAACCCTGCTCTACGCCCAGCACCGGGACCTTGCCACGGGGGCTTATCGCCAGGGCCTCCGGGGTCTGCCCGGCATAAAACGGCACTTCCTCGAAAGGCAGGCCCTTTTCCAGCAGCGCCAACTTGACCATGTTGTAGTAGTTGCTGACCGCGAATCCATAAAGTTTGAGCATCACAAAGCCTCCAGGCCGTGCAGGGGGTTGGCCCCGGCAGTTATAGAACCTCGAAGGCTCTCTCGCCAGCAGCATCACGCCCCTGAATGCAGTTAAACTGGCCGCCTTTCCTTGAGGAGTCCGCCATGAGCGAGCCAACCGATATCGACAACGACGACGAAGCGTTCGCCGAAAGCACCCTGGTCCAGGCCATCGAAAACCAGATCGAGACCGACAACCCGCCGGCGGCCAAGGCGATCTTCAACAAACTGACCCTGGTGGGTTACGAGCGCGAAGAGATCCTCAACCTGATGGCCCACGTGCTGGCCGTGGAGATCGATGCGATGTTGGATGAAGATCGCCCGTTCAATACAGAATGGTACGAGACCGCCTTGCGTGCCCTGCCGGAACTGCCTCCCGAGATTCAGTAACCCCACTGGATTTGCAGCGCCCCCTGTCTACACTGATATCGCCCCCTCACCACTCGGTCCCGGGGCGCTGTCCCCACCGTTCGACCGCATCCACATCGAAGACTGGACAGAGCGCTCAAGTACGATCACCTTAGGGGCGCTGTCGTCCAATAATTCCTAGAAAGTCTGGAGTCCTTATGTCGTATACCCCTGAGTTGGTTGCCGAACTGGAAATCCTTGCACTGTTCAATCTGGGCAATTCCCAGGAAGGCCTGAAAATTCATCAGACCGCCGCGCCAAAAGCCATCGCCGCCGCCCAACGCCTGTTCGAGAAAGAGCTGATCACCCAAGCCGACGGCGGTTACCTGACCAGCCTGGGCCGTGACGCAGCCGAGCATGCACAAGGCCTGCTGACCATCCTGGCCATCAAAGAAGCCGCCTGACCCTTCGCCGCGCCCACGGGATCGCCTTCTGCCGGATCTCGCGGGCGCCGACGACAAAACGCTGAAAAACCGACGTCCAGAAGAAATTCTGTTTAAGCGTCCTGCCACTTCGGCGCTAAACTGCCACCCTTGCGAACCCCTTCCTTTCGAGCCCCGCGAGCCGGTTTGAGTTAGACATGACGCGTACCCACGAAATTCGCCCGAACCTGGACGAGGGAATCGATCGCAAAGTCCTCAGCCAACTGCGTGCGCGCTTCCTGAAGCTCAACCAGGGGCGCATGAGTCGTGCCCTCGAAGGCCTGTCACCGCGCCAACAGGTGGTGCTCAACCTGCTGCCGCTGTTTTTCCACGTCAATCACCCGTTGCTGCCCGGTTATGTCTCCGGTAGCACACCAGCCGGACTGTCGGACTATGAGCCCGGCGAGCTGGCCCTGGCCGAAGCCCAGCGCCTGACCCGCTCGTTTTCCTACAAGACCCGCCACGGCAATCCACCGCGGCCGATCCACGGCCTGTTCCTGATGGGCAGCCTCGGCACCCTGGCCCAGGCCGAGCAGAGCGACATGGACATGTGGGTCTGCCACGCCAGCGATCTGAGCCAGGGCGAGTTGGCCGAACTGCGCAAGAAGTGCCAGTTGCTGGAGGAGTGGGCCGCCAGCCAGGGCGCCGAAGCGCATTTCTTCCTGATCGACCCGAGCCGCTTCGTGCGCGGCGAGCGCGATACGCAACTGAGTTCGGAAGACTGCGGCACCACCCAGCATTACCTGTTGCTGGACGAGTTCTACCGCACCGCCATCTGGCTCGCCGGGCGCACGCCGCTGTGGTGGCTGGTGCCGGTGTATGAGGAACAGCACTACGACCAGTACACCCACACCTTGTTGTCCAAGCGTTTTATCCGCGCCAACGAAACCCTCGACCTCGGCCATCTGGCGCGGATTCCGCCGGGGGAATTTATCGGTGCCGGGCTCTGGCAACTGTTCAAAGGCATCGAGTCGCCCTACAAATCGGTGCTCAAGCTGCTGCTGATCGAGGTCTACGCCAGCGAACATCCCCACGTCGAGTGCCTGAGCCTGCGCTTCAAGCAGGCGGTGTTCGCCAATCACCTGGACCTCGACGAGCTGGACCCCTATATCGTGGTCTACCGGCGCATCGAGGAGTACCTCAAGGCCCGCAATGAACCGGAGCGCCTGGAATTGGTGCGGCGCAGCCTGTACCTGAAGGTCAACCGCAAGCTTACCGGCCAGAGCACGCGCAACCAGAGCTGGCAGCGCCTGCTGCTGATGCGACTGGCCGCCGAGTGGGGCTGGGACCGCCGGCAACTGGCGCTGCTCGACAGCCGCAGCCAGTGGAAAGTCCGCCAGGTCAGCGCCGAACGCCGGGCCCTGGTCAACGAACTCAACTACAGCTACCGCTTCCTGACCCAGTTCGCCCGCACCGAGCAGGCGGTCAGCCTGATCAACAAGCGCGACCTGAATGTCCTCGGCCGCCGTCTGTACGCCGCGTTCGAGCGCAAGGCCGGCAAGATCGAGTTCATCAACCCCGGCATCGCCCCGGACCTGGCCGAAGACACCCTTACCCTGGTCCAGTCGCCCAACCGCAAGGAGCCGGGGCAAACCCACTGGGCCTTGTACAACGGCAGCCTGAACGCCCTCGAATGGGAAAACTTCGCCCCGATCAAGCGCAGCCGCGAACTGCTGGAACTGCTGGCCTGGAGTCATCGCAATGGTGTGATCGACCCCACCACACGCCTGTCGCTGCACCCCGGTAGCAGCGACCTGACCGAGTTCGAACTGTTCAACCTGCTCGGCAGCCTGCAACAGACCATCGCCCTGCCCCTGGGCAGCGTCAGCGAGGACCAGTTGCTGCGCCCGAGTATTGCGGCCGAAGTGCTGATCCTGGTGAATATCGGGGTCGACCCGCTCAAGCACCACCGCGACCTGAATATCCTGATGACCACCGAGCGCACCGACTCCCTGAGTTACGCCGGCGTCAGGGAAAACCTGGTGCTGACCCTCGACCAGGTCACGCTCAACAGCTGGAACGAAGTGCTGATCAACCGTTACGACGGTCCTCACGCGCTGCTCGACTGCCTGTGCAACTACCTCAACCACCTGCCGGTCGGGCGCCAGCTGCCGCGCTTGCGAGTGCGCTGCTTCTGCCACAACCGCGCGCAGTTCATCGCCCAACGGGTCGAGGAAGTGCTCAACACCGCCCAGGAACTGTTGCTCGGCAACCTCAATCATCGTTATCTGGTCCAGGTCCAGCAGCACTATCACGTCCTGGAGCTGGTGCAGGGCCGTGTCAAACATATCGCCCTGGACAGCCTGGCGGAGTTGCTCAGCTACCTGAACCAGGAACTGTCCGCCTACAGCCCGCTGTACGTGGACATCCGGGCGATGGAGGAGCACGACCTGGCGCTGGTGCTGCCCATGGGCCAGCCCGAATGCGTGCAGGTGTTCTACCGGATCAACGACACCTACGCCGAGCTGTACGTGCTGGATGAGTTCAATGCCCTCTGGCAACAGCGCCTGCCGTTCCATGACGAGCAAAGCCTGCTGGTGCCGCTGCAACGCTTCCTGCAGTCGATTCTCTACCGCCGCGAGGCGCTGATGCCCATGGAGACGACGGCGTCTTCGGCGGCGCTGGAAATCCTCTACTACCAGGTGCTGCCCTCGGGACCCGGGCGAGCGCGCCGGGTTGAACCCCGGCCGGCGCCGCAAACCCCGGTCAACAAGCCGTTCTATGACGTCCAGGCGATTGTCGGCAAAACCGGGACGGATACGGTCCAGGTCACCCTGTACTGCAATCAGCGGGAGTTTTCCGAACTGGAATACGGCGACCAGTTGTTTATCACGGTCGCCCGGGAAATCGTCGGGCAGCGCCGGGAAATCGAACGCTACCGCTGCTACATCACCGACCTGGACCTGAGTGCGCTGATCGGTGACGGACAGGGTTCGAGCAATCTCTACCTGCGCTACAAGGCCGAACTGGAAAGCGCGCTGAACCTGGCACTGGACCAGGTCTGAGGGCGCCAGGGTGGGCTCAGAGGTGGAAGTCGCCGGCGGCTTCCGGCTGATATTCCACTTCCAGCAGGTTCAGCTTCAGGGTCTTGCCGCCCGGAGCGGGCCAATCGATGTGCTGGCCGACCTGCAAACCGAGCAAAGCGCTGCCCACCGGCGCGAGAATGGAAATCCGCCCTTCATCGGCATTGGCGTCCTGCGGGTACACCAGGGTCAGGCGATAATCCTTGCCGCTGACCTCTTCACGGCAGTGCACCCGGGAATTCATGGTCACGACACCGGCCGGCACTTCTTCGTGGCCTACCACGCTGTCGGCACGGTCCAGTTCGGCTTGCAACGCGATGACACCGGGCAGCGTTTCGTCCAGGCTGTCGATCAGGCGCTCCAGACGTTGCACGTCAAGGCGGGTGAGGATGATGGAAGGTGCGGTGCTCATGATCCAGGCAGACTCCTTTTTTCTGCACGATAAAAGCAAAACCCCGCCACGAAAGGCGGGGTTTTCACAGGCCTCGTCGACACGAGGCGTACCCGGACACTACCACAGCGGCGTAAATACACAACCCGAGGCGGAAGGGGTTTGCCCCCGACAATCCGTCAGGCCTGCGCCTGGCGCTGCCGGGCCTGCTCGCAGATCTCCCGCCGGCGCGCATCATCCGCCGCGCGCCACTCGCGGATATCCTCGACGTGCCGAAAACAGCCGATACAAATTTTCTGCTCGTCCAGCCGACAAAGGCTCACACAAGGCGACGGCACGGCCGGGCTGACGTTGCTGTACAACGGCTTGGCGGGGCGTGCCGGAGCGGTTTGCTGCGTCACGATCAGATCTCTTCGAAGTCCAGGTCGACACCGGCCTGTTCCAGGGTAAAGCGCGCCAGGATCTCGTTGAGCTTCTCTTCGCTCTTCACACAGAACCAATAGCTGCCGTCTTCATCCTCGCTGCTGCTTTCCTTGTACTCGAAGTGATAACCACCGGTGGGCTTGGCCGTCGCCAGCCAGAGCTGACGCAGCGGCTCCTGGCGACTGAAGATCAGCTGGCTGCCGCCTTCGAACTTCGCGGTGAGCACACCGGCGGAGTTTTCCAGGTCCACATCCAGGCCACTCTCATCGAACACTTCTTCCAGGTTTTCCAGGGTGGAATCGACCAGATCGTGAAAACGGGCTTCAGTCAAACTCATTGCGCGAACCTCGAAAAATGCCTGTCCCTTCAAGCGCCGCAAGATACGAGCGCTCCCGGACGATTGCAAAGCATAACCACGTGAAGCCAAGAGTGACATCAATAATCCACAAACGGTGCCCGGGTGCCGCCGGACGGGCAGCGGCCCGCATAGGCAAGCCGCCGGGTGGCCGGTATACTCCGGCGCAATTAATGCTTTTTCAAAGGATTTCGCCATGAAGCGCCTGATCTCTTCCCTTGCTGCGCTCCTCGCGATCGCTTGCCTCGTCTCCGCCTGTGGTCAAAAAGGTCCGCTGTATCTGCCCGATGGCAGCCAGAACCCGGACGACCAGGCCAAGTCCTCGCAGGCCAAAGCGCACCAGCACGACACCTACTAAGGGATCACCATGGAAGCTTTTAACTACCGTGGCGGTGAGCTGTTCGCGGAAGGTGTAGCTTTGTCCGCCATTGCCGAGCGCTTTGGCACGCCGACCTACGTCTATTCCCGCGCCCACATCGAGGCGCAGTACAATGCCTATGCCAATGCCCTCGACGGCATGCCGCACCTGGTCTGCTTCGCGGTCAAGGCCAACTCCAACCTGGGCGTGCTGAACGTCCTGGCACGCCTCGGTGCCGGTTTCGACATCGTTTCCCGTGGTGAACTGGAGCGGGTCCTGGCCGCCGGCGGCAGCGCCGACAAGATCGTCTTCTCCGGCGTCGGCAAGACCCGTGAAGACATGCGCCGCGCCCTGGAAGTCGGTGTGCACTGCTTCAATATCGAGTCCACCGACGAGCTGGAACGCCTGCAAGTAGTGGCCGCCGAGCTGGGCGTGCGTGCGCCGATCTCGTTGCGGGTCAACCCGGATGTCGACGCCGGCACCCACCCGTACATCTCCACCGGCCTTAAAGAGAACAAATTCGGTATCGCCATTGCCGATGCCGAGGATGTCTACATCCGCGCCGCACAGCTGCCGAACCTGGAAGTGCTGGGCGTCGATTGCCATATCGGCTCGCAACTGACCACCCTCGAGCCCTTCCTCGACGCCCTCGACCGCCTGCTGGCGCTGATCGACCGCCTCGGCGAATGCGGCATCCACCTGCAGCACATCGACCTCGGTGGCGGCGTCGGCGTGCGTTATCGCGACGAAGAGCCGCCGCTGGTCGGCGACTACATCAAGGCCGTGCGCGAGCGTATCGCCGGTCGCGACCTGGGGCTGATGTTCGAGCCGGGCCGCTATATCGTCGCCAATGCCGGCGTGTTGCTGACCCAGGTCGAGTACCTCAAGCACACCGAACACAAGGATTTCGCCATCGTCGACGCGGCGATGAACGACCTGATCCGTCCGGCCCTGTACCAGGCCTGGATGGGCGTCAGCGCCGTACGTCCGCGCGAAGCCGCCGGGCGGGTCTACGATATCGTCGGGCCGATCTGCGAGACCGGCGACTTCCTGGCCAAGGAACGTCAGCTGGCCCTCGAGGAAGGTGACCTGCTGGCCGTGCACTCGGCCGGCGCCTACGGTTTCGTCATGAGCTCCAACTACAACACTCGCGGCCGCGCCGCCGAAGTGCTGGTGGATGGCGAGCAGATGTTCGAAGTGCGTCGTCGCGAGACGCTCGCCGAGTTGTATGCCGGCGAAAGCCTGCTGCCGGAGTAAGACCATGCTGCTGCGTTTTACCAAGATGCACGGCCTGGGCAACGACTTCATGGTCCTCGACCTGGTCAGCCAGCACGCGCATATCCAGCCCAAGCACGCCAAGCAATGGGGCGACCGCCACACCGGTATCGGCTTCGACCAGTTGCTGATCGTCGAGGCACCGAGCAATCCGGAAGTGGATTTCCGCTATCGGATCTTCAACTCCGACGGTTCGGAAGTGGAACAGTGCGGCAACGGTGCGCGCTGTTTCGCCCGTTTCGTGCTCGACAAACGCCTGACCGCCAAGCGCCTGATCCGCGTCGAAACCAAGAGCGGAGTCATCGAGCTGGATGTCCGCCAGGACGGCCAGATCAGCGTGAACATGGGCCCGCCGCGCCTGGTGCCGGCCGAAATCCCGTTCCAGGCCGAGCAACAGGCCACGAGCTACGCCGTGGATGTCGACGGCCAGAACGTCGACCTGGCGGCCGTGTCCATGGGCAATCCCCATGCGGTGCTGCGGGTCAGCGACATCAACAGCGCGCCGGTGCA
Organism: Pseudomonas sp. MWU12-2319; assembly: GCF_023242525.1. Lineage (NCBI taxonomy): Bacteria > Pseudomonadati > Pseudomonadota > Gammaproteobacteria > Pseudomonadales > Pseudomonadaceae > Pseudomonas > Pseudomonas sp. MWU12-2319. Next base: position 258,180 of record NZ_JALJES010000004.1, read on the forward strand.
TGAACTGGGACCGAAGATCGAACATCACCCGCGCTTTCCGGCCCGGGTCAATGTCGGCTTCCTGCAAGTGATTGACCGCCACCGCGGACAACTGCGAGTCTGGGAACGTGGCGCCGGGGAAACCCAGGCCTGCGGGACCGGCGCCTGCGCCGCCGCGGTGGCTGCCATCAGCCAGGGCTGGATGGATTCACCGGTGACCCTCGACCTGCCCGGCGGACGCCTGTCCATCGAATGGGCGGGTGTCGGCGAACCGGTGATGATGACGGGTCCTGCCGTTCGGGTGTATGAAGGACAAGTGCGTCTATAAGCGAGCCAATACCATGACCGACCAGCCTCAGGTTCCAGCCGAACAGCCCAACGAGTCGCCTGCACAGAGCCTTGAGGCGGCGCAGGTCGCCGCCTATCTGGAGGCCAATCCGGATTTCTTCGTCGAGCACGAGGAACTGCTGCCGGCGCTGCGCATTCCTCATCGACGCGGCGATACGGTGTCGCTGGTCGAGCGCCAGATGAAGATCCTCCGCGAGCGCAACATCGAGATGCGCCATCGCCTGTCGCAACTGATGGATGTGGCCCGGGACAACGATCGCCTGTTCGAGAAGACCCGCCGCCTGATCCTCGCGCTGATGGACGCCACCAGCCTGGACGACCTGGTCATGGCCGTGGAAGACAGCCTGCGCCAGGACTTCCAGGTGCCCTTCGTCAGCCTGATCCTGTTCGGCGACAACGCCATGCCGGTGGGCCGCTGGGTCAGCCATGCCGAAGCCCAGCAGGCCATCGGCGGCCTGCTCTCGGAAGGCAAGAGCATCAGCGGCAGCCTGCGTGAGCACGAGCTGGACTTCCTGTTCGGCGAAGAACAACGCAAGCAGATCGGCTCCACCGCGGTGGTCGCCATCAGCTATCAGGGTGTACATGGCGTCCTGGCCGTGGCCAGCCGTGACCCGCAACACTACAAAAGCTCGGTGGGCACCCTGTTCCTCAGCTACATCGCCGAAGTCATGGGCCGCGTGGTTCCGCGCTTCACCCCCACCCTGCGCTCGGTGCGCTAGCCATGGAGCGGCAGCTGGACGCCTACTGCGAGCACCTGCGCAGTGAGCGCCAGGTGTCGCCCCATACGCTGCTGGCTTATCGCCGCGACCTGGACAAGGTCCTGGGCTTTTGCACCAAGGAACAGATCGGCAGCTGGAGCGCCCTGGATATCCAACGCCTGAGGCGCCTGATCGCCCGCCTGCACCAGCAGGGCCAGTCCTCCCGCAGCCTGGCCCGCCTGCTGTCGGCGGTGCGCGGGCTGTACCAGTACCTCAACCGCGAAGGCCTCTGCACCCACGACCCGGCCACCGGCCTGGCACCGCCCAAGGGCGAACGCCGCCTGCCCAAGACCCTGGATACCGACCGCGCCCTGCAATTGCTGGACGGCGGGGTGGAGGACGACTTTATCGCCCGTCGCGACCAGGCCATTCTCGAGCTGTTCTACTCCTCGGGCCTGCGCCTGTCAGAGCTGACCGGGCTCGATCTGGAGCAGTTGGACCTGGCCGACGGCCTGGTGCAGGTCCACGGCAAGGGCAGCAAGACCCGCGTCCTGCCCATCGGCCGCAAAGCCCGGGAAGCCTTGCAGAGCTGGTTGCCGCTGCGCGCCCTGAGCAATCCCCCCGACGACGCCGTATTCGTCAGCCAGCAAGGCCGCCGCCTGGGTCCACGGGCCATTCAACTGCGGGTCAAGGCCGCCGGCGAGCGCGAACTGGGGCAGAACCTGCACCCGCACATGCTCCGGCACTCCTTCGCCAGCCACCTGCTGGAGTCGTCCCAGGATTTGCGCGCCGTGCAGGAGCTGCTCGGCCACTCGGATATCAAGACCACGCAGATCTACACCCACCTGGACTTCCAGCACCTGGCAACCGTCTATGACAGCGCCCATCCCCGGGCCAAACGCAGCAAGGACAGTGAGTAATGACGATTCAGCTGATCACCTTCGACCTCGACGATACCCTGTGGGATACCGCGCCGGTTATCCACAGCGCGGAGGCCGTTTTGCGTGAATGGCTGGCCGAGCATGCCCCGAACCTGGGCGGCGTGCCGGTGGAACACCTGTGGGCGATTCGCGAACGGGTATTGCTCAAGGAGCCGACGCTCAAGCACCGCATCAGCGCCTTGCGCCGGCGGGTTCTGTTCCATGCCCTGGAAGAGGCCGGTTATCCCCATGCGCAGGCTTTGCAGCTGGCGGAGGAGAGCTTCGAGGTGTTTATCCACGCCCGGCACCAGATCGAGGTGTTTCCGGAGGTCGAGCCGACCCTGGAGGCTTTGGGCCGCTCCTTTGCCCTGGGAGTGGTCACCAATGGCAATGCCGACGTGCGCCGCCTCGGGCTCGCCGACTATTTCCGCTTTGCGCTGTGTGCCGAAGACATCGGCATCGCCAAGCCGGATGCACGGCTGTTCCACGAAGCCCTGGTGCGCGGCGGCAATGTCCCGGCCAGCGCGGCGGTGCATATCGGCGATCACCCCGGGGACGACATCGCCGGGGCCCAGCAGGCCGGCCTGCGGGCGATCTGGTACAACCCGACGGGCAAGGCCTGGGAAGCAGAGCGGCAGCCGGATGCGCAGGTTCGCAGCCTGAGCGAGCTACCGGCACTGCTGGCCGGTTGGAATATCCCTGCCTGAGCGCATGCCCCTGTAGGAGCAAGCTTGCTCGCGATCACCGGCGCAGCCGGTGCCAAACACCTCTGTCCGCCCATGAAAAAGCCCGCAGCGACGGCGGGCTTTTTCAACAAAGCAGAAAACCGACGCTGAGACTCAGATAGGCCGGCTGCCGTATTTGTTATCGGGCTTCTTGGGCGGATCGGCCACCACATTGGCCTCGACTTCCTGCACCTTGCCGCCACGCGCCAGGAACTCTTCCATGGCCTTGGCCAGGGCGTCGCGTTCCTTGTTCTTGGCTTCAACGCTCGGCAGTTCGTCAACCGACACCGCAGCCTTGGCTTTGCCCTTGGCAGTCGGTACCGGTGCATCACCACCGTCGTCATCGGCAACATCTACATCTTCAGCTGACGCCGCTTCCAGACCTTCTTCGGTTTCGTCGTCTTCACCGACCTCGAGGTCGTCGTTTTCCAGATCATCGTCGCTCATGTTCTACCTCATGACTTGCGAAAAGCAGATTAGTTATAGCCCAGCTGTGCCGACTGTCGAAGGCCGCCGGAAAAAAATCAACATCCGCTGCATACCAGCGGCTTATGCCCCGTCACCGTAAAGGGTGGCAAGGACTTTACGAGCACCGCCATGATCCCGGTGCTCGCCCAGATAGACACCTTGCCAGCTACCCAGAGCCAACCGTCCCGCCGTCACCGGCAAAGTCAGCTGACAGCCTAGCAAACTGGCCTTGAAGTGCGCCGGCAGGTCGTCCGCGCCTTCGTCGTTGTGTTCATAATCGGCCTTGACCTGGGGTACCAGCCGGTTGAAAAAACGCTCGAAGTCGCGACGGACCGCCGGATCGGCATTCTCGTTGATGGTCAACGAGGCCGAGGTATGCTGCAGCCACAGATGCAAAAGACCGACCTGGCACGCCTGGAGTTCAGGCAAACCGTCGAGCAACTCCTGGGTCACCAAATGAAAACCCCGGGGCCTGGCCCGCAAGGTAATCAGGGTCTGTTGCCACATACAGTTCTCCGCCCTTCGGCGCGCATTCTAGCGCGCTGTGGAAAAAAGCAAAGCGCCTAATCCTCTTGCTTTGCTGTAAGCAATCGACCCTTACAAAAACGCCCTGGGGTTTTGGCCGTAATGCCTTTGGATAAATCCTTTCAGTCCCTTTTTCAATGACAAACTCCAGGCAAAAAAATGCCCGGCAAGCCGGGCATTTTTTTTCAGTGCGGTTACACGTTCAAGCCACGCTCGTTGTGTTGCGCCAGGTCCAGGCCCACCGACTCTTCTTCGTCGGTCACACGCAGCCCCATCACGGCATCCAGCACCTTGAGGATGATGAAGGTGACGATCGCGGTGTAGATGACGGTGAAGCCGACGCCTTTGCACTGAATCCAGACTTGTGCGGCGACATCGGTGGTAGCGGTGTTGAAGCCGCCCATGGACGGTGCGGCGAACACACCGGTCAGGATCGCGCCGAGCATACCGCCGATACCGTGCACGCCGAAGGCGTCCAGGGAGTCGTCGTAGCCCAGTTTGCGTTTCAGCGTGGTGGCGCAGAAGAAGCACACCACACCGGCCGCCAGGCCGATGATCAGCGAGCCCATCGGGCCCACGGTGCCGGCAGCAGGCGTAATGGCAACCAGACCGGCGACCACACCCGAAGCGATGCCCAGGGCACTTGGCTTACCGTGGGTCAGCCACTCGGCGAACATCCAGCCCAGCGCAGCGGCGGCGGTAGCGATCTGGGTGACCAGCATCGCCATACCGGCGGTGCCGTTGGCCGCTGAGGCGGAACCGGCGTTGAAGCCGAACCAGCCGACCCACAGCATGGCCGCGCCCATCAGGGTGTAACCGAGGTTGTGTGGCGCCATCGGGGTGCTCGGGAAGCCTTTGCGCTTGCCCAGCACCAGGCAGGCCACCAGGCCGGCAACACCGGCGTTGATGTGCACCACGGTGCCGCCGGCGAAGTCGAGCACGCCCCAGTCGCCCAGCAGGGAACCCGGGCCGCTCCAGACCATATGCGCAATCGGCGCATAGACCAGGGTGAACCACACGCCCATGAACACCAGCATCGCGGAGAACTTCATGCGTTCGGCGAAGGCACCGACGATCAGCGCCGGGGTGATGATGGCGAAGGTCATCTGGAAGGTGACGAACACCGCCTCGGGGAACAGCGCCGTCGGCCCGGTGATGCTGGCCGGCGTGATGCCCGCGAGGAAGGCCTTGGCCATACTGCCGACGAAGGAGTTGTAGTTGACGACGTTGGCTTCCATCCCGGTGGTATCGAACGCAAGACTGTAGCCATAAATGAACCACAGAACGGTGATCAGCCCGGTAATGGCGAAGCACTGCATCATCACGGAAAGAATGTTTTTCGAACGCACCATGCCCCCGTAGAACAGCGCGAGGCCTGGGATCGTCATGAACAGCACGAGGGCTGTGGAGGTCAGCATCCAGCTGGTATCGCCGGAATTGAGGACTGGAGCAGGTACCGGGTCCGCCGCCATGGCCAAGGCCGGCATTACGAGGGACAACAGGGCTCCTAGCCCTGCGAATTTACGCAGAGTCATATTGTTTTCTCCTGGGGCGTTGGGGTTTGGCGGCTTAGATTGCGTCGGTATCGGTTTCGCCGGTACGGATGCGAATAGCCTGTTCCAGATTGACCACAAAGATCTTGCCGTCACCAATCTTGCCGGTGTTGGCCGCCTTGGTTATCGCCTCGATAACCCGGTCAAGATCCTTGTCGTCAATGGCGACATCAATCTTCACCTTGGGCAGGAAGTCGACCACGTATTCCGCGCCGCGATACAGCTCGGTGTGACCCTTCTGCCGACCGAAGCCTTTGACCTCAGTAACGGTAATGCCCTGCACGCCGATCTCGGACAACGACTCGCGCACGTCGTCCAACTTGAACGGCTTGATGATGGCAGTGACTAGCTTCATGAAAACTCTCTCCCGAATTGGTGGACTTGCCCCAGGAAAACAAACCCGACTCAAGTCTAAGCGCAGTGCCTGGCTTTGTAACGCATCGTCGGTCCACATCTACCGCCCGACGCCAGCTAACCGCTGCCGGCAAAACTTCCCAGCTTCGCCTGCCGCACTGCATTCGTCACAGCGACTGCATCAGTGCATGGGTCACTGGCAACTAAGCAGAAAGCTTGCCAGCTCCGTAAAAACCAATGATTTCAGTCCCTTGGTCGCTATGGAGGGTGAAAAAGCACGTTGCGCCCGGGCTATACGCACAACAACGGTGCGCACTGCGCCAGCGCGATGCGCGATAACCGTGCGCCCGCCCCCATGGAAATGACTATAGACACTGCGTGGTACACTGGTCGGTAATCTGTTTCCGGAACCTTAGCCATGCTTGCGCCCAAAGCTTTCCTCGATGCCCTGAGCGGCCACGCCTCCCGTTTGTTCAGCGGTGAAACACCCCTGCCCCGCCAGGAATTCGAAAGCCAGTTCAAGGTGCTGTTGCAGAGCGGCTTCAGCAAGCTGGACCTGGTCAGCCGGGAAGAGTTCGACAGCCAGATGGTGGTGCTGGCCCGGACCCGCGCGCGGTTGGAGAGTCTGGAGGCGAAGGTGGCGGAGTTGGAGGCCAGACTGAATCCTCCTGTGGAATAAGGTTTCATCGCCCGCTCCTGCTTCATGCGGGAGCGATAGGCTGCCGCTCGATGGCTCCTGCTGGAAATCTTGACTCCTCGCAATACCCCGTCTGAATCACTCGCCTCATCTCGCGCACCATCGCACCTTCTTCGATATATCCGCCCAAAGGGCATCTGCTGCCTGCCTTCAGCGCTGAATTCTCTGGTTGCAAAACGGGCAATTTGCCTCCGTTTCGTAGGCAACGGTGCCCACTTATAGTTCTTCGTCACAGCCTCATGGCTGCCGCTTCACTCCCCCGAGCAAAATTTGCGTTTTCTCCAGCTCACCATTCGCTCTCTCACCCATCGAGCGAAGTTGACATATTATCGTTTATAAACGACATTGAGATCATGGATGATGATAGAGATAAAACACTACGTCGACGGTAACGGACGAGATCCCTTCGGCAGCTGGCGCGACTGGAAGCGCAGCAACGGACAGGAGAACCAAGAATGAAAGACAGATCCCATGATGCCGCAATGGCCGAGGTGTTCCGCAGCGACCCGGCCTACGCGGCAGAACTGCTGAACAGCATCCTGGAAGACGGCGAACAGGCTGAGCTGCTGATTGCCCTTCGCCAAATGGCAGAAGCTTTTGGCGGTGTGCGCGGCGTCGCCAAGGCAGCCGAGCTGAATCCGACTCAGCTCTATCGGACCTTGTCCGCCGAAGGTAATCCGGCTGTCAGCAGCCTTACCGCGATCTTGCGTGTTATGGGGTTAAGGCTGGCCGTACAACCACTAACAGCCCACTAAAATCAGCCCGAAATGTCCCTCGGTCTGTGGCTGTGGAACAACTCATTACGGATCAGTCTGCAGGATACCAGCAAGCTGGACCGGCTCCGCCGCGAGGAGTTCGACAACCAGGCGGCGGTGTTGGCGCACCCCGTGCGCGGCTCGAAAGCCCGGTGGCCAAGGTCGCCGAGCTGGAGAGCGAATTGTCCCTTTATTAGAATCAATGATTCCCGTTTTTGCCGGATTGTCCCGAGAGATATTGAACAATAAAGTACACCCATGCCGCAGCCACTGACCGAAACGACAAGCTGCTGCCGAATTCAATCTCTCAACACTCCCGACTCATAAGGAAATCAATCATGTCCAACCGCGAACTGCTCAACCCAACCAACTCCACCCTGATCCTGATCGACCACCAACCGCAAATGTCCTTCGGCGTGCAATCGATCGACCGTCAGACCCTGAAGAACAACACCGTGGGCCTGGCCAAGGCAGCGAAGATCTTCAACGTGCCGACGATCTATACCTCGGTGGAAACCAAGAGCTTCAGCGGTTACATCTGGCCTGAGTTGCTGGCAGTGAACCCGGGCGCACAGCCGATCGAGCGCACCTCGATGAACTCCTGGGAAGACAAGAAATTCGTCGAAGCGGTGAAGGCCACCGGTCGCAAGAAGCTGATCATGGCCGCACTGTGGACCGAGGTGTGCCTGAACTTCCCGGCCCTGGAAGCCCTGGCCGAAGGTTTCGAGGTGTACATCGTCACCGACGCTTCCGGCGGCACCACCCAGGAAGCCCACGACATGTCCGTGCAACGGATGATCCAGGCTGGCGCCGTACCGGTGACCTGGCAGCAGGTACTGCTGGAGTTCCAGCGTGACTGGGCGCACAAGGAAACCTACGACGCGGTGATGGATCTGGTGCGCGAGCACAGCGGCGCCTACGGCATGGGCGTGGATTACGCCTACACCATGGTGCACAACGCACCGCAGCGCACCCTGAGCTGATTCTCCCGACAATCTGCCCGCCAGGCTGCATGCTGGCGGGCTTGCATTGTATCTTCCAGAATCAAGGGATTTCTCCCATGCCACATGAAGGCAGCCTGCTGCAGGCCTCGGTCATTCTCCTGATGGCCGCCGTCATCATCGTTCCCCTGGCCAAGCGCCTTCAGCTCGGTGCCGTGCTCGGGTACTTGCTGGCTGGCGTACTCATCGGCCCACAGGTGCTGAAATTGCTGGGCAACGCGGAAAACGTCGCGAGCTTCTCCGAGATGGGGGTGGTATTCCTGCTGTTCATCATTGGCCTGGAGCTATCGCCCAAGCGCCTCTGGCTGATGCGCAAGGCGGTATTCGGCGTCGGGCTGGCCCAGGTGCTGCTCACCGGATTGGTGATCGGCACGCTGGCCATCGTCGCCTTCGGCCAGACCCTCCAGGCGGCGGTCATCCTCGGCTTGGGCCTGGCACTGTCATCGACGGCACTGGGATTGCAGAGCCTGGCCGAGAGCCGCCAATTGAACAGCCCCCACGGCCGGCTCGCCTTCGCCATCCTACTGTTCCAGGACATCGCCGCCATCCCCCTCATCGCCCTGGTACCACTGTTGGCGGTCACCGGCGCGCAGGCCACCGGCGAAAGCGGCCTGGCCCACGGGCTGAAGGTGCTCGGCAGCATCGCCGTAGTGGTGGTGGGGGGTCGCTACCTGCTGCGCCCGTTGTTCCGCGCCGTGGCTCGCACCGGCCTGCCGGAAGTCGCCACCGCCACCGCACTGCTGGTGGTGCTCGGTACCGCCTGGCTGATGGAACTGGCGGGAGTGTCGATGGCGCTGGGGGCGTTCCTTGCGGGCCTGCTGCTGGCCGACTCGGAATATCGCCATGAGCTGGAGTCACAGATCGAGCCATTCAAGGGTCTGCTGCTGGGCTTGTTCTTCATGAGCGTGGGCATGGGCGCCAACCTGGCGCTGCTGTTCGAGAATCCCGGCCTGATCGTCGGCCTGACCCTCCTGCTGATCGCCCTCAAGCTGCCCTTGCTGATGTTCGTCGCACGCATGGCCGGTGGTCTGTCGCGCATCGCGGCACTGCGCCTGGGCCTGGTACTGGCCGCCGGCGGGGAGTTCGCCTTTGTAGTATTCAAGCTTGGCCAGAACCTGCGGCTGTTCGATGCCCGCACCTACGATACCCTGATCATGACCATCACCCTGTCGATGGCCGTCACTCCGCTGCTGCTGGCCTGCGCGCGAGGGCTGAAGACGCGTCCACAGCCGACCAGGGAGGTGCCGGAAAGTCTCAAGGCGATCCAGAGCGAAGGGCCGCGAGTGGTCATCGCCGGCATGGGTCGCGTCGGCCAGATCATTGCGCGGATCCTGCATGCGCAGGACATTCCTTTCGTCGCGCTGGACACCTCGATCGATACCATCGAGATGACCCGCAGCTTCGAGCACGCGCCGGTGTTCTATGGCGACCCCCTGCGCCCGGAAATCCTGAGTGCCGCCAAGGTCGGCGAGGCCGAATATTTCATCGTCGCCCTGGACGACCCGGAGAAAGCCGTGAAGACCGCGCAAGCGGTGCAGCGCCTGTATCCACAGGTCAAAGTCCTGGCCCGGGCCCGCAATCGACAGCACGTGCACCAACTGCTCGATGCCGGTGCCGAGCCCGTGCGAGAGACCTTTTATTCGAGTCTGGAGATGACCCGCCGCACCCTGGAAGGACTCGGTATCTCCCCAACCCAGGCCGAGCACCGGATCCAGCAGTTCATGGCACATGATGAACAGGTGCTGGCCGCCCAACGGCTGGTACGCGACGACACCTCGAAGATCAGGCAGACCGCGCAGGAAGCCCGCCTGGAGCTGGCCCGGCTGTTCGAAAGTGATACAGGGGAGCCGGAACAGGCGGTGCCACTCGATGTCCGGTAGATCGGCGCAAATAAATCAGCCGTGGACCAGACGACAAGATGTTCCCCATATGCTGCCGGAGGGAGAACAGCCACGTAGCACGCGAAACGCGCCGTGGTGGAAACGAACGTCACGCCTACTTCCATCGTTGTCGTAAGGTTGGGGCTCTGGGGTCTCCTCGATGCGCCGCAGGACTGCACAGAGCCACCGGCACCAGCTTTCACACCCAAGCCATTGTCAAAATTGTTAGCCTATAGGCATACATAAATGCCTATTTTGACAGCTTATAGGCTGTCAAAAAGGAGATCTCATGCGTAATTCCTCACTCAGCAACCTGCGTCTGGCTCAGGTGGAACGGGCTCTCGAGCCCTTCGTAACCCTCAAAGGGAAAACTACCCCTCGTGGTGGCTGGCTGCGCTCGATTCGAGAATCCCTGGGCAGAACTGTACGCAGTCAGGCTGCTCTGCTCGGCGTGGCGCCCGCTACGCTTCAAAAATCCGAGCAATCGGAGGCAGATGACCGAATTACCCTCGGTCAACTGAGAAAACTGGCCAACGGGCTCGACTGCGAGCTGGTCTATGCACTGATACCGAAGAAGCCTTTGCATGACATGGTCGAAGAGCGCGCGGAATCGCTGGCCAGGAAGGAGGTCATGGGGGTTTCGCACATGATGGCCCTTGAAGACCAGCGCCCGTCCGACTCATTCATCGAACGCAAGGTAACTGAACGACGCCAGGAACTGCTGGCAGGAGCGTGGGCTCGATTATGGCGGTAGAACTCGAACCGAAACCCGGGCAAACCCCTCTCGACCATGACGAAGCCGCAGGTCTCAAGCCAAAACACATCAGTACCCAGGGCGAGCTTGACGAGTGGGAAGCGGAAAACCTGCTCAAGGCCAGGCAGTGGCTGAATCGCCAGAAAAAGCTTGATGTGCTTAACGAACACTTCTGCCGCGACCTTCACACCGGATGAGATAGCGGCTCGCTTTCATCACCAGCTCGTGTCGATACACCCCTTTCCAAACGGAAATGGTCGCCATGCTCGTTACATGACCGATGCACTTCTAAGGCAGTGCGGTTGCCCTGATTTCTCCTGGGGTAACGGGAATCTGGTTTCAACCAATGAGGTCCGTGATCGCTATATCCAGTCCCTCTGTGACGCCGATGCCGGCGATTACGCCCCACTTATGGTCTTCGTACGTAGTTGAGCCCCCCCTTGGGAACTACGTATCAAGCGCAGTGAGCGCCGGCCCGCTGTTGCCATCACTACCAAGAGAAAAAAGATTCCAATACAATTTCTTCGCAGCCCTGGCCATTCCACTCCCGGGTTACTGAAACGGTGAAGAACCTAGGTATATATGGCCCCGCTATGCGGGGCCTACTCGTTTCTGACGACCTCGCTGGCCGATGCTAACCCTGCTTCCCGCCCCCCACGAACAGACATCGAATCGTCTGGACACATAAAAGCCCCCAAGCCCCTCCCCCTCTCAACTAATCTTCCAGAACCGCAGGAAGCGGCCCCTTCGCGTTCAAGGAAAGAACATGTCCCTGGCCATCGTCCACAGTCGCGCCCAGGTGGGCGTGGAAGCCCCCGCCGTCACCGTCGAAACCCATCTGGCCAACGGCCTGCCGATGCTGACGCTGGTCGGGCTGCCCGAAACCGCCGTGAAGGAAAGCAAGGACCGGGTCCGTAGCGCGATCCTCAATTCAGCCCTCGATTTTCCGGCACGACGCATTACCCTGAACCTCGCTCCGGCGGATCTGCCCAAGGACGGCGGACGCTTCGACCTGGCGATTGCCCTCGGCATCCTGGCCGCCAGCGTGCAGGTGCCCGCCCTGACACTGGACAACCTGGAATGCCTGGGCGAACTGGCCTTGTCCGGCGCCATTCGCCCGGTGCAAGGCGTGCTGCCGGCGGCCCTGGCCGCTCGCGCCGCCGGACGTACGCTGGTGGTGCCACAAGCCAACGCCGAGGAGGCCTCGCTGGCCTCCGGGCTAACAGTGATTGCCGTCGACCATCTGCTGCAACTGGTGGCCCATCTCAATGGACATGCGCCGATCAAACCCTTCGAATCCAACGGCCTGCTGCACTTGAGCAAGCCCTACCCGGACCTGAGCGAAGTGCAAGGCCAACTCGCCGCCAAACGCGCCTTGCTGATCGCCGCCGCCGGGGCGCATAACCTGCTGTTCAGCGGCCCGCCCGGTACCGGCAAGACCCTACTCGCCAGCCGTCTCCCCGGATTGCTACCGCCGCTGGACGAACAGGAAGCCCTGGAGGTCGCGGCCATCCAGTCGGTCGCCAGCCATGTGCCGTTGAGCAGTTGGCCCCAGCGGCCTTTTCGCCAACCGCATCACTCGGCCTCGGGACCCGCGCTGGTGGGGGGCGGATCGCGACCACAACCCGGCGAAATCACCCTGGCCCATCACGGCGTGCTGTTCCTTGACGAACTACCGGAATTCGACCGCCGGGTATTGGAGGTTTTGCGCGAACCGCTGGAGAATGGTGTGTTATTAATCACATATTATTATTTCCCGCCAATCACTGTATGCATTCACAGTATTGTCGGACAGTGGTAGGCTCACTAACCCGGCCTATGCAAGCTACAATAGCGGTTTGCCAGCATTGCTAAGGAGTGCAACATGGAAGCCGCCACCAACGACCAAGACGCCCCTGAACCGGTTGAAGAAATCGGTAATGCAGATGCGGTAGGTGATCCACCGCCGCCTCTTATCATTTTCAACGCGGTCATTCAAAAGGTTGATTGTAAAGGGCAAGTCTTGGGTGCGCCGTTCTACCGAACGAATGAGCCAGGTATACGACAATACCTCACAGGGGTTCTTCGCAGTTTGGTTGATATCTCACGGAGCCAAAGTTTTCAGTTCTGTGAAAACGGATTCAACACAAAGGAACATGTCGGTGCATTGTCAGATGAGCGCACCTTTAAATCCTATGCCCTAGAAATGACCGAGCGACTGCTTCAGTGCGAAATTGTCGCCCAAAAGAAGATTGAAGGTTTCAAAGAATTGCGCGCGGGTAGCCTGTTATGCGCACATTTCAAGCTCGCAGAATCCGAATACGTCATTCTGGTTAAAATTGATCATGCAGGATTCATCGAGGAAGTCAATTTCCAACATACCTCTGGCCTTCCAGACAAACAACGGGCTCAAAAGTGCGCAACCTTCAAGATTGTTGATGGAGAAGTTGAATCCACAGTTGTTATCAGCGACAGCAACAGCGCTTTGACAGAGTATTGGTGGAGTGACTTCCTGAATCTAAAAACACTATCTGACTCTGAAAAGAATACATACAAAGCTTTCAAAGCGATCGAAGGATTCCTTAAAAAGAAGATCGAAAATACGTCCCCAAGTGATTACTGGACCTTGCGGAACGCTTTTGTAAGCTACTTCAATACAAAGCCAAATTGTGTATTCGACCAAATGGTTGATGAAATAATGAGTGAATATCCAGCCCATCATGATGGACTGAATATGCAACAGCTTGCGAAAGAAGCTAAGGAGTTGCCGAAAAAGAAAGGCTTCGACTCACATTTCACTATTGCACCAAATACAATCAGCAATAAAATCAAGCGGCAAATTCATCTTGCACCTAATTTGGACCTCAGGATAACCGGCGAAATCACTAATTTTGATCAAACATTTGATACTGGTGATGACGACGGTCGGAAGTTTCTGAAAATTTATTCCGATGAAGGCTACGAAGCGTTCAAGAAACGAGAATGAATGATGATCTTCACAGCGATAGCTAATGCACTTTCGGCGTCTGTCATACACATTGACACCGAGGAAACTAACACGAACGTTCGGGAAAGGTTTCGCCTTTCTCAAATGAACGTCGACCGCACTGCGCTAGACATCGCTTTAGCCAAGATCAATTCGCGGGATAACTTTTCGGTTGGTGTTCTATACTCGGACAGTGACCAAGCAACAAGTTTGGAAAGCTGCGAATCTAACGCCATAGATGTTTTTTGTCGTCGTCTTGAATTGCACTGTGATGATGATGAGCCAGTGTCAGCTATCGTTACCATTTCCATAACGAAAGGATTCAAGGACAAAACCGCCACAATATATTCACTCGACCAGATTGAAAAATATTGGCGTTTAGGTGGTATTGGCCAAACCGCAAACAAAATTCATTCTCTATCGGAAAAAGCTTACATACTTGAATCGGCGGAATTACAACAGACTTTTGCAACTAGCTTGTTTGTATTCCGACCTCCAAACACTAACAATTTGATACAAACCAACCCTGAACTTCCCAACAAGCATAAACTGATATCCACACGTGACAAATCATGTTTGTTCTACGAAAGTAAGTCCTACCCTTTCATACCACAAGATTTCAGTTTTGGCTCGCCAATTAGCCACATTGGTATTGGACGTCTGTTTGGCACTCTACAACTTGTCTTTGCAATTGTTTACATCGCTGACATAAGTTCACTTAGCAGCTCTGAGTTTACGGCTACAATAAAAGGTTACCGGCACGTCTCTGGATCTATTATGCTGGATGGCCATGACGACCAAAATGCTGCTCTCGCATATTATGAAATTTATATTTGGGCGTATGGTGACGGAAGCACCACTGATAAATTAGGAATCTCAAGAAATTTACTTTCAATCCACATTGAAGACGATCATTTCCGAAAAGTTAAAGACGGAAGCATGAATGCGATCATATCAAACTACAGCATTTACTTGAAAGAGAATGTTAAGCAATATATTGACATAAAAAACAAGCTATCCGATCAAATCCAGAAACAATCTGAAAAAGCCAATGACATGGTTAAGTCCATCGGAGGATATCTTAGAACGTCAATCTTTACGGTATACTCATTCGTCATCACGACTTTCATTGTTCGCTCCATATCAAAAACCTCCACAGATGTTACATTCAGTCATGGGATATACATAATATTTCTCATGTTTCTTATCCTTTCGGTCTGCACGTTGGTATATGCATATAAAGAATGCACGGCCGAGCTTGAACGATTTGAATCCATTTATAACTCCTTTAAATCTAGATTTGATGACCTTATTGCCAAAAGCGACCGAGACCGAATTCTACAAAATGACGCTGAATTCAACCGGGACGTTGCTTATGTGAAGGCCTCCCGATTCCGTGCGGTGGTCCTTTGGGGCTGTGCTTTGGGGGCTGTGTTTTTATTCGTGACCGTTGTCAAATTGCTATGCTATTAGTCGTAAACGCCGGAGCATAATAAAGAACACCCACCTGCGCCCCAGGGATGGATACAGACGCTTTGACGAGTTCTGCCATAGCTACCCATTGTGTCACCAGTATCGTGGTTGCATCAAATTTATAGACATTTATAACGCGATTGAAAAACCCCATCCAAATTTGTTTAGAATTGGGTGTGGCAGGCCGTATAATAGATCGTACAACCATCCCCCAAATGCGCAATGTCTAGCTTTCATCTGGGGTGGTCGCGCTCTCAGCAAATAATTGTATAAAATTCAAAAACGCGATTTTCCTGCACCCAGACTACGGCCAGGGAAAATTTGACTTGCAAACACCCCAATATCCCCTCGGCCCCATGCACTGCTGGGTGTTGGTTATGTTTCGCGGGTGGGATCTTTATTTCTCTGTGTCATGGTATCTAGTGTGCCGGAGTTGAATGCAGGGGCGGCTTGGTGGTTACTAATATTAAAGGTGCTTTGTCATGCATCCAACTAGGAAATAGGTCTGAATAAAAATCTACCATGTCAGAAAACAAAGAACATTACTCCCAAGATAGCTTTATGGGAGTTCCAATCAAGTGCGGGGCTTTATACCCATCGTTCACCGATATTCTAGAAGCATTGTATGTGATGATTTACGAGGGTACAAAAGCCTACCCTAGGCCACGCGGCTACCATGTCAGGCTTAGGTTTACGAAAAAAATGACTAGCCGCACATTCAGTGCCCGCCTTTCTACTTTTTTCCAAAGAAAGTCTGGTTACGTGCCATTACGCGTGACGGTTGTGGAATGCGATGAGGACGATGAAGGCTTACATCATCACTTTTCTATAATATTGAACGACAGGTTAGATCGGAGATCAAGTTTACAGCATTTTATGGCACAGCTCTTGGCTGGAGGTTTTCTAGCCAACTATCAAGTGGTCTGCCCTGACATTGATGCTTATGGGCATCACCTTCGAACCATAGAAGAAAAAGATAACTACTTTGAATGGATGAGCTATCTGGCGAAGGTCTATACCAAGCCTGAGCATCGCCAAGTTTGGAGCCCCTGCCGCGCTGTCGGTCGTGCATCGAAGCAGTGGCAACTCGCCAGCAAGCCTGACTTGCGAAAACAGCTACTCGATCAACAATCGAAAGATAGCAGTGCGGCTGTTGATATTTTTGAGCTCATGCAATTAGTTGACGTGTCGCCCATGGTCATGGTGTCGCGTACAGCCTCTAATACGCTGCACGTGGCGACTTAAACGATCACCCTATGGGGTTGTGCCGGGGTTGTATTGAGGCCCTTCAGCGGTGGCTACAGGAGCTTCTATGACCCCTAACTTGTGGCATTGTGATTAATGGCACTCGACGTACTCTTGGGAGTTCCTAGATGCGGTCATTCGTGCAAGGTTGGGAATCACCATAATCTAATAAAATTAGACAAGCCCCAGGCAGCTTTCCGCAGGGGCTTGAACTATCAGTAGCTCTACTTTTAACCAAACTTATATAGTATTAGAGCCGACGTAAAAGTCACAATCAATGATGCAGCTGTCCATTTGAGCGAGCCTAGAAAAGTCGACTTACTGGCCATGCCGAATTTGAACCCCAGCCCCCACAACCTCCACTTATTGGCCGTATAAATCACCATCGGTGCTACAATAGCGGCCAAAACCCAGAATAGGATACCCGGTTCCTGGTTAGCTTTAGTACCAGCCAATGCGAACCGTACATACCCAGTCAGAATTACAACGAACATCAATGTGATTTTGCTCATAACGTATCCCCCACAGACAAAAAAAATAGATACAATCCCAGATGCGTTCACGACGTCATTATTATGTAACCAACTCCTGTGAGACCTAACATCGCGGGTGGCATAAAAATGGTCAAATTGATCCACAAGACACCATGACATCAGTGGATCTATCATCGGGTTGCCAAACTACGGCGCCGGTCAAATCAGCGGGAATTCGATACACTAATTTCGTACGGTAGGTTATTAATGGATTTAGAGCTTCAGACAGAACACCAAATCCGTCTCCAGCGACCATTTCAAATTTGTCGAATTTGTAAGTCTGTCCGTTCTTGCTAATTATTACAGCGCCAGGCGATGGATACCTGCTAGTTGTCGAAGTGTTCTTAAAGCTAGCATCGAGAATCAGGAATTTTGAACCAGTCCACGATTTAGGATCTAAGACGGGATTCAGAGTTCCGATCTTCCTACGTGTTACACAACCGTTCGCAGCCACCCGAAGTCCACCTACATCCGCCGAATTGCTTCTAGGGTGTAAAAACCTCTTTTGATAGGCCACAACATCATGATTCGGGCTGTCAAAACTCTCTTTGTCGACATCGGCCCATGCATTGATCGCAACAAAGGCCAGTCCGCAGAACGCCAATTGGCTGGTCACCTTTTTCCTGACACCCGTCAGATGGGCCAGCGGCATGCTGAGAATTGCGGTGTAGAGCTTCATTAGGCACCTCAGTAGCTGTGATTTTAACGTCAGAATTCACAGTATACTGTGAGGACGTATCGACAGCCATCCCCGACAGTGACCCGTCTTTGAGATGGGGCTGCGAACGTGGATATCGGCTTAGCTTTCGGAAAGGTATTGCGTCAAAAACGTAAGGAAGCGGGACTGACTCAAGAGCAGCTTGCACATGACGCTGATGTGCAGCGTAACTATGTCAGCCTGATAGAACGCGGCATTCACTACCCTACGATTGCGGTACTGTTCAAGCTCGCGAACGCCTTGAAATGCCCACCGTCCGAATTGATATCCGATTTGGAAAGGATGCTGGGTCAGCAACCGTAACCCTCGTTACTGATCCGATCACTTCGCTTGCCCCTCAGCCCCTCACCCTGTGCAGACTGCGGAAGTCACGCCGTTGGTCAGCTCCGCATGTGGAACACCTTACTCTTGTAAGTATCGGGTGATCGCTTCATCCACCGCTCCAGATATCGCGTCCGCGAAATGAGCTGTCGGATGAGCTGTGCAGTAGCTTTGTAACCAATGCCTTATCCCAGCAGCGTCGGTGTTGTAGAAGAAGTCAGCTCCTATATTGACGCTTCTGGCCGTGGCATAGCCGCTGAGGAATCCCTCATAGGGCGCAGCTAGGCCCGGGTTAACGCTCGCATCTAGATACATCCCGCAACTATGCGAGCCAACGCCGTACATCAATGGAGGATGTTTCTTGTCATATAGAAGCGGACGTGTTTCACCAGGCGCGTCCGCTGCAAACAGATGGGGGGACATCACCGTGACCCACATCAAGATCCAAGCCTTCATGCTGAAATCCTTTTTGAATGAGGGATCCATGCTACCGGCTATCATGGCCCAGCGCCATCACGCCACTCCTTTGGCCCTGATCCGTGGTCAAAGTACGAGTAGGTCATCTTCGCCGTGGTATCGCAGACAGCCCTAGGTGTTCGGTCCCGGAATGAGATGGCGCGGATCAATTGTGAAACGGTCTGGATTTTGAGTCCAGGCCTCGCAGATCAACCACATTTGGCGTCTACGATGTCATGCAGGGCCACCAGTGAATGCAGGAATTTTCTCCCGCACCAGCCAACGACTGAGCAACCATGCACCCTGAACCACCCAGCCGTTTGAATTCAGAATGGAATATTGCCCGCCTCGTGTTCAGCTACGTCATGTTCCACCACTAGAGCAGTCTTCAGGTAAAGCCTCATAGGGAGCTTCTCGTCGTGCTCGAACACACTGTAGTTATTCGACCTAAAGTCTGTGACCTCCGTTCTTCGGTATCCACTTGCGATTAGCTCAGCTTGTGCATCGATGAGGGCCTGTGAGCCAAGTTTGTATTCCAACCGATAGCTTCCAAGGTCCCCGCTCATCTGGAGGGGCAAGCAATCGCCTTCGTGCTTGTGCCATGAACTTTCTTGTAGCTCTTCCAACTCAAAAAGCGCCAGCTCAAGAAGTTTTTTCAGGTGTGCAGCGGACTTGCCTTCCACGTTGATAGTTAACGAATGGATAACGCTCATGACGGGACCTCTGGGAACTGGGCCGTCCATGGTAATCGCTCCGGTAACGGCTACACCACTCGATTTCCAATCGGCGTAAGAGTGTACTCAAATGAGTACACCCATATGAAAACAATCCAGTGAATACAGAATTCTTCACGATTCCGCATTCAATAGAGTTGATTTTCATAATGAATACATACACACTCAAAACATCTAGAAGCTAATGAATACAAAAGGTACAGAAAATGGCAAATGTCGGTTACGTCAGGGTTTCATCGGTTGATCAGAACACCGCTCGCCAGTTGGACAGCGTGACTCTGGACCGGGTGTTTGAAGATAAGGTGTCGGGTGCGACGACAGATCGCCCTCAACTACAAGAGATGCTGAAATTCATCCGTGAGGGCGACACCGTTCACATCCACTCTATCGACAGGCTGGCCCGGTCACTGGAAGACTTGCTGAAGCTGGTGAAGGATTTGAATACTAGGAAGATCAGCGTCCACTTTCACAAGGAGCAATTGTTGTTCACAGGTGAAGCCAACCCCATGCAGGAGTTGATGCTGTCGCTGTTGGGTAGCGTTGCCCAGTTTGAACGAGCAATGATCAAGGAACGTCAGAGGGAGGGCATAGCCAAGGCTAAGGAAGCGGGCGCGTACAAAGGTCGTGTAAAGTCAGTTGATGACGCTGCAATCAGGGTTGCAATGCAAGCTGAGGGTGCATCGTTCCGCAAGGTGGCGAAGGCTTTGGATGTAAGTTTGAGTAGCGTGCAAAGAGCTATGAAAGCCTCACTGTCATAAGGATTTATGAGGGATGATTTGACTATGCACTCGGGTCAACCCAAGTGCACATGGTCATTTTTTCTGCTGCTTTACCATTTCAGCCAAAATCAGCTTCGGTAAAGTGAATAGCAAACCAATGCCTTTGAATAGTAGTTTTGGATTTTTGAAAAGCATTATGAAGAATATAATACCAACTACCAAAACTATCAGGACAGCCATTAACTGTAATCCCAATTGGTACTTTTGCAGGATGGGCATTGGATTTTCGCGCCGCTCAATAGGCCGGCGATGAAGTCTGCTTTGGATTGTGGGGACAGCCCTGCGGAAAGCGCTTTTTCTCGACCAATTTGACCGATTACCAAACCAACCATTTTTGCGTTAGATACTTCTTCTTGACACTTTTTGCAATTAAACATTTTATTTCCCTCAAACCCTGTCACGACTGTTTTTGAAATTTAGTCCCTTATACCTGGCACATTGATATCACTACGGATAGATTTGGTCAAGTGCTTATCAAATCATCATAGCAATTGACTACACCTTCAGCCAAGACCAAGAGGCTGAAACGAGCACCGATCAATACTAAGGGTTAAATCGCTCCATGCTGACGAACCAGCTTGGACGGGGCCAGGGGAAGGGGTGACACCGGGGGGACCGACTACATGACCTCAGAAAGGGCTAAAGGGGCAAATTGGAACCACCTTATCGGTATGACCAAATCAAAAAATAACCTTCATATTTTTTTGCATCCCAGAGGTTTCTTGTTGCGAAGTTATCCATACCAACTAATAATTTTGACACCCTTACATCTGTTCATACAGATCAGCTAATCTTGGAATTCCAAAATGAGCAAGTGGTTTATGGAGCGGAAATTTTCTAGAAATGCTAAGAATTTCTTGTTCGTTTCGATTTACCCACATATGAAGGCTTTTAGTAGATTTATCGTATCGGAATTTAAAAACTATTTTCGATGCCTTGAAGAATTGATTTAACTTCAAACGACCGTCTTCGGTGCGAAAACGTTCGACGACATCTTCGAACGTGGTTAATTTAACATCTGTCACACTCGAATTGAACTCGCTACTGAGCTTATCTACCAAGACAGTTTGATCAGCAATCGCTACCTCTAACCTTTCCAACATTTTGATTATAAGCATCGGAATTTTTCCATCATAGCCTTCAAGCGACCGTCCAGCATTTTCATATTTCTCTTTTAAACCAGCCAATATTTCAGACGCTTCGGCCAATTTACTTCCTGCCAGTTCCTGTAAACTTTCATCATCAGACAGAAAAGAGCTAAATTCGCCCCCAAAGTCGGCCATGCCGGTCCGACGCTCCGAGAGTTCAACCGGGTTCGTTTTAAGCTTTTGAACGGTCACGCCGCTAAAAGGTGCAGGCGGTGTCGGATCACTCCACTTTGTTTGCGGCTTTCCATTTGTCTCGTAGTCATAACGTATAATGCCGGGTGATACCCTCGACTGTATAACCTGCATGGCATGTAGAAGCATACCGAAGGCCAAATCGAATCTAAATCGTTGATCGCACTGCCCTTTCAACTCTTTCCGAGTGAAACAGTTAAAATAAGGATACATTACACCTTTCTGATTTTTCTGCTTTTCAAACATCATTGTTTCGCCACACTCGGCACATTTTATTACATGCCGAAAGATATTCGTACTCCCAACGGTTGTATTTCCATAATGCTTTCTATCTTGACGATTTCTCATCGAAACAACAGCTTCATTGAAAGCTGTTTGACTGATTATCCTTGGATAATACTCTTCGATATACTCAACAAATACTTTCTTCCCCTTCTCATCGCGTTTTTGCGACATCAACATGCCCAAGGGGTATTTGTTTTCTATCATCTGTGCGATTTGGCGACTAGTCCATTTTCTTTTAGAGCTTATATTAACCCGTCTCGTCGCGTTAGAAACGCCCATTGTTTTCAACAGTTCAAATATCAAGCGTATTTCTGATGCTTCATCTTCAGCAATTACAAATTGCTCAGTTATCACATCATAATGGAAGCCGTATGGTGGGTTATGAGCGTTGAATTTTTTCCCATTTTCAAACGCGGCCAACTTCGCTTTATTCCAAGCAGATTTTCGGCGCTTTGACTTGATCTCCGATTCTTCGTTCGCCCTTTTAGCGATCAAGCTAATCATGATCAAGTTTTCAAAATCACGATCCGGATTGTCATAAGAATAGCATTGCGAATCAGTCGTCGTATAAATCTTAACTCCCGCCCTTAGGATACTTTGCAGTAACTCCACGCCATCAAGCACCCGCTGACGAGTGATCCGATCAATTGATTCAACAACTAAGTAATCGCCACGTCGGATAACCCCCCGATCGATCCTAGCCAATATCTCTTTAAACTTCCCCTTGTTCGCATTATCTCCACGGAACGATGAAACGCCTTCATCAATGATCGTTTCAACAATATCTACGCCAGTGTCCTTTTCGAATGATTTCAATGGACTGGTTTGCCGATCCACCGAATCACCCGAGGATTGGACGGTAGAGGAATATCGAACGTATGCGTAGGCATTTGGCATGGGAGTAACTCGGATCTCAAATTTATGTGAGAATTATACGTCCTTTGGAGCGGATATCCGGTGTTTTTCGCACGGGTACTAGTCCCAGCACTCAAAACTACCTCGATCTAAAACGCACCGTTTTCCGGGCATCTAACAACCGGGAAACTCGGCTTTTAATAATGAGTTTATTTACCACACGTCGTGCATTTCGGTTTCGGTGGTTTGCTAGGAATCGGGTTACAAGCAAAATACTGTAAAGCACCGATCCAATTAGTCTTTATTTCATACCCCTCAAATATAGGTACTGAGATCTCTGCTGGGTTCCATTCCGGTCGAGAAACACTCTCGAAAATGCTTTTGGCTTCCTTGTATTGATTCCATTTGTGGAAGACATTTTTTCCATATTGAGCTTCTAGTAAAATATGAATAGCTGCAATCGCGTCAAGCAAATTCTTGAAATTTGCATTTTTCAGGCTTCCGCCTCGATTATGTTTCACTGAGTTGTACGCGTCATACCATTCAAGCGTCTGCGTCGGTAATTGATTGCTCCAGTTTTCAAATGGCTGGAAAATCTTTAAATTTGGATATTGACCTAATACCACCTTGTATTCATTCAGCTTGAGTATTGGCAAGCATTGGATGTAATCGGTTGTATTGTAGGTTTTCTTCTGTGGGTACCCGTTTTCCATCAATACCCTGAGCAAAAGATATTCGACCTCAGTACATGCCAAAATCAAAAGCTCACGTATCTTGTGCCCGTAAGATTCAAAATTTGTAACCGATGGTTCAACAACGTAGAGAAGTGAATCTAATGAATCCTGAATCGCTTGGTAGGCTCTAATTTCTTGGTAATAGCTATCCCCTACGTAATTAAACTGAAAATTTCCTCTGCTGATTCGTGAGAAGAAAAAACCGGGACTCACTACTTCAACCAAGTCGAGCACGTCAATGTTAATACGTTCGCAGAAGCTAAGCAGATAATAACCAATAGATTTTTCTGTTGGTTTTGAAACATCCCCGCCAGCAAATCTTTGATCATAATCACTTGTAGCCTGTCGGGTCCATTCCTTCCAATTTCGGCAATCGTATGTATAGAACTGACTATCTACATACAAATGAACTACGTCGCCTTCTTTTTGAAAGATTCCTAATAGGCCGTCCCGATTACGGAAAGCATAGCTTTGTAGCATCGTCGAATCCTTGAGCAATTTATCGTTAACCCAGTAACCAGATCACCGGAATTTCCTAGGCATCATCCATGCTCCACGAGGTTTAGCCAATGGGTCCAATAAGTGCGTAAAAACATGCCGTTTTCCGGGCGTCTCGCAACCGGGAAACCTGCTTTTAAATGTGTGAGAATTATACATCCTTTGGAGTCCGGCCATATCGTGATTTCCCGCGCCCGCGACCGGGTGCGCTTCCCGGCACGCTTCCAACTGGTGGCGGCGATGAATCCCTGCCCCTGTGGATATCTTGGCGACCCCAGTGGACGTTGCCGCTGCACCCCGGAACAGATCCAGCGCTACAGCAACAAACTCTCCGGCCCGCTGCTGGATCGCATCGACCTGCACCTGACCGTGGCCCGCGAAGCCACGGCGCTCAGCCCCAGCCAGCAAGACGGCGACAACACCGCGCAGGCCGCCGCCAGAGTCGCCGAAGCTCGACAACGTCAGCAACAGCGCCAGGGATGCGCCAACGCGTTTCTCGATTTACCGGCATTGCGCGTGCACTGCAAGTTATCCACAGGCGATGAAAAATGGCTGGAGACGGCGTGCGAACGACTGACGCTTTCTCTGCGGGCAGCCCATCGGCTGCTCAAGGTGGCGCGCACCTTGGCGGATCTGGAGCAGGAGGAAAACATAAGCCGGGAGCATCTGGCCGAAGCGTTGCAGTATCGACCAAGCTCCAGCTAGATAAATCTCTTCTATCCGCTCAGTTGGGAACGCCTGGATCAGAATCCAAGTTTCCAGCAATAACCATCTCTGCATAGACCTTCTGCTGGCCTATGCCCAAACACTTCTCCCACCAATCAGGGGGATTTGAAACGACCTCCCCCGTCACGTCTCGAATTATTTTGACCAGATCATATGATCGAAGCCCATCAACGTGTTCACTCAAACTACGGCTCGTGTTAGCCCACATGGGATCCAGTATAAAATCGATACCTTTCATACGCGCCAACTTAGCGGCAGGAACAAAATCAGAATCTCCAGCAACCAATATGACAACGTCCACCAACTTGTCGAGAGTGAGTGTTGTTATATCCATCCCAAGCTTCGTATCAACTGCTTTCTGCTGAACCTTGTAATGAAAATCGCCGTTCGTCAGTTCTGCCCATTGCCGTGCCCCCCTAAGCAGATCCTTCAGAGTATGGGCGTTAAGCTGCCATTCCCCGGTTTTAGCCAACTCTCCCAGACGCAACGCGGTCTTTCGGCTTGATCGCAGATGATCGTGCAGATCCCGCCGAAGCTGGTAAGGCGGATGGCTTTTGAAATTCAAATGATCTGCCGAGGTTTGTCCTTCCGATGCTATTGGCAGACGCACCTGATTTGACGGTGGCGGACAATCGTAATAGTAAACCCGGTACAGCTCTCGGGTTGCAGTTCGTGAGTCTTCAATATGAAGCCGAACGATTTTTCTGATAACTCGCGCTAATTGCTCCGCAGTAATAGAAAAATCTTTCCTAAAGTATTTTCGAATAAAAAACATGATTCTCTGGAAGAAGAATCCTCCGTCAATGAGGACGGCTGTTCGCTTCATTGGCTTTCTCCAGGCAAAAAAAAGCCCAGGACCGCTGGGCAGGTTCTAACTATTGCCTGCGCGCTGTACTGGGCTGTTGATCGAATAATATTCGCCTATGACGAAACAGTCAAACCAATGTCATATGCTGTTTCAAAACTCAGTGACAACAGGAATATCACGCGAACAAGGTCTGACCGACACACCACACCATCGGCCAACCCATCCCCTCCAGGTTATTCCTTGCTCAAATCCACCAACGGCGTGCCCCGCACCTCCGTCTTGCGCCCGTCCTGAATCTGCGTCACCCGCTGCACCGCCTTATCCACAGCCGCCTTGTCCGCCAGCAGGCTGTAGCTGATCTGGAACTGGCGTTTCTGCCCGGCCTCGATGGTCGGCACCAAGCCCAGCGGGCGCTGGTAATGGCGGTTATAGGAGAAGCTGGTTCCCGGCTCCAGCCCGGTGACATAACCCTGCCCCTGGGTATCGGTGTTTTTCCACAGGGAGAACACCGGCAACTGTTGGGTATTGAACCCGAGCGAAACCCCGAGACTGCCGGCCTTGTTGTGCAACACCGCCAAGGTGTCGCCCTTGGCATCGGCATACGGCACGACGTTGTAGACGGTCTCGTCATAGTCCTTGGTCGGCGCGCGATAGGTCTGCCAGTCCGGCAGGTCGCCCTTGGCCTTGTCGTTGAATGGCGAGACCTGCTTCACCGGCGCCACGAAGCGCGCGCCCTGCTCCAGGAACGGAGTGCTGAAGTTGCTGTGGTACAGCGCCTGGTATTCCTTCGGATAGTCGCCGTTGTTGGTCAGCGTGTCGTTGAGCGCAAAGCTCACGCTCCCAGGCACCGTCGACAGTTCGGTGACCACCGAGAAGTCGACTTTCTTGAACGCCTGCTCCTTCAGCTCGCCTTGCAAACGAATGGCATAAGGCGGCTTCTCATCGATATGCAACGTGACCTTGCTGGCCGGAATATTCGCCGCCCGCCCGTGCAAGGTGAGCAGTTCACCGTTATCGAGCCCCGGATGCCCGACCCACTCATAGCCGCAACGCACCACCAACTCGTTGAAGCCCTCCAGCCAGCCCAGGCCGCCACGGCCGTTGAGCTCGATAAAGGCCGGGTTGACCACTTCCTTGACCGGCGAGTCCCAGCCCAGGCGCACATTGCCCACGGA
This sequence comes from Pseudomonas sp. MWU12-2319, assembly GCF_023242525.1. Classification (NCBI taxonomy): domain Bacteria; kingdom Pseudomonadati; phylum Pseudomonadota; class Gammaproteobacteria; order Pseudomonadales; family Pseudomonadaceae; genus Pseudomonas; species Pseudomonas sp. MWU12-2319. The sequence goes on from NZ_JALJES010000004.1 coordinate 284,482, forward strand.
CGCGTGCAGGACGTTCATGCCCCGCGTCGGGACCACCGAGAGTTTCATCGTGCCGTTGTCGATATCGACGATGCTGACCCCTTCCTGGCGGCCGCCATGCAAGGTGCGCATCGTCACGGAAAAAGGTTTGTCGGTCTTGATCCCCAGTTGTTGGCTGGTGATCTGCCGGTTCTGCGCGGGCGTGTCGCTGTCGAGCAGCACGTAGTCCCAGGCCATGGCGTGGGAAGCAGCGGTCAGGGCGGTGACACCGAAGAGCAAGCGGAGGGAAGTCATGGGCTGTCCTTATTGGAATTGTCCGACTTTTATAGCGCTGATGAAACGATTCAGCAAGTCAGCCAGACAAATTTGCTAACACGATGACCGCGTAGCGTGATCGAGCGTCAGCCATGAGATCAAATCGCCATATCGATGACTATTAAGGCGATTTTTAATCGTTTTTTTTAAAAATCTTAATTTTTAATCGTTTTTGAACGTGAATAATCGTTTTTACACTCACCTGCCAAATTTTAACTCCGATCAAAAAACGCTCAACCATGATTGCATTAATCGTTTTTTTGGCCAACCGATCAAGGTAAAGCCGAGCCAGCTTCCTGATAGAGCATGAACAGGATCAAGAGGACCGGATTCGACGTTTCGCCGCTGTGATGGAGAATGAATGCGGTGTACATGACAACCCTTTCGACCCAGGCACACTTGAAGTACTGCAACGCGAAATTCTCGGCAAGTCAGCCTTGCGTTACGGTATTCGTCGCTCTCCCGTCTATGTCGGCCATACAGCACGTTACCAACCCGTCGTCGACTACATCGCCCCCCACTGGGATCACACTCGCCCAATGCTTGCAGGGCTGAGCAGCTTCCTGCAGAAAAGCCGGGGCAAATCATCCATAGTCAGGGCAGCCGTCGCTTGCTTCGGGTTTGTCTATGTCCATCCCATGGCGGATGGTAATGGACGCATCTCAAGGTTCCTGATCAACGATGTCTTACGCCGCGACAGTGTACTGGCCGCCCCTCTTATCCTGCCGGTCTCGGCCAGTATCACCCATAGCGCACAGAACAAGGCCGCATATGATCGAGTACTGGAAAGCTTCTCACGACCGCTGATGCGCCGGTACACCGAACACACACGCTTCGGCGAAACGCTTCAGGCCGAGGACGGCGTGCACTACAACCTTCACTTCAGCGCCTATGATGAGGCGCTGCCAGCATGGCGCTACCCGGACCTGACCCGGCACACGCTCTACCTGGCCGGAGTCATCGACGACACCCTCTCTCAGGAGATGCGCCTGGAAGCCCGCTTCTTACAGGCCAATGACAACGCTCGGCATGCGATAAAGCAATTCATGGAAGCTCCGGACAACGAACTCGACCAGATCATCCGGGCAGTGCGTCAGAACGGAGGGAGCCTTTCGAATAAGCTGATCAAGCGTTACCCGCTATTTATCGAAAGGCCGGACTTGGGCGAGCGTATTGCCCGAGCAGTGGAACAGGCCTTTGTCGATACACCAGCAACGCTGAACTGAGCCGCACCGTCCTCAGCGAAACTGATCCACTTCCTGGCGCAGCTCCGTAGCCAGGGTCTCCAGCTCCCGGGCCGTGAGCGCCAGGTTGGAGACGACTTCGCGCTGCTCGCTATTGGCCAGGGCAATACCCTGCAGGTTGCCGCTGAGCTGGGTCGCGGTGTTGCTCTGCTCCTGCGTTGCGCTGGTGATGACGGCGAACTGCTGCCCGGCCGACCGGCTCTGCTCGTCGATCTGCGCCAGGGCCGACGCCACATTGGCATTGCGTGACAGGCCTTCCTGCATCAGCCGATTGCCCTCTTCCATGGTGCTGATGGCGTGGCCGGTCTGTTGCTGGATGCTCTGGATCATTCCGGAAATCTGGTCGGTGGCTTCACGGGTACGCCCCGCCAGGCTGCGCACCTCATCGGCCACCACGGCAAAGCCGCGACCTTGCTCGCCGGCGCGGGCCGCTTCGATAGCCGCGTTCAGCGCCAGCAGGTTGGTCTGGTCGGCAATCGAGGTGATCACCCCGACAATCCCGCCGATCTCCTCGGAACGTTGCCCCAGGGCGTTGATCACCTCTGCCGTGCCACCGAGGGAGCCGGCGATCTGCTCCAGGGAGGCCGAAGCCTCCTCCATGGCGGTGCGACCGATTCGTGTCTGCCGGGCATTTTCCTGGGCCAGCCGTTCGGTATTGCCCATGTTGTCGGCGATATTCAGCGAGGTGGCACTGAACTGCTCCACGGCACCGGCCATGCTGCTGATCTCGCCGGATTGCTGCTCGATCCCTTCATAGGCTCCGCCAGACAAACCGGTGAGCACATGGGCACGTGCGCTGACCTCGGCAGCCGCCTTGCGGATGTGCTCGACCATCGAGGACAGCGCCTGCCCCATCTGGTTGAAACTCTCGGCCAACTGGCCGATCTCGTCATGGCTGGACACGTTCAACCGTACACTCAAATCCCCCGCCCCCAGGGCTTGCGCCTGGCGTACCAGGTCGCCCAGGGGCCGCAACTTGCTGCGCAGCAGCCAGATCGCCGCGCCGACCGCCAGCAGCATCGCCAGCAGGCTGCCGATCACCAGTTGAATGCCGACGCTCCAGGTCACGGCGCGGATCTCGGCCTTGGGCATGCTCGCCACCACGGTCCACGGCCCGCCGTCAAAGGTCGCCGCGACGCTGTAGAAGTCCTCGTTCTTGTCACTCCAGAAGCGCCCGTGGCCCGGTTGCCGGACCAGATCGACAATCACCGGGATCGCCTGTGCAGGGTCCGTCACCCCGGCTGGCGGCACCAGCCAATGCTTCTGCTCATCGAGCAAGGCCAGGGAGCCGGCCGTGCCGATACGGAAGCGCTTGAGGTTGTCGAACTGGGCATTCTGCGCATCGGTGTAGTCGAAACCGACGAACAGCACCGCGATCACCTTGCCGCCGGCATCGCGTACCGGTGTGTACTGGGTCATGTAGGATCGGTCGAACAGCAGCGCCCGCCCGACGTACGCCTGGCCCGCCAGCAAACGCTGGTAGGCCGGATGCTGGTGATCGAGCAAGGTGCCGATGGCGCGACTGCCGTCCTGCTTGGTCAGGGAAGTGCTGACCCGGACGAAGTCCTCTCCACTGCGCACGAACAGGGTCGCGACACCCGCGGACATCTGTTTGAACGCATCCACCTCGGTAAAGTTGTTGTTCAGCAGTTCATTGCCCAGGTACAAGCCCGGAGCTTGCACGCTGCCCACGGCGATCATTTGCTCGGGGCGCACGCTCATGCCACTGCTGAAACGCTTTTCGAACAACCCACTCAGGCGCTGGGTACTGTCGCGCAGGGTGCTGTGGAAAGTGTTCAGTTGATCAGCGAGCAAACGCGCTTCACTGGCCAGGTGCTCTTCACGGGTGTCGAGGTTGGCGGAATCCAGCGAACGCAGGGCAAACACGGTGCTGCCACTGATCACCAACGCCAGGATAACGGCGAGCGCCAGCCCCAGTTGCGAGGCGATTCGAGCACGGGGTCGAGACATGGTACGGCTCCTGACCGGGCGGCGAATCCTGTGGAGACTGTCAGACCGCGCGGAAACATTTCCAATGAACAAAGTATGAGCAAACCGTTTTTTGACGCCGGTTCCCTGTCGGTAGATTCGGCGGCGCCGACGAATACTTGAGTCATTTGGGCGGATATCAGTGGCCCCCCAAAAACAGCGTATCAGCCCAGACGCTCGACTTCGGGCAAGACCATGGCCGCGACCTCACCCTGGAGGAAATCACTGAGCCGCCGCAGACGCTCCCCGCCCGGTCGGGTTTTCGGCCAGACCAGGTAATATTTCTCACCGCTGTCGACGGCGGTCGGCCACGGCAAACTCAAACGCCCCTGGGCCACATCCTCGGCCACCATCAGCAAGTCGCCCATGGAAACCCCATAACCCCGCGCAGCGGCAATCATCCCCAGCTCCAGGGTATCGAACAGTTGGCCGCCCTTGAGGGAGACCCGTTCGGACAGCCCCATGCGCCCCAGCCAACTGCGCCAGTCGCGCCGATCGGGCGTCGGGTGCAGCAGCTCGACGCTGGCCAGACGCTCGGCATCCCAAGGCTGCTCATTGAGCAGCGTAGGTGCTCCCACCGGAATCAACCACTCGGAAAACAGGTAGCTGGCCTCCCAGTCGGGCGGGAAATGGCCGTTGCTGAGCAGCACCGCACAATCGAACGGCTCCTGGTTGAAGTCCACGCTGTCCACATCCATCCAGGCGCTGGTGAGCTGCACCTCATTGCCTTGCTGCAAATGTCGGAAGCGGCTCAGCCGCGCCAGCAGCCAACGCATGGTCAGGGTCGAAGGAGCCTTCATGCGCAGGATATCGTCTTCGGCGCGCAAGGTATTGCAGGCCCGCTCCAGGGCGCCGAAGCCCTCGCGGATACCCGGCAGCAGCAAACGCGCGGATTCGGTCAGTTGCAGATTGCGCCCGTTGCGCTGGAACAGCCGGCAGGCGAAGTGTTCTTCGAGCGTACGAATATGTCGGCTGACCGCACTCTGGGTAATCGACAGTTCCTCCGCCGCCCGGGTAAACGAGCTATGGCGTGCCGCCGCTTCGAAAGCGCGCAAGGCATACAGGGGAGGCAGACGACGGGACATGGGAAGCGCTCCGATAACGCAATGCGCCAACCCTAGCAGAAAGCGCCTTGCATGAGTTTTTATCATGTGAGCAATCGGTTTTATCCCTTTGTGCAAATGCCCGGGAACCCTGAGAATCAACGGTCCTCACTGCCTTGCACCTGTCGAGCCTGATGATCATGAAGCATTCAGCACGCACCGAACTCTGGGCCATCCTGCGGCTGTCCGGGCCGCTGATCGCCTCGCAGTTGGCGCATATGCTGATGGTGCTGACCGACACCCTGATGATGGCCCGGCTCAGCCCCGAGGCCCTGGCCGGCGGCGGCCTGGGGGCGGCGAGTTATTCGTTCGTGTCGATTTTCTGCATTGGCGTGATCGCGGCGGTCGGCACCCTGGTCTCCATTCGCCAGGGCGCCGGCGATATCGAAGGCGCCACCCGCCTGACCCAGGCCGGGCTCTGGCTGGCCTGGGCAATGGCCCTGCTCGCCGGCCTGCTGCTGTGGAACCTCAAGCCGGTGCTGCTGATGTTCGGCCAGACGCCGAGCAACGTGCACGCCGCCACGCAGTTCCTGACCGTGCTGCCGTTCGCCCTGCCCGGCTACCTGAGCTTCATGGCCCTGCGTGGTTTCACCAGCGCCCTGGGCCGCGCCACCCCGGTGATGGTGATCAGCCTGTGCGGGACCCTGGCCAACTTTGCCCTCAACTACGCCCTGATCACCGGGATGTTCGGCCTGCCCAAGCTGGGCCTGGTGGGGATCGGCCTGGTCACCGCGCTGGTCGCCAGCTGCATGGCCCTGGCGCTGGCCTGGCATATCAAACGGCATCCGGCGTACCGCAACTACCCTTTGCTGCGGGGCCTGTCGCGACCCAACTGGCAGTATCTGCGCGAGCTCTGGCGCCTGGGCCTGCCGATTGGCGGCACCTATGCCGTGGAAGTCGGCTTGTTCGCCTTTGCCGCGCTGTGCATGGGCACCATGGGCAGCACGCAACTGGCGGCGCACCAAATCGCCCTGCAGATCGTTTCGGCGGCGTTTATGGTACCGGCGGGGATTTCCTACGCCATCACCCTGCGCATCGGCCTGCACTATGGCGCCGGGCAATTGCTCGACGCGCGCCTGGCCGGCCGGGTCGGTATCGCCTTCGGCGCGGCCGCCATGCTGGCCTTTGCCGCGCTGTTCTGGCTGGCACCGAATCAATTGGTCGGGCTGTTCCTGGATCGCAACGACCCGGCGTTCCAACCGGTCATCGAACTGGCCGTCAGGCTGCTGGCGGTGGCCGCCTGGTTCGAGCTGTTCGACGGCACCCAGACCATTGCCATGGGCGCGATCCGGGGCCTGAAAGACGCCAAGACCACCTTCCTCGTCGGTCTTGCCTGCTACTGGCTGATCGGCGCTCCGGCGGCGTGGCTGCTGGCGTTCGACTTCAACGGCGGACCGACCGGTGTCTGGTGGGGCCTGGCGCTGGGCCTGGCCTGCTCGGCGGTGAGCCTGACACTGGCGTTTGAATGGCGGATGAAGCGGATGCTCGGACGCCATACGGCGCAAAGCCCACAGCCTGGCGTCATGGATGCAGCCTGAGTCGACAGGCTACCTCCAGCGGCGTCAAACCACTTCCTGCACCGCCGGCTGGGCGGCGTCAAAGGTCAGGTATTCCACCAGTTCAGCCAGCGGCAACGGCTTGCTGATCAGGTAACCCTGGACCTGGTCGCAGCCGAACTCACGCAGCAAAGCCAGTTGCCCTGGCGTTTCCACCCCTTCGGCCACCACTTCCAGATGAAGGTTGTGGGCCAGGTTGACCATGGCATGCACCAACTTGCGGTTTTCTTCGCGCTGCTCCATGCCGCCGACAAAACTCATGTCCACCTTGAGCAAGGCAATCGGCAGGCTGTTGAGGTGCACGAAGGAGGAAAACCCGGTGCCGAAGTCGTCCAGGGAAAAACGCACCCCCAGCCGCCTCAGGGCATCCATGGTCTGCTTGACCAGGTCGCTGCGGCGCATCACCGCGGTTTCGGTGAGTTCAAATTCCAGCCATTGCGCCTCGACACCGCGCTCGTTAATCAGCCGGCTCAAGGTCGGCAGCAACTGGCTGTCCTGGAACTGTCGGAACGACAGGTTGACCGCCATGTGCAACGGCGCCAGGCCGCGCTCGCGCAGGGCCTGCATATCCCGCAGCGCCCGGGAAATCACCCAGTAGCCCAACGGCACGATCAGGCCGCTTTGTTCGGCCAGGGGCACGAACTCGCTGGGCGGCAACAACCCGCGCTCGCCATGGCGCCAGCGTACCAGGGCTTCGAGCCCGACGATCTTGCCGCTGCCCAGATCGAGGCGCGGCTGGTAGTGCAATTCCAGTTCATCGCGGCGCAGGGCCCGGCGCAGTTCGCTTTCCAGGTCGGCGAGGCTGCGGGCGTTGCGATTGATCCGTTCATTGAAGATATGAAAGGTGCAGCCCTGGGTGCTCTTGGCCTGCTGCATGGCGATATGCGCATGCCACATCAACGGGTCGGCCCCGGCGTTGGCACGGGTATGGGCGATGCCCAGGCTGCAGCCGATCAGCAGGCTCTCGCCGTCGACCCAGTAAGGTTCGGCCATGGCCTCGACAATCCGTTCGGCCACCCTCCCGGCCCGTTGGGGCGCGCGACGGGTGTCGATCAGCAGGGCGAATTCATCGCTGCCCAGGCGCGCCAGCTGGTCACCGGCCTCGAGCTGGCTCTTGAGCCGCGCGACCACCTGCAGGATGAGCCGGTCGCCGGCCTGGTGACCCAGGGCGTCGTTGGCATGGCGGAAATTGTCCAGGTCTAGGTGCCCGAGGGCCAGGCCGCGCCCTTCGTTCTCGGCCAACCGCGCCGCCAGTAGGGTCTGGAACCCCTGGCGATTGGCGATACCGGTCAGCGGATCCTGCTCGGCCAGGCGTTGCAAAGTGTTTTCCAGCACGCCCCGTTCCCGCACATGACGCAGGCAGCGGCGCAAGGTCGGCGCATCGAGGCCCTGGCGAACCAGCCAGTCACTGACGCCCAACGGCGCGATCAAGGGTTCTTCGTCCAGCAACAGGATGGTCGGCAGGTGGCAGCGTCCCGGCGCCGGCTGCAGGTTCGGCACCGTCAACAACAGCGCCGTGCGGTCAGCCTCGAACAGGCGGCTGACCACCTCCCAGGACGGCGCATGGATCAGCACGGCCGAATCTCCCAACGGAGCCAGACACTCGCGCAACAAGGCAGCCCACTCCGGCTCATCGGCCAGTAGCAGCAAACGCAAGGGTTCCACAGGCGTAGACAAGCTGACTCCCTAGACTCTGCAAATAACGTTGACGATCAACATTGCGACACGCTTCGGGGCGACTTTAAATACGAGTGATTATCAAGTGCTTCGTTGTGTAACACAAAGGTGAACAATAGCTGTAATTCCGCCGCGCATCCTGCGTGAAAGTAACAAAACCGGCAAATTTAGATAGCGCGGCACGTCACAGTGTCGGAGAGTCGCGGCAGAATCCCTCCAGCCTGTTAAAATGCCCGCCCTTTTCGCAACAGACTCCTGACTCCGTCATGTCCCGACTCAATCCCCGGCAGCAAGAAGCCGTGAACTACGTCGGCGGCCCTCTTTTGGTGCTCGCCGGCGCCGGCTCCGGCAAGACCAGCGTGATCACCCGCAAGATCGCCCATCTGATCCAGAACTGCGGCATCCGCGCCCAGTACATCGTCGCCATGACCTTCACCAACAAGGCCGCGCGGGAAATGAAGGAACGCGTCGGCACCCTGCTCAAGGGCGGCGAAGGCCGTGGCCTGACGGTGTCGACCTTTCACAACCTGGGGCTGAACATCATCCGCAAGGAGCATGCGCGGCTGGGCTACAAGCCGGGTTTCTCGATCTTCGACGAGGCCGACGTCAAGGCCCTGATGACCGACATCATGCAGAAGGAATACTCGGGCGACGACGGCGTCGACGAGATCAAGAACATGATTGGCTCCTGGAAAAACGACCTGATCCTGCCGCCCCAGGCCCTGGAGAATGCACGCAATCCCAAGGAACAGACCGCCGCCATCGTCTACACCCACTACCAACGCACGCTCAAGGCGTTCAACGCGGTGGACTTCGACGACCTGATCCTGCTGCCGGTGAAGCTGTTCGAGGAACATGCCGACATCCTCGAAAAGTGGCAGAACAAGGTCCGCTACCTGCTGGTGGATGAATACCAGGACACCAACGCCAGCCAGTACCTGCTGGTGAAAATGCTCATCGGCACACGCAACCAGTTCACCGTGGTCGGCGACGACGACCAGTCGATCTATGCCTGGCGCGGCGCACGGCCGGAAAACCTGATGCTGCTCAAGGACGACTACCCGTCCCTGAAAGTGGTGATGCTGGAGCAGAACTACCGCTCCACCAGCCGTATCCTGCGCTGCGCCAACGTGCTGATCTCGAACAACCCCCACGAATTCGAAAAGCAGTTGTGGAGCGAAATGGGCCACGGCGACGAGATCCGCGTGATCCGTTGCCGCAACGAGGACGCCGAGGCCGAACGCGTGGCCATGGAAATCCTCAGTCTGCACCTGCGCACCGACCGGCCCTATAGCGATTTCGCCATCCTCTACCGGGGCAACTACCAGGCCAAGCTGATCGAGCTGAAGCTGCAACACCACCAGATTCCCTATCGCCTGTCGGGGGGCAACAGCTTTTTCGGCCGCCAGGAAGTCAAGGACCTGATGGCCTACTTCCGCCTGATCGTGAACCCGGACGACGACAACGCCTTCCTGCGGGTGATCAACGTCCCACGCCGGGAGATCGGTTCGACCACCCTGGAAAAACTCGGCAACTACGCCACCGAACGCAAGATCTCGATGTACGCCGCCACCGACGAAATCGGCCTGGGCGAACACCTGGACAGCCGCTTCACCGACCGCCTGGCGCGCTTCAAGCGCTTTATGGACCGGGTGCGCGAGCAGTGCGCCGGCGAAGACCCGATTGCCGCCCTGCGCAGCATGGTCATGGACATCGACTACGAGAACTGGCTGCGCACCAACAGCTCCAGCGACAAGGCCGCGGACTACCGGATGGGCAACGTCTGGTTCCTGATCGAAGCGCTGAAGAACACCCTGGAAAAAGACGAAGACGGCGATATGACCGTCGAGGATGCCATCGGCAAGCTGGTACTGCGGGACATGCTCGAGCGCCAGCAGGAAGAAGAGGACGGCGCCGAGGGCGTGCAGATGATGACCCTGCATGCATCCAAGGGGCTGGAATTCCCCTACGTGTTCATCATGGGCATGGAGGAGGAAATTCTCCCACATCGCTCCAGCATCGAAGCCGACACCATCGAGGAAGAACGGCGCCTGGCCTACGTCGGCATTACCCGTGCCCGTCAGACCCTGGCCTTCACCTTTGCCGCCAAGCGCAAGCAGTACGGCGAGGTCATCGACTGCGCGCCGAGCCGTTTTCTCGATGAGTTGCCGCCGGACGACCTGGCCTGGGAAGGCAACGACGACACGCCGACCGAAGTGAAAGCCGTACGCGGCAATTCGGCGTTGGCGGATATACGCGCGATGTTAAAGCGCTAGAATTGAGCATTTTTTAATCTATCTTCAGCGCAAAAGCGCTATTCGAGGACGTTCCGTGGAAGCACTGCACAAGAAAATTCGCGAAGAAGGCATCGTGCTTTCCGATCAGGTCCTGAAGGTCGACGCCTTCCTGAACCACCAGATCGACCCGCAGTTGATGAAACTGATCGGTGACGAATTCGCCGCGCTGTTCGCCGACTCGGGCATTACCAAGATCGTCACCATCGAGGCCTCGGGGATTGCCCCGGCGATCATGACCGGGCTGAACCTCGGCGTGCCGGTGATTTTCGCCCGCAAGCACCAGTCCCTGACCCTGACGGAAAACCTGCTGTCGGCAACGGTGTATTCCTTCACCAAGCAGGTGGAAAACACCGTGGCGATTTCCCCGCGCCATCTGACCAGCAGCGACCGTGTGCTGATCATCGATGACTTCCTGGCCAACGGCAAAGCGTCCCAGGCGCTGATCTCGATCATCAAGCAGGCCGGCGCGACCGTGGCCGGCCTGGGCATCGTCATCGAGAAATCCTTCCAGGGCGGCCGCGCCGAGCTGGATGCCCAGGGTTATCGCGTGGAATCCCTGGCCCGGGTCAAGTCCCTGGCCGGTGGGGTCGTCAGCTTTCTCTGAGCCGAGCCCGGATATCAGAGGCCTATCGCGCTCGAGTCCCGCAGCGAACCGGATAACTTGAACAGTTCGCTGTCGGTCTTGATCCCCAGCTTGCGGTAGGCCGACTGTTTCTGCGTGCTGATGGTATTGGCGCTGCGGGAGAACTTGGCGGCAATCCCGTTCACCGACATGCCATCCAGGAAGCAGCGCAACACTTCCCGCTCCCGCGGCGAAAGAATCTCATCGTGCGCACAGCCGCACGTGCGCTCGGCGGCGACCGACACCTTGCACAACGCCGCCTCCGACACCCCCACCTCCCGGGCCATGGCCGGGTGCAGGTAGATCTTGCCGCGGGCCACGGTACGGATGGCGGCCGCCAGTTCGTCCAGGCGCTGGGACTTGCCGAAGAAGCCCCAGCTTCCCGCCTGCAGCGCCAGCGACACGGTCGCCGGCGTGTATTGCGCCGACAGCACCAGGGTCCGGCACTCGGGATAACGCACCCGCAGCGCGCGGATCAGGTTGACACCATCGATCTCCAGCGGACCGAGCATGAAATCGACGACCACGACATCGGGCCGTCGCTGGGCCAACGCGGCGAACAGTTCCCCACTCGTGGAAAAGGAACCGATGATCTCAAGATCGGACTCCTTGGATAACCACAAGGCCGTGCCCACCCTTATCACCTCATGGTCATCCAGCAGCATGACGGTGCGGGGACCAGGAAATACGCTACTCATCTTGGATCAGACCTCCTGAACGATAGAGCCAGGCCGGCAACGGGAGGGGCCCGGCTAAGACCTACAGAACTTTCAGACTTATAGCAGCCAGCACCGGGAGCACAAACGACAAACCATTCGAGAAATCACGAAACTGCCCAGGTTCGAGTTATCTCGATATGTCGGAAGTTTGGTTTGCACGAGAGTGATAACCCTCATCCGACAGGCTAGTACCTTCCCTGCCAGCCTATCGGAAGAGACATCAACTGAAACCATTCAAGGTAATCCGATGAAAATCTCTCAAGTCTCTGCCGCCGTTTCCCTTGCGCTCGCCGCCCTGATCGCTCTGCCGGCTTCCGCAGCCAACGACGGCATCATCAACTTCAACGGCTTGGTGACCGACGTGACCTGCACCATTGAAGGCGAAGCGCCAGGCGGCGGTACCGTGGTCAAGAACGTCGACCTGGGTGGTGTGCCCGCCTCTCTCCTGACAAACGCCGGCGATCGTCGGAACCTCACCGGCTTCACGATTCGCGTGGGCGCTCCAGGCGAAACGGCCTGCACCAACGGCCGCACCGCCATGGTCGCATTCGATCCGAGCAGCCCGGCGATCGATGTCGCCACCGGCCGCCTGAACATCGATGCAACCGCGAACGCCGCCAGCAACGTCCAGGTCGAGGTGACCAAGCGCGACGGCACACCGATCCACGTCTACAGCGAAAAATCCGAAGGCGTGGTCATCGCCAACAACCAGGCACTCATTCCCCTGGCCGCCCAGTACTACGCCACCGGCGCCGCGGGCGAAGGCGAGGTCGCCACCCGGGTCGGCTTCATGGTCGAGTACGCCGACTAAGCATCATCCAATGGACCTGCGCCCTGTCGTGGGTCCAGCCTTCAACACGAGAGCTTCGCCAATGAACAACCTGACTCGTTCGGGCATGGTCATCTGTGCCCTTCTGACGGCATCGCTGCACGCTACGTCCTCGTTTGCCGCCGTGATCATCCATGGCGCGCGCGTGATCTATCCCGCCGAACAACAGGAAGTCGTGGTCCGACTGGAGAACAAGGGCGAACGCCCCGCCCTGGTCCAGCTCTGGCTCGACGACGGCGACAAACGTGCGACACCCGCAACCGCGAAGGCGCCCTTCACCGCGCTACCGCCGATGCTGCGCATCGAACCGAAAAAGCAGCAGGCCCCGCGCCTGCGTTATACCGGCGAGCCGTTGCCCACGGACCGCGAAAGCCTGTTCTGGCTGAATGTGCTGGAAGTGCAGCCGACCGCAGCCGACGCCAAGGACAAGAACCTGCTGGAGCTGTCGTTTCGCTCCCGTCTGCGAGTGTTCTTCCGCCCCGAGGGGCTGCCCTATTCGAAGGCCGCCGCTGCACCGAAGCTGAGCTGGAAGCTGGTGCGCCACGAAGGCGGTCACGCCCTGGAAGTCGTCAACCCGACGCCTTATCACGTCTCCCTGGGCTCGGTCGAACTGGTGGGCAAAGGTGGCAACGAACGTTATCCGAAAGCCCCGAACAAGGAGGCCAACGACAGCCTGTTGCTGCCGGCCGGCGATATCAAGCGCTTCGCCCTGCCCGCCCTGCGGACCCCGCCCCCGGGAGCACTGAAGGTCGAGTTCAGCGCCATCAGCGATTTCGGCGCACGGGTCAGCCATACCGCCGACATCCCCTCTTGAACCGGACCGACGATTGCCCATGAACACCCTCAGATCCCAGCACACCGCCCGTTTCACTCGCCTCGCCGCCCGGCTCGCCCTGGCGACCCTGACGTTGATCACCTGCTTCACGGTGCAGGCCAGCGTCGTTATCACCGGCACCCGCGTGGTGTATCCGGCGAACCAGAAGGAGATGAGCATAAGGTTCGAGAACAAGAACCAGAAACCGGCGCTGGTACAGGTCTGGCTGGACAGCGGCGACGAGGAGGTGACGCCGGAACGGGCCAAGGTTCCGTTTGTCGCCACGCCACCGATCTTTCGGATGGAGCCGGACAAGCAGCAGGTCGTGCGCCTGACCTACACCGGTGAACCGCTGCCCAAGGATCGCGAGAGCCTGTTCTGGCTGAACATGCTGGAAGTCCCGCCCAAGGCCCCAGATTCGGAGCAGAGCAACCAGCTGCAACTGGCGTTCAAGACCCGCATCAAGCTGTTCTTTCGACCGCAGGGCCTGCCGTACGAGGCGGTACAGGCCACCGAAAAACTGCGCTGGACGCTGGTGAAAACCGAACAGGGGCCGGTCCTGGAAGTGCATAACCCGACGCCCTACCACCTGAACTTCGATTCGGTGGAGCTGCTGGCGGCGGGCCAACGCCATGCCAAGCCGGTCGGTGAGACGGCAGTCGCGAACATGGTCAATCCGCAGGCCAGCAACCGTTTCCCCCTGCCCAGCCTGAAGTCGACGCCGAGTGCCGGCGCCCAGGTCGAATTCCAGGTCATCGACGACTACGGCGCCCGCCACACGCACAAGGCCCAGGTCATGCTTTGACGGGCTGAATCCAAAACCGGCGTCCCTCGAACGCCCACCCGTAACGACACCTCCGGCCCCGTCGCGATCCACAACGCGCGACGGCAGGGAACGGCTTGCCCGAATCCGGCCATACACAAGGTTTGGAACGTTAGTGATGAGATCGAAGACACAACCTGTAGCCGGCGGATCGCACCCTGCGCGCAGCCGCCTGGCCCACGTCATTCACAGCCTCCTGCTGCTGGCCGCCGGCAGCGTCCTGGCCGCCTACGAGGTCGAGCAGGTGGAGTTCAACCCGGCCTTCTTTCCGGGAGGTGGCGGGCAGATCGACATCTCGCGCTTCAACGAAGGCAATGTGGTCCTGCCGGGACATTATCGTGCCGATATCAGCGTCAACGGCGGCTGGATCGGCCGCGACGAACTGACTTTCGCCGGTGTCGAGGGCCAGAAAAACGCGCAGCTGTGCCTGGATCGCGCCCTGCTGATCAGGCTCGGGATCGACCTCGACGGGGTGGCACAAAAGGCCGCCGACGCTGGCGAAACCGTTCCGCCGCCGTTACCGAGTACACCGGCCTGCGGCGATATCAGTACCTATCTACCCGACGCCAGCGCCCGCTTCGATGCCGGCGAAAGCCGCCTGGACCTGCAAGTCCCGCAGATCTACCTGTCACGCAAGGCGCGCGGTTATGTCAGTCCGGAGCACTGGGACACCGGCGTGAACGCGGCGTTCGTCCGCTACGACGCCAACGGCTTCATGAACAACAACCAGGGCCGCTCATCGTTCTCCAACTCCCTGCGGCTGAACACCGGTCTCAACCTGGAGGGTTGGCACCTGCGGCACAACGGCGCCTACAGCAGCAACGATGCCGGCAGCAGCTACCAGAGCAGCGCCACCTATGTGCAACGGGAACTGCCCGGGCTGCAATCGCAATTCATGACCGGCGAGATCTACACCACCGGCGAGTTGTTCGACAGCCTGCGCATGCGCGGCGCCAGCCTGGCCACCGACGATCGCATGCTGCCCGACTCGCAGACCGGCTATGCGCCCATCGTCCGTGGCGTGGCCGAGACCAACGCCCGGGTCAGCGTACGCCAGCGCGGCATCCTGCTCGACGAAACCACGGTGGCCCCCGGGCCGTTCGTGCTCGATGACCTGTTCCCCACCGGCTACGGCGGCGACCTGGAAGTCACCGTCACCGAGGCTGACGGGCGCCAGCGGCAATTCATCGTGCCTTTCGCTTCCGATGTGAAACTGCTCCGACCGGGTTACAGCCGCTACTCGTTGAGCGTGGGCGAAATGGCCGAGCTCGGCGTCAACAGCAATCCCTGGCTGAGCCAGGGCACTTTCCAGTACGGCCTCAACAACCTGCTGACCGGCTATGCCGGGGCCCTGGCCTCGGAAGGCTATAACTCGCAAATCCTCGGCACCGCCCTCAACACCCCGGTGGGAGCGATTTCGCTGGATCTGACCTCCTCCCATGCCCAGCTGCCGGGGAATGGCAACCGCCGGGGCCAGAGTCTGCAGGCCCGCTACAACAAGAACTTCGCCGACACCGGGACCAACTTCGCCCTCGGGGCCTTCCGTTACTCCACCGACGGTTTCCTCACCGCGCGGGATACCGCACGACTGCGCGAACTGGCCCGCGACGGCGGCAACCTGGACAATATCAGCCGGGTACGCGAACGCCTGGATATCAGCATCAACCAGAGCCTGGAGCGGGGTTCGCTGTTCCTCACCGGCTCGTCGCAGAACTACTGGAACCGCAAGGGCGGCAGCCTGAGCTTCAGCGCCGGCTACAGCAGCAACTGGCAACGCCTGAACTACACCCTCAGTGCCCAGCGCACCCGCGACCTGCTGACCGAGCGCAGCAGCAACCAGATCGACCTCACCGTCAGCCTGCCGCTGGGCTACTCGAACCGTGCGCCCAACCTGTCGAGCACGCTGACCCACGGCGACCGGCAAAACAGCATCCGCACTGGCCTCAGCGGCACTTGGGGCGAACGCAACGAGATCAACTACGGCGCTTCGGCCAGCCACGCCGACAATGGCATCGGCAACAGTTTCAACGCCGACCTGCAGTACCGCAGCCGCTACGCCCAGGCCTCCACCAGCTACAGCCAGGGCAACGGCTACCACTCGCAATCGCTAGGCCTGTCCGGCGGCCTGGTGGCCCATGCCGACGGCCTGACCCTGACCCCGGAACTGGGCGACACCTTCGGCCTGGTCAACGCGCCCGGAGCCAAGGGCGCCTGGGTCGGCGGCAATAACGCGCAGGTGGACGATAACGGCTACGCGGTGGTGCCACACCTCACGTCGTACCGCCAGAACGTGGTCGAGCTGGACCCCAGGGACATGTCCCACGACGTGGAGCTCAAGTCCGCCTCGCACAACGTCGCGCCCCGGGCCGGTTCCGTGGTGGTGATGAAGTACGAGACCAGCAGCGGGCGGGCCTTGATCATCAATGCCCTGCGCGAGGATGGCAGCCCGCTGCCCTTCGGTGCCGATGTGTTCGATGAAAGCGGCGTCAGCACAGGCGTGGTCGGGCAGAGCAGCAAGGCGTTTGTCCGGGTACCGCGCGATAGCGGCCAACTGACGGTCAAGTGGGGCTCGGCCAGCACGGACGTCTGCCGGATCACCTATGACCTGGGCACGCTCGCCGACTCGAACGGTTTACGTCAGATGGATGGTGAATGCCGGGCCGCCATGACCGATACGCCTCGGTCGGGTCCGTCGGATACCGCTGCGGATGAGGCTTGATCATGGTCGCCCATACCTGCTTCGCAAACGCCTCTGTCGACAGATTCCAGACCTTACTTCACGCGAGACAGAAAATGAAACGCCCCCTCCAGTCAGTTTGCGCATTGTTGATCCTTTCACTGCCGGTGGCGGCTCAAGCGGCGTGCAACTATTACCCAAACAACCCGCGCAACGGCGCAACTTTTCCAGCCACTATCAGCGTGCCGTCAAGTCTGGCAGTGGGAGCCCTGATAGCAAAAGCCACCTTTGGTGGTACATACCCCAGCGGCGTCAGCACCTGCAGCCCTCCCATCATGCAGCAAACAACCGGGCGATATACAACCGCCGATTTGGTGACGCTTCCTGGTGTGGGAGGTGTCTATCGAACCAATGTTCCAGGGATTGGCATACGGGTCTATGCGACGCTCAGGTGGGGGAGCCCCTACTTGCTGCCCCTCCACAGCAGCTCGACTTCACTGACCTATACAAGCTATGAGCACACCATCGTCACGATGGAGGCCCAGTTCTACAAAATAGGGAACGTATCAAACGGTACGGTCCCCGGCGCAAACCTCATGGTGAACAGCTGGGATGGGCGCACCATCCACACGGTTCTACTGAACAACCCCGTCAGCTTCGTCACCCCCACCGCCACCTGTGACCTCGCCGCTGGCGACGTCAGCCGCGTGATCGCACTGGACCCCGTGCGGATCTCGAACTTCACCGGCATCTCGATCGGCACCAAGAGTTTCGACCTGACCGCCAACTGCAGCAATGCCTCGAACGTCACCTTCAGATTCACCGGCACGCCGGATCCCGGAAACTCCGCGCTCTTTGCCAATAGCACCGGTTCGGCTCGCGGTGTTGCGCTATGGCTGCATACACCGGGCCAGACGGTAAGCAACAACAGTACTCGCACCGTCGCGGTTTCAGGCAACCGGGCCGTGCTGCGCATGGGCGCGGAGTACCACAAGACCACCGGCACCCTGACCAAAGGCACGCTGGTGAGCACCGTCACCGTCAACATCACCTACAACTGAGCCAACAGACCGCTCGCGGCAGCGCTCGTCGAATGCAATGCGTCAATCAACGCTTTACCTGACAAGGATACCTGTAATGAAAAAACCTCTTTTCGTATTGCCCCTACTGGTTGCCGCTGCAACGATCACCGGCACGGCTCAAGCTGTCCAGACCGGCAGTCTGCGGTTCACAGGTGATATCCAGGGTGGCACCTGCCACCTGGCCACCGGCGATGTCAGCCGCTTGATCGAGCTGCCTCCGGTCAAGGTCAGCGATTTCGATAGCGCCACTTGGGCCGGGCTCAAGACATTCGACCTGACCGCCAACTGCGACTCGGATATCAGAAGTGTCACCTTCACCTTTAACGGCACATCGGACTCCTTAGCGCCTGAACGCTTCGCCAATACCGGCACCGCCCGCGGCATCGCTACCGTGATTCAATCGCGCATCGGGGGAACTGCCTACAACTTCCCTGCCAACGGCAACCCTACCGCTCGCTCGCGAACCATTTCAACAACCGCCGGCCGTGCGGTACTGCCCATGGGCGCGCACTACATAAAGACCGTCCTCTTCGGCGTCTCCAAAGGCACACTGATCACCACGGCCTCCGTGACCATTACCTATAACTGACGCCACAAGCCTTACCAGGCCGCCACCTTCCGTCGGCCCGCCAGAACGGACAACACCCGATGAAGACCTACCTGATACCCCTGGCGCTGGCGCTCGCGACCATCGCCCCGGCTTCGGCCACGGAAACCCTGAACCCGGGCAATCTGCGCTTCGAAGGCACTGTCGAGGGCGGCACCTGCAACCTGATTGCCGATGACATCGAACGCGCCATATCCCTGCCACCGGTCAAGATCGATGACTTCGCGGGCGTCGACTCCGCGGGCCACAAGCCCTTCGAGCTGAGCGTCCGCTGCGACTCCGATATCACCAGCGTCACCTTCACGTTCCATGGCACGCCGGCCTCCTCGGATGGCGCCCGCTTCGCCAACACCGGCGATGTCAGCGGCCTGACGCTGTGGCTGTACTCGCAGCTGGGAGGCGTGCGACAGACCATCCGCGCCGACGGCAACGACAATACCCGCACCCTGACGCCGAGCGGCGGCCAGGCGGTGCTGCCACTGGGGGCGGCCTACTGGAAGTCCGGCGCGGTCAGCGAAGGCAAGCTGGAAAGCCTGGCGACGGTGGACGTCACCTACAACTGAGGCATGCGCCCTGCGCCAAGGCCCTGTCGCTAGCCGGCAGTGGCCTGCAACCCCGCCAGCAACAGGCGCTGGTACAACTCGTCACGCAGGCCTTGGGGCTGTGCCAGCCCCATGCGCTCCAGATGTACCGGGAACGCCGACGGCTCGGGCGCGTCCAGCGTCGCCTTGCCCAACTCAAGTGCCTCGGTGAGCTTGAATTTGCTCTTGAGCCAGTTCAGCGCCCGCAGCAGATCCCGCTCCTCCACGCTGAAATCACAGCCCAGCGGATACTCCGGGAACAACTGCGGGTGACGCGCGCGAATCGCCTGCAAACGTTGCGGGCTGTTATCGGCAAACCGCGAATCGAGACGGAAATTCCCCGGCAGCTTGCCGACTTTTTGCGCCTGCTCGATCAGCTCCGACTGAAAGCGCGAATCGGCGATATTCAGCAACGCTTCGATCACCTGGGCGTCGGTCTTGCCGCGCAGATCGGCAATCCCATACTCGGTGACCACGATATCCCGCAGATGCCGGGGGATGGTGCAATGCCCATACTCCCAGACGATATTCGAACTGACCTCGCCGCCCGACTCGCGCCAGCTGCGCAGGATCAGGATCGAGCGCGCGCCCTCCAGCGCATGGCCCTGGGCCACGAAGTTGTACTGCCCGCCGACACCGCTGAGCACCCGGCCGTCTTCGAGCTGGTCGGCCACCCCCGCGCCCAGCAACGTCATGGTGAAGGCGCTGTTGATAAAGCGTGCGTCGAGACGCTGCAGGCGCTTGAGTTCTTCCTGGCCAAACAGCTCGTTGATATAGCTGATGGCGGTCATGTTGAACTCGCCCAGCTTGTCCCGGGACAGCTCGTGCAGGCGCTGATAAAAACTGCGCGGGCCGAGAAAGAAGCCGCCATGCACCGCAATACCGCCCGTCTGCAGGGCACTGTCGAGGGTTCCGGCATTGGCCTGGCGTTGCTGCTCAAGGTCGGCGTAGACCTTGCGCCGCACGATACCCGCGTCCACCAGCACCAGCAGGCCATTGACGAACATCTCGCTGCAACCGTAAAGCCCCTTGGCAAACGACTCGATGCCACCCTCCTTGTCGAGCAGCACCTTCCAGGGGGACAGGTCGATATCCGCCAGCAAGGCCTGGTAACCCTCGTTGTCCGCCTGACGGGCCAGCAAGGCACCGGTCAAGGCGTCGCCCATGGAGCCGATGCCGATCTGCAGGGTGCCACCATCGCGCACCAGGGTGCTGGCGTGCAGGCCGATAAAGTGGTCCTGGGTGTCCACCGGCATATTCGGGGTGGAGAACAGGGTACTGCGTTCCGGTTCGTCGATCAGCAGGTCGAAGGCATCACGGCTGAGTTCCGAATCCCCGGGCATATACGGCAGATCGCTGTGAACCTGCGCCAGCACCAGGATGGTCTCCCCGGCGGCGCGGCGGCGGGCGATCATCGACAGCAGGTCGAGGGTGATGTCCGGATTGCAGCTCAGGCTCAGATGCCCGGGATGTTCCGGCGCCTCGGCCACCAGTTGCGCGATCAGGTTCAGGCCGGCGGCGTTGATATCGCGGGCGGCATGGCTGTAGTTGCTGCTGACGTAATCCTGCTGGGCCTGCTCGCTGTGCAACAGGCTGCCGGGCTGCATGAAGAACTGCTGGACATGGATATTCGGCGGCAGGCTGTCCCGGCGCAGGTCGGCGAGGAAATCCAGTTCGGGGTAGTCGCCGAATACTCGTTCGACAAAGGGTTCGAGGAAACGCCGCTGCAAACCGTCGCCCAGGGATGGGCGACCGAGACTCAAGGCCGTATAGATCGTCAGCCGACGCTCCGGCAATTGCCTGATGCGCTGGTAGAGCGCGTTGATAAAGCGGTTGGGTTTGCCCAGGCCCAAGGGGCTGGCCATGTGGATATGTGCCGGCAGCCGTGCCAGCACCTCATCGACCGCACGTTCGATAGAACAGGATTGCACCATCGGATCCTCCTCGCCTTTCCGTGAATTGAGGTTCGACCGAGCTTGCCGGGAATCTGCTGAAAATGACAGCCCACAGACACAGGATCGGGTTTTCAGCAGATGCAAAAAAGCCGCTCGTAAGCGGCTTTTTCAGAGACGATCGGTCTTATTTCAACCCGGACATTTTCTCGATCGCACCTTTGAGCTCGTCATCGGAGCAATCGGCGCAGGTGCCTTTTGGCGGCATCGCGTTAAGGCCGGTGATGGCCTTGGCCAGCAGGCCACTGAGGCCACCTTGGTGATCGGCGCGATCTTTCCAGGCCGCGGCGTCGCCGATTTTCGGCGAACCCAGCAAACCGGTGCCGTGGCAGGCGTTGCAATGTTTGGCAATCACTTCATCCGGCGTCTTGGCACCACCGCCACCGCCCACGGTAGCCGCCACTTCCATGCCTTTACACTCTTCGCCCTGGACACACACCTTGCCCACCGGCTCCAGGCGCTTGGCAATGTCGTCATTGATGGTCGAAGCCTGAGCGCTGATGGCCCACAGGGCGACTACGGTTGCTGGTACGGCCAGCATTTTCATAATTGGATTCACGCGTACACCCTCAATGGTGGCTAATCACGCCCGCAACCACGGTTTCGCAGGCGGCGTGAGTATAACGGTTCGATTGCCACTGCGAAACAACCCTAATAGTCACAAGGGTATTAGCAAGTGGCCAATCAATACTACCGGGCGCCTTGAAATCCCTGACCTGACGCCTCTCTGTTAAAAATTCGCCGGTGTCGCTGCGCTGATTAGTCGCGCGGGGGTATCGAACGGGTTGCGGAAGCGATGCGGCTTGGTGCTTTCAAAATAGTAGCTGTCGCCCGCCTCGAGGACGAAAGTTTCTGCACCCACCACCAATTCCAGTCGGCCTTCCAGCAAAATGCCAGTCTCTTCGCCTTCATGGGTGAGCATTTCCTCTCCGGTGTCGGCACCTGGAGGATAGATCTCATTGAGAAAAGCGATAGCACGGCTGGGATGAGCACGACCGACCAGCTTCATGGTCACGGCACCATCGGAGATATCGATCAGCTCGTTGGCCTTGTAGACGATCTGGGTCGGTTTTTCCTGGAGGATTTCTTCGGAAAAGAACTCGACCATGGACATGGGAATGCCGCCAAGCACCTTCCTCAGCGAACTGATCGAGGGGCTGACACTGTTTTTCTCAATCATTGAAATGGTGCTATTGGTGACGCCCGCGCGTTTGGCGAGTTCACGCTGAGACAGACCTTTCAGTTTACGGATGGATTGCAGTCGTTCACCGACGTCCAATACGGCAGCCTCCCAGGGATTCAGGCGATGTTGTAATTGAGCGATATCATGGCATAGCGTTCAGTATTTACAACACTCAGGGCCGAATCCTGGTCGGCGGGACGATCTGTGGCGCGGCGGGTTGCCCGTTAGCTCCCGGTGTAGAGCAGTGGCACCCGGCGCAGGTTGCAGAAGATCTGATAAGGAATGGTCTCGGCCCGGGCCGCGACCTCACTGGCCAGGATGTTCTTGCCCCACAACTCCACCGTCGAGCCCAACCCGGCCTGGGGCACGTCGGTCAGATCGATGCACAGCATGTCCATCGACACCCGGCCCAGCAGTTGGCTCGGCTGGCCCGCCACCAGCACCGGCGTGCCGGTCGGTGCGTGACGCGGATAGCCGTCGGCATAACCCATCGCAACCACGCCAACCCGCGTCGGCCTGGACGTCACGAACAGGCCGCCGTAGCCCACCGGCTCACCCGCCGGCAGCTCGCGCACACTGATGACTTTCGACTCCAGGGTCATGACCGGCTGCAAACGCGCGGCGACAGGGTTTTCTTCTTCGAAAGGCGTCGAGCCGAACAGCAGGATGCCGGGACGTACCCAGTCGCTGGAAATCTGCGGCCAACCGAGCACCGCCGGAGAGTTGCGCAGGCTGACCTCAGCCGACAAACCCTGGCGCGCGGCCTCGAAGGTCGCCACCTGTTCGGCGCTGCGCTGGCTGCCCAGTTCATCGGCGCGGGCGAAGTGGCTCATCAGGACGATTTTCGCCACTTTGCCGCTGGCCTGCAGGCGCTGGTAAGCCGCCTGATAATCGGCCGGTTCCAGCCCCACCCGGTGCATGCCCGAGTCGAGTTTGAGCCAGACATTGATCGGCTTGGCCAACACCGCCTGCTCGATGGCCTCCAGCTGCCAGAGCGCATGCACCACGCACCAGAAGTCGTGCTCGACGATCAGTGGCAGTTCGGCGGCCTCGAAAAAGCCCTCCAGCAACAGGATCGGCGCGCGAATCCCCCCGGCCCGTAACTCGAGGGCCTCCTCGATACAGGCCACGGCAAAACCATCGGCCTCGGCTTCCAGGGTCTGGGCACAGCGCAGCGCGCCATGACCATAGGCATCGGCCTTGATCACCGCGAGGGTTCGGGCACCCGAGACTTCGCGGGCCAATTGGTAGTTGTGACGCAGGGCTTGGAGGTCGATCAGGGCACGGGCAGGACGCATGGCGGCAAACTTCTGGACGGTCAACGGGGAAAAAAACCGGTGCGAAAAGCAGTGAGACCGCCATCACACCGGGAGAGGGATCGTACTTAAGGCAGAGCGGCCACGACCGACAGCTCGACCAGGATTTCCGGTTCGCACAGCTTCGACTCAACCGTGGCACGGGCCGGCGCGACGCCTTTGGGCAGCCACTTGTCCCAGACCGAATTCATCCCGGCGAAGTCGGCATCGATGTCTTTCAGGTAGATCGTCACCGACAGCAACCTGCTCTTGTCGGTACCCGCCAGATCCAGCAAACGCTCGATATTGCCGAGGGCTTCACGGGTCTGGGTTTCAATCCCGGCGCTCATGTTGTCGCCAACCTGCCCCGCCAGATACACGGTACCGCTGTGAACAACGATCTGGCTCAGACGTTCATTGGTGAGCTGGCGCTGGATTGCCATGTTTTGCAGTCTCCTGGGGCGTTTTGCCGTAACGGGAAATATCGAGGCCTTCGGCGCTGATCTGCGGCTTTTTCTTCGCCATCAGGTCAGCCAGCAGGCGACCGGAGCCACAAGCCATGGTCCAGCCGAGCGTACCGTGACCGGTGTTCAGGAACAGATTGCGGAATGAGGTCGCCCCCACGATCGGCGTACCGTCGGGAGTGGTCGGACGCAAACCGGTCCAGAAACTGGCTTGCTCGAGGTCGCCGCCCTGAGGATAAAGATCGCCGACGATCATCTCCAGCGTTTCGCGCCGTTTCGGGTTCAGCGACAGGTCAAAACCGGCGATTTCCGCCATGCCACCGACGCGGATGCGGTTGTCGAAACGAGTGATCGCGACCTTGTAGGTTTCATCAAGGATAGTCGAAGTCGGGGCCATGGCCGGGTTGGTGATCGGCACGGTCAGCGAATAGCCCTTGAGCGGGTAGACCGGCGCCTTGATCCCCAGCGGCTTGAGCAACTGCGGCGAATAACTGCCCAGCGCCAGTACGTAGCGGTCGGCGGTTTCCAGCTTGCCGTCGATCCACACGCCGTTGATGCGGTCACCCGCATGGTCGAGCCGTTGAATGTCCTGGCCGAAGCGGAATTCCACACCGAGCTTGATGGCCATTTCGGCCAGGCGGCTGGTGAACATCTGGCAGTCGCCGGTCTGGTCGTTCGGCAGGCGCAGGGCGCCGGCGAGGATATCGGTGACGCTGGCCAGGGCCGGTTCGACCCGGGCAATGCCGGCGCGGTCGAGCAATTCGTAAGGGACACCGGACTCTTTCAGTACCGCGATGTCTTTTGCTGCGCCATCGAGTTGCGCCTGGGTGCGGAACAACTGGGTGGTCCCCAGGCTACGGCCTTCGTAGGCAATCCCGGTTTCGGCGCGCAGTTCGTCGAGGCAGTCACGGCTGTACTCGGACAGGCGGACCATGCGCTCCTTGTTCACCGCATAACGACTGGCGGTGCAGTTGCGCAGCATCTGTGCCATCCACAGGTACTGGTCGATATCGGCGGTGGCCTTGATCGCCAGCGGCGCGTGACGCTGCAGCAGCCACTTGATGGCCTTGAGCGGCACGCCCGGGGCGGCCCAGGGCGAGGCATAACCGGGCGAGACCTGGCCGGCGTTGGCGAAACTGGTCTCCATGGCCGCGGCCGGCTGACGGTCGACCACCACCACTTCGAAACCGGCCCGCGCCAGATAATAAGCACTGGTGGTACCAATGACGCCGCTACCCAATACCAGAACTCGCATGTGTCTATTCCTCAATCCGCGGCCAGGCGCCGATGTTTAATGTTCAAAGCCAAGATGCGCGCAGTGTAAAAAACAATAGCCAGTGCTTTTCACTATATAAGTGCCTATATTTGGCGAGAATTCTCGGCACTATCGCTTTTGACGGAGGGGCATTCCCTAATGAGAACCAACCATCAGACCAAGCGCGAGCTGGACAAGATCGACCGCAATATCCTGCGCATCCTGCAGGCCGACGGACGCATCTCGTTCACTGAGCTTGGCGAAAAGGTCGGACTGTCCACCACGCCCTGCACCGAGCGGGTTCGCCGGCTGGAGCGCGAAGGCATCATCATGGGCTACAACGCCCGGTTGAACCCGCAGCACCTCAAGGGCAGCCTGCTGGTGTTCGTCGAGATCAGCCTCGACTACAAGTCGGGCGACACCTTCGAAGAATTCCGACGTGCCGTGCTGAAATTGCCCCATGTGCTGGAATGCCACCTGGTCTCGGGGGATTTCGACTACCTGGTGAAAGCACGGATTTCCGAGATGGCTTCCTACCGCAAGCTGCTCGGCGACATCCTGCTCAAGCTGCCCCACGTTCGGGAGTCCAAGAGCTATATCGTGATGGAAGAAGTGAAGGAGAGCCTGAACCTGCCGATTCCGGATTGAGCCTAGACCAGTACCTGACGCGTGGTAGCGATGTATTCGTGCACCTGCTGCTCGGCCCGTGGATGAATCATCTCCACGGGACGTCGGCCATTGGGGCAAGGCAACGTGGGTGTTGTCCCGAACAAGCGACAGATCAGCGGACGCTCGTCATACACAGTGCAGCCGTTCGGTCCCAGGTGCACGCAATTGAGCTCGTCCAGCGCCGCTTCCTGCTCGGCGGCGGTCTTGCGCGGCAGGCGGGCCATCTCCTCGGACGAAGTGGTCACCGGCCCGCAGCAGTCGTGACAGCCCGGCACGCAGTCGAACGACGGAATTTGCTGACGCAGAAAGCGGATTTTCTGACTGTTGCAACTCATCGAACGACGACCGGAAAGAAGAACAAGCGCGTATTTTGCCTGAAAAGACCACTCCCGGCAGCAAACCTGCTCATCTGAAGGAGCGCGGTCCCCTGTAGGAGCCGGCTTGCCGGCGATCAGGCCCTTGAGTCATGCGCCCGCTGGCAAGCCGGGCTCCCACAAATTTCGCGTCAAGAACGCCAGAACGGTTTCAAACCTTCTTTCCGGGCCTGCTCCGGGCTCAATCCGATATCGCTCAGTTCCTCGGGCGTAAGTGCAAGCAAGGTCTTGCGGGTACGCAGACGATGCCAGAACAGACCCATGGCACCGAAGGCCGGAGCGCCGCCACGGGCGGAAGACGCCATGACTACCCGCTCGTGCTCGATCACCAGTTCCTGACTGCGCAACACCAGACGCACATCGCTCATGCCGTTCATTACCTCTGCTCCTTTGTTACTCGGTTGCCATGAGTACATAGAATGGGTGAGCGGCCAAAACCATTACAGATTCAATCAATTTTTATTAATTCAATACAGATCTCGCCAAAGCGCGACTGAATCCTGTATTTTCTTCCTATCTGTACCGTCCAACGCTTTCCACCGTCGCCGAGAACTGCGCCATGACCCTCTACGTCAACCTTGCCGAACTGCTTGGAACCCGCATAGAACAGGGTTTCTATCGCCCCGGAGACCGCCTGCCTTCTGTACGGGCGTTGAGCGTGGAGCACGGTGTCAGTTTGAGTACGGTGCAGCAGGCCTACCGCGTCCTGGAAGACAGCGGGCTGGCCCAACCAAAACCCAAGTCCGGCTACTTCGTACCCGTAGGCCGCGAACTACCGGCGTTGCCGGTCATCGGCCGACCGGCACAACGCCCTGTTGATATCTCGCAATGGGAACAGGTGCTGGAACTGATTCGCGCCGTCCCTCGCGAGGACACCGTACAGTTGGGCCGCGGCATGCCCGACATCGACAGCCCGACCCTGAAACCGCTGCTGCGCAGCCTGGCGCAGATCAGCCGCCGCCAGGACATGCCCGGCCTGTCCTACGACAATATCCACGGCAACTTCGGGCTGCGCGAACAGGTGGCGCGCCTGCTGCTCGACTCCGGCTGCCAGCTCGGCCCCCAAGATCTGGTGATCACCACCGGCTGCCACGAGGCCCTGTCCACCAGCATCCGCTCCATCTGCGAGCCGGGGGACATCGTCGCGGTGGACTCACCCAGCTTCCACGGCGCCATGCAGACCCTCAAGGGCTTGGGTATGAAGGCCCTGGAAATCCCCACCGACCCGA
Source organism: Pseudomonas sp. MWU12-2319 (assembly GCF_023242525.1). Taxonomy (NCBI): domain Bacteria; kingdom Pseudomonadati; phylum Pseudomonadota; class Gammaproteobacteria; order Pseudomonadales; family Pseudomonadaceae; genus Pseudomonas; species Pseudomonas sp. MWU12-2319. Next base: position 311,817 of record NZ_JALJES010000004.1, read on the forward strand.
TCACCGGCATCAGCCTCGACGCCCTGGAACTGGCCCTCGAGCAGTGGCCGATCAAGGCCATACAGTTGACCCCCAACTGCAACAACCCGCTGGGCTATATCATGCCGGAGTCGCGCAAGCGCGCCCTGCTGACCCTGGCCCAGCGCTTCGACGTGGCGATTATCGAAGACGATGTGTATGGCGAACTGGCCTACACCTACCCCCGTCCGCGCACCATCAAGTCCTTCGATGAAGACGGTCGCGTGCTGCTCTGCAGCTCCTTCTCCAAGACCCTCGCCCCGGGCCTGCGCATCGGTTGGGTCGCACCCGGTCGTTACCTCGAACGGGTGCTGCACATGAAGTACATCAGCACCGGTTCCACGGCCCCGCAGCCACAGCTGGCCATCGCCGACTTCCTCAGAAACGGGCACTTCGAGCCGCATCTGCGACGCATGCGCAGCCAATACCAGCGCAACCGCGACCTGATGATCGACTGGATCAGCCGTTATTTTCCCGCCGGTACCCGCGCCAGTCGCCCCCAGGGCAGCTTCATGCTCTGGGTCGAACTGCCCGAAGGGTTCGATGCCCTGCGCCTGAACCGGGCGCTGCAGGACCAGGGCGTGCAGATCGCGGTGGGCAGCATCTTTTCCGCCTCGGGCAAATACCGTAACTGCCTGCGCATGAACTACGCTGCCAAGCCGACGCCACTGATCGAAGAGGCTGTGCGCAAGGTCGGCGCGGCCGCGATCAAATTACTGGCACAAAACGAGAGCAGTATCGATTGACCTTTACCCGCCGGACAGCGTCCATATGCCGACACCTACCGACCCGGGGCGATGACCATTGAAAGCCTGCTTGCTGCTCATTGCCCTGCTGTTGAGCGGATGCGCGACCCTGGATATTCCACGGCTTCCCAGCCAGGCCCTGGCGGCGAGCGAATCGAGCTTCGGTCGTTCGATCCAGGAACAGGCCGCACCCTGGCAGGGGCGCTCGGGCTTTCGCCTGCTGCCCAACGGCAGCGAGGCGTTCAGGGCCCGGGCCGAATTGATCCGCAATGCCCAAGTCAGCCTGGATTTGCAGTACTACATTGTCCATGACGGCCTGAGCACCCGCATGCTGGTGGATGAACTGCTCGAGGCCGCCGATCGCGGCGTACGGGTGCGCATCCTGCTGGACGACACCACCAGCGACGGGCTCGACTCGGTCATCGGCACCCTCGCCGCCCATCCGAATATCCAGATCCGCCTGTTCAATCCGCTGAACCTGGGCCGCAGCACCGGTGCCACGCGTACCCTGGGCCGTTTGTTCAACCTGTCGCAACAACATCGGCGGATGCACAACAAGCTGTGGCTGGCCGACAACAGCGCGGCCATCGTCGGCGGCCGCAACCTCGGGGACGAATATTTCGGCGCCCAGCCGGACCTGAACTTCACCGACATCGACCTGCTCGGCTTCGGCCCCGTGGCCGAACAACTCGGACACAGCTTCGACCAGTACTGGAACAGCGCCCTGAGCGCGCCCATTGGCGACTTCCTCTCAAACCCACCGTCCGCGGTGGAACTGGCCAAGGCCCGACAACAGCTCAAGGACTCGCTGGGCAGCTATCGCCAGCACAATACCGCCCTGTACCTGAAGCTTCGGGCCTACAAGAGCGAGCCGCGCATGGATATCTGGCGCCGTGAGCTGATCTGGGCCTGGAGCGAGGCGCTGTGGGACGCACCGAGCAAGGTCCTGGCCAGGGACGAGCCTGATCCACGCTTGTTGCTGGCCACACAGTTGGCGCCGGAACTGAAGAACGTCCATACCGAACTGATGATGATTTCCGCCTACTTCGTGCCTGGTCAACCGGGGCTGGTCTACCTGGCCGGGCGCGCCGATGCAGGGGTCTCGGTCAGCCTGCTGACCAATTCGCTGGAGGCCACCGACGTGCCTGCCGTGCACGGCGGTTACGCGCCTTACCGCAAGGCGTTGCTGGAACACGGCGTGAAACTCTTCGAACTGCGGCGCCAGCCCGGAGAGCGTGGCGGCAGCGGGCCGCACCTGTTTCATAGCGCTTCCTACAAAGGCTCGGACTCCAGCCTGCACAGCAAGGCGATGATTTTCGACCGGCAGAAATCCTTTATCGGTTCATTCAACTTTGACCCGCGCTCGGTACTGTGGAACACCGAAGTCGGCGTCCTGGTGGACAGTCCGGAGCTGGCGGAACACGTTCGGGCCCTGGCCTTGCGCGGCATGGCCCCGGCCCTGAGCTACCAGCCGCGCCTGGAGCAGGGACAGATTGTCTGGGTCACCGAGGACCACGGACAGCTCCACGAGCTGCACCACGAGCCGGGCAACTGGTGGCGTCGGTTCAACGCCTGGTTCGCCAACCATATCGGATTGGAGCGCATGCTCTGAAGGTTCACGAGGCCTGACCTGTGGGAGCAAGCTTGCTCGCGATCAGCCGGCAGGCTGATGTTTCGGCGGTGCCCGGAAGCCCGTCATCGCGAGCAAGCTTGCTCCTACAGGGAGGTGGCCGACTGTGCCGTGCCGAAGGCCCCTTGGCGCAACAGCAACACCAGCAGGCCCAAGGCCCCGGCCGCCATGAACAACGGCAAGGCATGCCCGCTGATCCACTGGCTGCCCGCACCCGCCACCAACGGCCCGATCAGGCAGCCGATACCCCACAACTGCGCCACATGGGCGTTGGCCCGCACCAGCGCGTCGTCGCGATAACGCTCGCCGATCAGGATCAAGGACAAGGTGAACAGCCCGCCCGCGCTGGCACCGAACAGCACCCACAGCGGCCAGATCAGCAAGGTGTCGAGCAGCAGAGGCACCGCCAGGCTCGACAACATCAGCGCCAGGGCGCAACCGATGAACAACGCGCGCCGGGACAGCCGATCGGCCAAGGCGCCAATCGGCAACTGCAACAAGGCATCGCCCACCACCACGGTGCTGACCATCGCCAAGGCGATATCCGCCGTAAAGCCTTGGCGCAGGCAGTACACCGGCAACAAGGTCAGAATCATCGCCTCGAAAGCAGCAAAAAGCGAAATGGCCCAGGCAATGGCCGGCAAACCCCGACAGAAGCCCAGCAAGTCCGCCAGGGTGACGCGATTGGACTCCGTGGTTGGCGCACCGCTGCGCCCCAGCAACAGGAATGGCGCGACCACCAGCAGGCCCACGCCAACCCAGAAGCCGTAATCGCCTTCCGTGCCCACGGCGGCCAGCAGCAGCGGACCGGACAGCTGGCTCAGCGCATAGGTGCTGCCATAAAGCGCCACCAGGCGCCCGCGCCATTGCTCGACCACCAGTTGATTGATCCAGCTTTCGCCGAGGATGAAGACGATGGTCAGGATCACCCCGATCATCAGGCGCAGCACCAGCCACACCGGGTAGCTGGGCAGCAGCGCCAGCAAACCGATAGACAGGGCTCCCGCCCATAGGCAGAGGGCCATCAGCCGGGCAGTGCCAAAACGCGCCGCCAGATGGCTGGAGATACTGGCACCGAGCAAGACCCCGATGGCCGGCATCGCCGCCATCACGCCAATGGCAAAAGAGCCATAACCCCAGCTTTCCAGCCGCAGGGACACCAACGGCATGCTCACGCCCAGTGCCAGCCCGACACTGAGTACCGAAGCCAGCACGGCGAAATAAGTCGCCCAACGCATGTTCCACGCTCCTGTGGATAGTTTCTGTTCAAGACGACACAGCCGGACTTCCTTGCGGAGAGTCCGGCTGCGTCAGGGGCGTTGCTCGATCACGTACGCAGAGCCCTAATCAAGCTCCTGCAGGTTTCGTTGTGCCCTCAGGATCGATGCCTTACAACTTGATCCAGGTCGCCTTCAGCTCGGTGTACTTGTCGAACGCATGCAGCGACTTGTCACGGCCATTACCCGACTGTTTGAAACCGCCGAACGGTGCGGTCATGTCGCCGCCATCGTACTGGTTCACCCACACGCTGCCGGCCCGCAGGGCCTTGGCGGTCAGGTGCGCCTTGGAGATGTTCGCGGTCCAGACCGCTGCCGCCAGGCCATAGGGCGTGTCGTTGGCAATGCTGATCGCCTCTTCCACGCTGTCGAAGGCAATCACCGACAGCACCGGGCCGAAGATTTCTTCCTGGGCGATCTTCATCGCGTTGCTCACGCCATCAAAGATGGTCGGTTCGACGTAGGTACCACCGGTTTCCTGCAGGGTCCGCTTGCCACCGGCCACCAGCTTGGCGCCATCGGCATGACCCGATTCGATATACGACAGCACGGTGTTCATCTGCTGGGTATCCACCAGGGCACCGACATTGGTCTCCGGGTCCAGCGGGTTGCCCGGCTTCCAGGCCTTCAGCGCCTCAATCACCAGCGGCAGGAAGCGGTCCTTGATCGAACGTTCCACCAGCAGGCGCGAACCGGCGGTGCAGACTTCGCCCTGGTTGAAGGCAATGGCGCTGGCCGCGGATTCGGCGGCGGCCTGCAGGTCCGGAGCATCGGCAAAGACGATGTTCGGGCTCTTGCCGCCGGCTTCGAGCCAGACGCGCTTCATGTTGGACTCGCCGGAGTAGATCAGCAGTTGCTTGGCGATCTTGGTCGAACCGGTGAACACCAGGGTGTCGACATCCTGGTGCAGGGCCAGGGCCTTGCCGACGGTATGGCCGTAACCCGGCAGCACGTTCAGCACACCCGCCGGAATACCGGCTTCAACCGCCAGGGCGGCAATGCGGATCGCGGTCAGCGGGGATTTTTCCGAAGGCTTGAGAATCACCGAGTTACCAGTGGACAACGCCGGCCCGAGCTTCCAGCAAGCCATCATCAACGGGAAGTTCCACGGCACGATGGCCGCGACCACGCCCACCGGCTCACGGGTCACCAGACCCAACTGATCGTGGGGAGTGGCGGCCACTTCGTCATAGATCTTGTCGATGGCCTCGCCGCTCCAGCTCAGGGCCTGGGCCGCGCCGGGTACGTCGATATGCAGGGAGTCGCTGATCGGCTTGCCCATGTCGAGGGTTTCCAGCAAGGCCAGCTCCTCGGCATTGACCTTCAGCAACGCGGCAAAACGAATCATCGCCGACTTGCGCTTGGCCGGGGCCAGCCGCGACCAGACACCGGAGTTGAACGTCGCGCGGGCACTCTCGACGGCACGCTGGGCATCGGCCGCATCGCAACTGGCAACGCTGGTCAGCAGGCGGCCATCGACCGGGCTGATGCACTCGAAGGTCTCATTCGAGACCGCGGCGGTGTATTCACCATTGATGTAGGCACGGCCTTCAATCTTCAGCTCACGGGCACGTTGTTCCCAGTCAGCACGAGTCAGGGTGATCATTCGAGTGTCCTCCTCTTATTGAAATACTGGAACCGTGCGCTCTTGCGCCAGCACCGTTCGGAATTCTGCCCAACGAACCTCGATTCAGGCCCATGGCACCCACCACCCTAAACCAGCGGCACCTGAAGTTTCAATATATTTGACAAAGACTCGTCAAACGCCGTTGCCATGTTCGTTTTAATAAACATAGACTCGGTGCTTGCGACCCAAAGCCCGTCACCGCAGAGGAAGAGCACCATGAGTATCCAGGACATCGTCGATTTCAGCGAAGCCACCACCGTACCGGAACGCTTTCGCCCGGCAGAGGAGAAAGTGTTCAAGGGCGATCCCGAGCAAACCATCTACAACCACTATGGCAGCCCCTGCGGGCAGATGAATGCCGGCGTCTGGGAGGGCGCGGTGGGCCAATGGACGGTGAACTACACCGAACATGAATACTGCGAAATCGTCCAGGGCGTCTCGGTGCTGCGCGACGCGGACGGCAACGCCAAGACCCTGCGCGCCGGCGATCGTTTCGTGATCCCGGCGGGCTTCAAGGGCACCTGGGAGGTGCTGGAGCACTGCCGCAAGATCTATGTGGTGTTCGAGCAGAAAGCCTGATCAGACCTGGACGCACCAGATACGCGGATCCTGGGCAGGCTGGGCCGGGTAGGGAATATCCACCTTGATGTCATCGCGCTCGAAACGCATCCGACTGTCAGCGGTTTTCTCGAACTCGTCCCTGGTCAGGGCCAAGATCCAGTAAAGATCCAACTGACCACAATCCTCGCTCACATGGGTAGCGACCGTCGCTGCCCTGAGGTCAATGCGGCCATCGTTCAAGACGAAGGCGGCATCAATCCCGACTTCAATTTTCTCGGGCTGTGTAGCCAGACGGTAGGAATGCGTGGGATTGAAGCTCCCTTGCATAACCTGGTTCGGCACCAGCAAACGCTTCCCTGCCGGATCGTTGAAATGCGGCAGGAACGAATCGAAAACTTGCGCTGTCTGTCGATTGGACTCGGCAATGACCTCCCGAATACGTCGCCCCATCAACTCGTCAGGGGGAGTATCCAGAGGCGGCACCGAATCCAGCAGCATCGCTACGGGCGTTTCTCCCCGGGCGACGCGCGGCAGCCAGTCCACACCCTGCTGCTCAAGCAGATAGCCGGCTAAAGCACCCAACGCATAGCTTTCATGATCGGCAGCCAGATAATCATCTCGCGCCAGCAGGCTCAGTTCCTCAAGCATGAGTACCGACCACTCATGGGAGAGTGGACGCGCGCCCAGCACCAGCGGCCGAACAATCGCCTCCACATAACGCGCACTACCTTCGGAACGATCAGTGCCATGAATGTGCTTCAACTCGTCGGCATACCCGCTTGACCATTGGCGATACCAATAACTGGCCCGCCGCAAACCATCGGCCCGCCCCTGAGCCGCCGCCAGCAGGTGACGGATCAACTGGTTGCGATGCATGCGCGGCTCGGCGGCGGCAGGGTACAAAGTGCTGCGATCCGATCCCGGGGAGAATGCCCAGCTCTTTTCGTCCTCGGCGTAAAAATGAAAGGCTTCGTGGGTTGCCAGACTGAACACATCGGGAATCGCTCGCGGATCTTCCAGCCGCTGCAGTTCGTCCGCCGGCAGTTCCTTTCCCAGACCGATAAAGACAGACGGACGCCCCCGCCAGAGGATCTTGTCGAAGGATTTGTATTCGTAGGAAACCCCAAGCGCCCTGACCGCCTCCATATCGATCTCGCTCCCCCCCTGCGCGCTCATCAGCCAGGCCCGCTGCCCGTCGCTGGTCAACAACTGGACATCCGCAAACACACGGGTGATTTCATTGAACCCGGCCAATGCGGACCAGCCGATCCGAGTGGCCTCGATCATCCTGCGTACGTAGGCATCGGTACTGGTTTCGGCCTTGGCCGACTGAGCCGCCGAAACCGCAATACTCCCCGCTGCCAGGACCACCAGCAGCAGAATTCCAAACATCCTCGCAATCATCATGAGCGTTCTCCACATCCGCATCCTTTCGGTGTTCACCCCAGTCTAGGAAAGGCGCAACGGGAAAAATGTAGGAATCAGCCACGCAATAGGCAGGAGCCGGCCGAAAAAAGGCGAAAAAAAACCCCGAACCAGTCGGGGTTTTTCTCGAAAAACAAAATCAATTACTTGATTTTGCCTTCCTTGTAGATCACGTGCTTACGAACAACCGGATCATATTTCTTGATCTCGATTTTGTCCGGAGTAGTGCGCTTGTTCTTGTCAGTCGTGTAGAAATGACCAGTACCGGCGCTCGAGATCAAACGAATCAATTCACGCATGATTTAGCTCCCTTATACCTTGCCATCGCGACGAAGTTCGGCCAGCACGACATCAATGCCGCGCTTGTCGATGATACGCATGCCCTTGGCGGATACGCGCAGACGCACAAAACGCTTCTCGGACTCGACCCAGAAGCGGTGATGCTGCAGGTTCGGCAGGAAACGACGACGGGTTTTGTTGTTTGCGTGGGAAATGTTATTCCCAGTCACCGGACCCTTACCGGTAACTTGACAGACTCTAGACATGCCTCAGCCCTCTAAAACCACATGCCCAACCCGGCATGGGTTGGCCGCTTAATCTCTCAGTCATTTGGCGCCAGGCGCCGCGTTTCTTTAAGGGTCTTACCGGCTACACCTACAAGCGAAGGAACCGGGCCCCTAGAAAAGAGCGCTGCTTTATACCAGAAAGACTCAGGTGCAACAACATCAAGTGCGATTAAAACCTCGACGGCGCACCGTCAATGACCGGCCAGGACGCCAGCAACCTGGGCTGGCGCCCTGAAAGGCCGCTCGTCGCACAACACCGGCCAGCGGCGCAAAAGGCCCGGCAAACCGTGCGGTGAAAATATCGGGGGAAGCAGGCAAACTGAAAAATCCGCTAAAAACGGGATAGTCAATTACCGTCCATACCTCTAGGGTAGGACTTTTCCAGACTGCACTCGCAGATGGGACAACGACCTGCAAAGGATACTGAATATGCGTCTCGCTGCCCTACCGCTATTGCTCGTCCCCTTCCTCGGGGTGTCGGCCCAGGCCGCCAGCACCCTGAGCGTCTGCACCGAAGCCAGCCCCGACGGGTTCGACGTGGTGCAGTATAACTCGCTGAGCACCACCAATGCCTCGGCCGACGTGCTGATGAACCGCCTGGTGGACTTCGACGCCGACAGCGGCAAGCTGGTGCCCAGCCTCGCTGACAGCTGGACCGTGTCCGACGACGGCCTGATCTACGAGTTCAAGCTGCATCCGGGGGTGAAATTCCATCACACCGACTACTTCAAGCCGACCCGTGACCTGAGCGCCGCCGACGTGCGCTTCAGCTTCGAACGCATGCTCGACCCGGCCAACCCGTGGCACCAGATCGCCCAGAGCGGCTTCCCCCACGCCCAGTCGCTGCAACTGCCGAGCCTGATCAAACGAATCGAGGCGGTTGATCCGCTGACCGTGCGCTTCACCCTCGACCACCCCGACTCGACCTTCCTCGCGGCCCTGAGCATGGGCTTCGCCTCGATCTATCCGGCGGAATACGCCGACAAGCTGATGGCCGCGGGCACCCCGGAAAAACTCAACAGCCAGCCCGTCGGCACCGGCCCGTTCGTGTTCGGCCGGTTCCAGAAAGACGCCTCGATCCGCTACAGCGCCAACCCGGACTACTTCGCCGGCAAGCCGGCGGTCGACAACCTGGTCTTCGCCATTACCCCCGATGCCAACGTTCGCCTGCAGAAGCTGCGGCGCAACGAATGCCAGATCGCGCTCTCGCCCAAGCCCCTGGATGTCACGGCTGCCAGTAAAGAGCCGACGCTCAAGGTGGAAAGAACCGCGGCCTTCATGACCGCTTTCGTCGCCATCAACAGCCAGCATCCCCCCCTGGACAAACCGGAGGTGCGTCAGGCGATCAACCTCGCCGTCGACAAGACCAGCTACCTCAAGGCCGTGTTCGAAGAAACCGCCGAGGCCGCCAACGGGCCGTACCCGCCCAACACCTGGAGTTACGCCAAGGACCTGCCCGGCTACGCCCATGACCCGGAAAAAGCCAAGGCCCTGCTGGCCAAGGCCGGGTTCAAGGACGGTTTCCAGACCACCATCTGGACACGTCCGTCGGGTAGCCTGCTCAATCCCAACCCGAGCCTCGGTGCCCAGCTGTTGCAAGCCGATCTCGCCGAAGTCGGCATCCAGGCGCAGATCCGCGTGATCGAATGGGGCGAACTGATCCGCCGGGCCAAGGCCGGTGAGCACGACCTGCTGTTCATGGGCTGGGCCGGCGACAACGGCGACCCGGACAACTTCCTGACCCCGCAATTCTCCTGTGCGGCGGTGAAATCGGGCACCAACTTCGCCCGCTACTGCGATGCGGGCCTGGACAAGCTGATCAGTGCCGGCAAGACCACCAGCGAGCAAGGGGTGCGCAGCAAGCTGTACGAGCAGGCCCAGGCGCAGATCCAGCAACAGGCGCTGTGGGTGCCGCTGGCGCATCCGACGGCCTTCGCCTTGCTGCGCAAGAACGTCCAGGGCTATGAAGTGAGTCCGTTCGGGCGGCAGGATTTTTCCAAGGTCAGCCTCAAGCCTTGAAACCGGCACACCCTGTGCAGGAGCCGGCTTGCCGGCTCCTGCAGGGGATCGTTCCCGGACCGCTACATCCAGCCCCGCTCCATCATCGACAAGGGCTCGCCCTCGCCGACGATAAAGTGATCGAGCACCCGCACATCGACATATTCCAGTGCCGTTTTCAGCCGCTTGGTCAGCACGTGATCAGCCTGGCTGGGCTCGGCAACCCCCGAAGGGTGGTTGTGACACAGGATCAACGCCGCCGCATTGTGCGCCAGCGCCCGCTTGACCACCTGCCGAGGATAGACACTGGTGTTGTCGATGGAGCCGTGAAACAGCGGCTCGAATGCCAACACCCGGTGCTTGCTGTCGAGAAACAGGCAGGCGAACACCTCATGGGGCTCATGACGCAGCATCGCCTTGAGGTAATCGCGGACCGCCCGCGGGCTTTCCAGCACCGAGTCGCGGCGCAGGCGCTCGGCCAGATGCCGTCGGGCCATCTCCAGCACCGCCTGCAATTGCGCGAACTTGGCCGGCCCCAGGCCCAACTGGCGACCAAACGCCTGCTGGTCGGACTCCAGCAGATTGCGCAGGCTGCCGAACCGACTCAACAGGTGCCGGGCCAGGTCCACCGCGCTCTTCCCGGAAACCCCGGTACGCAGAAAGATCGCCAGCAACTCGGCGTCCGACAGGCTCGCCGCCCCCTGCTCCAGCAATTTCTCCCGGGGCCGCTCCGCCGCCGGCCAATCACGAATACTCATTCCACCTCCCTGTCCTTGTGGCGCCGCTGTTCCCTGGCGGTCGCTGTGTTATCTTAGCCCATCATTTTTACCCCTGATCTGGCCTGGGGAGGCGTCGTCAGGGGGTCGCCATCACCGGACTAAAAGGCAGGTCTATGCAGCGGCTGTATCGGAAACGCATCGTTCTCGGCGTCGGCGGCGGCATTGCTGCCTACAAGAGCGCCGAGCTGGTTCGCCGACTCCTCGACCAGGGCGCCGAAGTGCGCGTGGTCATGACCCGTGGCGGCAGCGAGTTCATCACCCCCCTGACCATGCAGGCGCTGTCCGGGCATCCGGTGCACCTGGACCTGCTCGACCCGGCCGCCGAAGCCGCCATGGGCCATATCGAGCTGGCGAAATGGGCCGACCTGGTGCTGATCGCCCCGGCCACCGCCGACCTGATCGCGCGCCTGGCCCAGGGTATCGCCAACGACCTGCTGACCACCCTGGTGCTCGCCACCGACGCCACCGTGGCCATCGCCCCGGCGATGAACCAGGCCATGTGGCGCGACCCGGCCACCCAGGCCAACACCCAATTGCTGCAAAGCCGCGGCCTGAAAGTCTTCGGCCCGGCCTCCGGCAGTCAGGCCTGCGGCGACGTCGGCCTGGGGCGCATGCTCGAAGCCACGGACCTGGCGCAATGCGCCGCCGATTGCTTCCAGCACTTGGCCATGACCGGCAAACACGTGCTGATCACCGCCGGCCCGACCCAGGAAAACATCGATCCGGTGCGCTACATCACCAACCACAGCTCCGGGAAAATGGGCTTCGCCCTGGCCGAAGCCGCGGTGGAAGCCGGTGCCCGGGTGACCCTGATCACCGGCCCCGTGCACCTGCCGACCCCGGACCGGGTGACCCGCATCGACGTGGTCAGCGCCCGCGACATGCTCGCCGCCTGCGAAGCGGCCATGCCTTGCGACCTGTTTATCGCCTCGGCAGCGGTCGCGGACTACCGCCCGGAAGTCGTTGCCCCGCAAAAACTCAAGAAAGACCCTACGAACGGCGACGGCCTGCTGCTGCAGATGGTGCGTAACCCGGACATCCTGGCCACCATCGCCAGCCGCGCCGACCGCCCGTTCAGTGTCGGTTTCGCCGCCGAAACCGAACATCTGCTCGACTACGCCGCGCGCAAGCTCAAGGACAAGAACCTCGACCTGATCGTCGCCAATGACGTGGCCAACCCCAGCATTGGCTTCAACAGCGAGGAAAACGCCTGCAGCGTGATCGACCGCGAGCTCCACGCGACGCTGTTTGCCCAGACCAGCAAAGGCAAGATTGCCCGCCAGCTGGTTTCCTTTATCGCCGAACGACTGAACCAGGTTTAATTTTCATGCACGCTTTGCAAGCCAAGATCCTCGACCCACGCATCGGCGGCGAATTCCCGCTGCCGCAGTACGCCACGCCCGGCTCCGCCGGTCTCGACCTGCGCGCCATGCTCCAGCAGGACACCGTACTGGAACCGGGCCAGACCTTGCTGATCCCCACCGGCCTGTCGGTGTACATCGGCGATCCAGGCCTTGCGGCCCTGATCCTGCCGCGCTCCGGCCTGGGTCACAAACACGGCATCGTGCTGGGCAACCTGGTGGGCCTGATCGACTCCGACTACCAGGGCGAACTGATGGTGTCCTGCTGGAACCGTGGCCAGACCGCCTTCAACATCGTCGTCGGCGAACGGATTGCCCAGCTGGTGCTGGTGCCGGTGGTCCAGGCGCACTTCGAACTGGTTGAAACCTTTGACGAAAGCCAACGCGGTGCCGGCGGCTTCGGGCATTCGGGCAGCCATTGACCTAAGCTGGTCCAGGCCCGGTCCGAACGGTGCGCGTTGAATTTCAGGATGACCCTCTCGGAGGCAGTATTTGAAAGGCTTCAAGCGCAGTGCAAAGACCGCCGGCGGTCATGAAAGCAACGGCCATGCGCCTCCAGGCGACGCCACCAGGCCCCTGTTACCGGGATTGCAGATTGCCTTGGGCGGGTTGGCCCTGGCCGCCGCGCTCCTGTGGTTTGGCGTAGTCGCGCCCTGGAACCAGGCGCTGCGCGGCAGCCTGGTGCAGACCCCGGGTGCCGTCGCGGCCGCGGGCCTGAGCCAGGCCAGCAGCGACCTGATCGCCCAGACCGAGGCAACGGCCCTTGATCCTTCGCTGCTCAAGGCCCTGCAAAGCCAGAACGCCGACCAGGTCAAGGCCGCGGAAGCCGGCTTGCGCTTCGCCAGCGGCCTGGTGGACGCGCAACTCTACCTGCCCGGCCAGGCCCAACCGAGCAATGACCGCGCCGCGCCGCTGAATTTCTCGGCGCTGGACCTGATCACCCGCGCCGAGCGCGGCACCCGACCCGCACCGGAAGCCTACAAGATCGGCCAGCGCTGGCTGGTCTACAGCGTGGCCTCACTCAAGGCGCCCGCCGCCACCCAAAGCAGCGGCACCCTGCTGCTGGTCTTCGACCTGCAACGCCTGCTCCAATCCCTCAGCACATTCCACCCGGAGACCGGCGAACTGCGCCTGACGCAAAGCGTCCTCGGCAGCCCGGAACAGGTGCTGGACCAGCGCGGAACGGCGGCAACCGACGAAAGCGTTGCCTTTGGTACCGGCAACCCCAACTGGACGCTGAAATTCAGCCCAGGCCCCTCGCTCAAACTGTCCTATCCCCTGAGCGCCTACGCCCTGACAGCCCTCGCCGCCCTGCTCGCCCTCGGCGGCGCCCTGCTGGGCACCTACCTGCCGTACAAACGCCTGCAGAACCGTCTCGACGGCGATGCCCGACAGCTGGAGCAACTGTTTCGCGAACTCTCCGGCGGCAAAGCCGTCAAAGCCTTCAGCTTGAGCCTGCCGGCCCTCAATGGGCTGGCCCAGGAACTGGCGCGCTTTTCCTTGCGCAATGGTCATCCCGAGCCTGTCGGCAGTGATCCAGGCACCGCGATCCGCAGCGCCCCCGCGCCGATCCAGTCTACGACGCCAAGTACCGTCTGGGCCGATCCGCTGTTCCAAGACACCGACATTCTCGATATCGATATTCTCGACGAACACCAGGATTTCCTGGGAACGGAGCCCCCCCACACCATGAACAGCACCGCACCTGCCATCCCGAGCTTCCCTGACAGCATCTTCCGCGCCTACGACATCCGTGGCACGGTCCCGGAGACCCTGAACGGCGAAACCGCCTACTGGATCGGCCGCGCCATCGGCGCCCAGAGCCTGGCCCAGGGCGAGCCCAACGTGTCGGTCGGCCGTGACGGTCGCCTGTCCGGGCCGGAGCTGGTCCAGCAGTTGATCCAGGGCCTGCACGACAGCGGCTGCCACGTCAGCGATGTCGGCCTGGTGCCGACCCCGGCGTTGTACTACGCCGCCAACGTGCTGGCCGGCAAGTCCGGGGTGATGCTCACCGGTAGCCACAACCCGTCGAACTACAACGGTTTCAAGATCGTCATCGCTGGCGACACCCTGGCCAACGAGCAGATCCAGGCCCTGCACACCCGCCTCAAGAACAACGACCTGAGCAGCGGCAAGGGCAGCGTCGAGAAAGTCGACATCCTCACCCCGTACTTCGAGCAGATCCGCAACGACATCGTGCTGGCGCGGAAACTCAAGGTGGTGGTCGACTGCGGCAACGGCGCCGCCGGGGTCATCGCTCCCAAGCTGATCGAAGCCCTGGGCTGTGAAGTGATCTCGTTGTTCGAAGAGGTCGACGGCCACTTCCCCAACCACCACCCGGACCCGGGCAAGCCCGAGAACCTGGTGGACCTGATCGCCAAGGTCAAGGAAAGCCATGCCGACCTGGGCCTGGCCTTCGACGGCGACGGCGACCGCGTCGGCGTGGTGACCAACACCGGCAGCATCGTCTTCCCCGACCGCCTGCTGATGCTGTTCGCCAAGGACGTGGTGGCGCGCAACCCTGGCGCGGACATCATCTTCGACGTCAAGTGCACCCGCCGCCTGACGCCCCTGATCCGCGAATACGGCGGTCGTCCGGTGATGTGGAAAACCGGTCACTCGCTGATCAAGAAGAAAATGAAGGAAAGCGGCGCCCTGCTCGCCGGCGAAATGAGCGGCCATATCTTCTTCAAGGAACGCTGGTTCGGTTTTGACGACGGTATCTACAGCGCCGCGCGCCTGCTGGAGATCCTCAGCCAGGAGAAATCCAGCGCCGAGGAGCTGTTCGCGACCTTCCCGAACGATATTTCCACGCCGGAAATCAATATCAATGTGACCGACGAGAGCAAATTCAGCATCATTGATGCACTGCAACGCGACGCCGACTGGGGCGATGCCAACCTGACCACCATCGACGGTGTGCGGGTCGACTATCCCCAGGGCTGGGGCCTGGTCCGCGCCTCCAACACCACCCCGGTGCTGGTCCTGCGCTTCGAAGCCGACAGCGAAGCCGAATTGCAGCGCATCAAGGACGTGTTCCACGCCCAATTGAAACGTGTTGCACCTGATCTCCCACTACCGTTCTGACCTCTGGACGGTGTAAAAGCGTAGTCTTTGCACCGTCCGACCACTTGTTCCACCGGAGCCCTGAATGACCCTCGAACGCGATGCCGCTGCCAATACCGCCAAGGTTCTTTCCGAAGCGTTGCCTTACATCCGCCGATACGTCGGCAAGACGCTGGTGATCAAGTACGGCGGCAACGCCATGGAAAGCGAAGAGCTGAAAACCGGTTTTGCCCGCGACATCGTGTTGATGAAAGCGGTGGGGATCAACCCGGTGGTGGTCCACGGGGGTGGCCCGCAGATCGGTGACCTGCTCAAGCGCCTGTCCATCGAGAGCCACTTTATCGACGGCATGCGCGTGACCGACGCCCAAACCATGGACGTGGTGGAAATGGTTCTCGGCGGCCAGGTAAACAAGAGCATCGTCAACCTGATCAACCGTCACGGCGGCAGCGCCATCGGCCTGACCGGCAAGGACGCCGAGCTGATCCGCGCGAAAAAGCTCACCGTGACCCGCCAGACCCCGGAAATGACCCAGCCGGAAATCATCGACATCGGCCAGGTCGGCGAAGTGGTCGGGATCAACACCGATCTGCTGAACCTGCTGGTCAAGGGTGATTTCATCCCGGTGATCGCACCGATCGGCGTGGGTGCCAATGGCGAGTCCTACAACATCAACGCCGACCTGGTGGCGGGCAAGATCGCCGAGGCCCTGAAGGCCGAGAAGCTGATGCTGCTGACCAACATTGCCGGCCTGATGGACAAGGAAGGCAAGGTCCTGACCGGCCTGAGCACCACCCAGGTGGATGGACTGATCGCCGACGGCACCATCTATGGCGGCATGCTGCCGAAGATCCGTTGCGCGCTGGAAGCGGTACAGGGCGGGGTTGGCAGCTCGCTGATCATCGACGGTCGCGTGCCGAACGCGGTGCTGCTGGAGATCTTTACCGATACCGGCATGGGCACCCTGATCAGCAATCGCAAGCGTCACTGATCAAGCCGAAGCACGGACTCGAAAACGCAATACCCCCTGTAGGAGCCTGGCTTGCCAGCGAAGAGGCCCGCAAGATCTCTGCAAGACTCAAGGGCCTCTTCGCTGGCAAGCCAGGCTCCTACAGGGATCACGTCGGCCGTCGCTACGAGCGAGGGTCAAGGCAGTATTTACAGGCTCGCGCCGACCACACCTCAGCGCGTCAATTGCTCCACCCGCGCCCGATCCAGGGCAAAATCCTGCTGCGCCTGGACCCGTGCCGCCTGGTAGCGGGCAATATCGGCCCTCATCCGCGCCTGCTCATCCCGCAGCCCCGCGAGTTGCCCGAGCAATTGCGACGGCACCTCGTGCCCCGCCCGCTCCTGCTCCGCCGCCTGGCCTTGCAAACTGGCCTGCTGCGCCAGCAAGGCGTTGAGGTTGGTCTGGATACTCGCAATCATCGCGTCCAGCTCAGCGAGTTTCCGAGCCTGGGCCTTGTCGACCTCGCCGACGCTGGAATAACGCTGCAACAGCTGCGCATTGGCATCGGCCTGGGCTTTCTGCGCCTGCAAGCGCGCCAACTCCTCGGCCGTCGGCGCCGGCGCAATCGTCTGCACCACCCGACCACGCGAGTTCAGCACCTGATAACCCTTGCCCGCGTACTCCGGCGGCACCTGGCGGTCGAGCACCGTGACGCCCTTGCCGTCGACATAGCGATACAACAGCACGCCGGATGCGTCCTCGGCCTGAACGGCAAAGGACACACAGAGCATCAGGGGCAACCACCGATACCCACCGCGCAAGGGAGGTCAGATTCCGTATTGCGCGCGATAAGCCTCAACCGCAGGCAAATGCTGCTTGAGCTGCTCATCGTCGGCCAGGAACTGCAGGACCTGGGTCAGGGACACGATGCTGACCACCGGGATCGCGAAGTCACGCTCGACTTCCTGGATCGCCGACAGCTCGCCATTGCCGCGTTCCTGGCGGTTGAGTGCGATCAGCACGCCGGCAGGCTTGGCGCCCTGGGCCTGGATGATCTGCATCACTTCACGGATCGCGGTGCCGGCGGTGATCACGTCGTCGATGATCAGCACATCGCCGGCCAGCGGCGCGCCGACCAGGCTGCCGCCCTCACCGTGGGCCTTGGCTTCCTTGCGGTTGAAACACCAGGGCAGATCACGCCCGTGATGCTCGGCCAGGGCCACGGCGGTGGCCGCCGCCAAGGGGATACCCTTGTAGGCCGGGCCGAACAGCACGTCGAACGCAATACCGCTCTCGACAATCGCCGACGCATAGAAACGCCCCAGCTGGGCCAGGGCCGAACCGCTGTTGAACAGACCGGCATTGAAGAAGTAAGGACTGGTACGTCCCGACTTCAGGGTGAACTCACCGAAGCGCAAAACCCCGCGATCGATGGCAAAACGAATGAAGTCGCGTTGATACGCCTGCATGAAAAAAGCCCCAAATACCACGGATTTAGCTAATTAGGTAGACCTTGGGGTATCATACACGCACGTGATTTTTGGGGCCATTTATGCGGATCATCAGTGTGAACGTCAATGGTATTCAGGCCGCAGTCGAGCGTGGTTTGCTCAGTTGGCTGCAAGCTCAGAATGCCGACGTCATCTGCCTGCAGGACACCCGCGCCTCCGCCTTTGAACTGGACGACCCAGCCTTCCAACTGGATGGCTACTTCCTTTATGCCTGCGATGCCGAAGTCCCCGCCCAGGGTGGCGTGGCTCTGTATTCGCGGTTGCAACCGAAGGCTGTCATCAGCGGTCTCGGTTTCGAGACGGCAGACCGCTACGGGCGCTACCTGCAAGCCGATTTCGACAAGGTCAGCATCGCGACCTTGCTGCTTCCCTCGGGGCAGAACGGCGATGAAGACTTGAACCAGAAGTTCAAGCTTATGGACGACTTCGCCCGCTATCTGGATAAACAGCGGCGCAAACGTCGCGAATACATCTACTGTGGCTCGCTGTACGTCGCGCAACAGAAGCTGGATATCAAGAACTGGCGCGACAGCCAGCAATCCCCGGGCTTCCTGGCGCCGGAACGGGCCTGGATGGACGAGATTGTCGGCAACATGGGTTATGTCGATGCCCTGCGCGAAGTCAGCCGCGAAGGCGACCAGTACAGCTGGTGGCCGGATAACGAACAGGCCGAGATGCTCAACCTCGGCTGGCGTTTCGACTATCAGCTGCTGACCCCGGGCCTGCGCCGTTTTGTCCGTAGCGCACGCCTGCCGCGCCAGCCGCGTTTCTCGCAGCACGCGCCGCTGATCGTCGACTACGACTGGACCCTGACCATCTAAGGGTCTTTTCGCAGTGACAAAAAAGCCGACTTCGCGTCGGCTTTTTTGCGTGTCGCCGCTGGATATGGCGATGCCTGTGCGGCCGTCTTCGCGGGCAAGCCCTGCTCCTACAGTTCGCCGTCGAGCACAAAATCTGTGTACGACACAATACTGTAGGAGCAGGGCTTGCCCGCGAACAGGCCCTCAAAAACGCCACAAACCTCGCAGGAACAGCACCAGGACCTACTTGATCGGCCGCCAGGTGAAGGGATAGCGGTAAGCCACGCCTTCATTGGCCTTGACCCCGGCAATGATGGTCAACACCACCGCCGCGATCACCAGCAAACCGAACAGCGGAATGCCGATCAGCACGAACATCAGCGGGATGCAGACCATCGCCGCAATCGCCACGGTGATCTGGAAGTTCAGCGCTTCCTTGCCCTGGGCGTCGATAAACGGATCCTGCTCGCGCTTCATCTGCCACAGGATCAGCGGCCCGATCAGGCTGCCGAACGGAAACCAGTAGCCGAGAAACGCCGACAAATGACAGAACATCGCCCATTGCCTGACTTCCTGGCTCGGTGTCGGTACGGGTAGTTGCTCGTCACTCATGGCGCTCTCCTTATGCTGGTAACGGTTCGAATCCTCAGTCGGCCAAGGTGGCGTTCTGCAATTCGAAGATTTCGTTCATGCCTTTCTGTGCCAATGCCAGCATCGCGTTCAGGTCTTCCGGCTGGAACGGCGCGCCTTCGGCTGTGCCCTGGACTTCGATGAAACCACCGGTGCTGGTCATGACCACGTTCAGGTCGGTCTCGGCGGCCGAGTCTTCCAGGTAGTCCAGGTCGAGCACCGGCTCGCCCTGGTACATGCCCACCGATACCGCGGCGATCATCTGCTTGAGCGGGCTACCGCCCTTCAGGCCGCCACGCTTCTTGATCACTGCCAAAGCGTCGACCAGCGCGACCATGGCACCGGTGATGGACGCGGTGCGGGTGCCGCCGTCGGCCTGGATCACATCGCAGTCGACATACAGGGTCACATCGCCCAGCTTGGACATATCCAGCGCGGCGCGCAGCGAACGGCCGATCAGGCGCTGGATCTCCAGGGTCCGGCCGCCTTGCTTGCCGCGGCTGGCCTCACGCTGGTTACGCTCGCCGGTGGCGCGCGGCAGCATGCCGTACTCGGCGGTCAGCCAACCCTGGCCCTGGCCCTTGAGGAAACGCGGCACACCGTTCTCGACGCTGACCGTGCAAATCACTTTGGTATCACCAAACTCGACCAGTACAGACCCCTCGGCGTGTTTGGTGTAGTTGCGGGTGATGCGGATCGAGCGAAGCTGATCGGCAGCGCGACCACTTGGACGTTTCATTGGGAATACCTGTACGAGGACGGAAATCTACTGGGCATTATAGAGGCCAGGGACTGCGCTGGGCACCTCTAAATACCTGATGCCACCCGCCGACCCTGTAGGAGCGAGCTTGCTCGCGATGGACGTCAACGATAACGCGGGAAACCTGATACCCCGCGGTGCCTGGACTACCATCGCGAGCAAGCTCGCTCCTACGGGGGGTTTGGGGGCAGCGCCCGCACTGCGCTACAATCCTGCGCCTTGCTGCCCGTCGGCTTTAATTCATTCATCGGTATTGCCCGCCCAAACGGCGGCGAACCTGAATCGCGAGGTACTTCCATGGTCCACAGCATGACCGCCTTCGCCCGCGTCGAAAGCGCCGTCAGCCAGGGCACCCTGAGCTGGGAGCTGCGCTCGGTCAACAGCCGCTACCTGGAACCCCACCTGCGTTTGCCGGAATCCTTCCGCGACCTCGAAGGCGCGGTTCGCGAAGCCCTGCGCCAGGGCCTGTCCCGGGGCAAGCTGGAATGCACCCTGCGCTTTACCGAGGAAACCACCGGCAAGGCCCTGCAGATCGACCGCGAGCGCGCCACCCAACTGATCGCCGCCGCCGAAACCGTCGCCGGCCTGATCAAGCAGCCCGCCGCGCTGAACCCGCTGGAAGTGCTCGCCTGGCCCGGCGTGCTGGTGGCCGACGCCAGCGACCCGCAGGCCCTGAACAACGAAGCCTTGGCCCTGTTCACCCAAGGCCTCGAGGAACTCAAGAACGGCCGCCAGCGCGAAGGCGCGGAGCTGGCCCGCTTGATCGTCGAGCGCCTGGACGCCATCGAAGGCGATGTCGCGACCCTGCGCGAACAGGTTCCGCAGATGCTCGCCACCCAGCGCCAGAAAGTCCTCGACCGCTTCGCCGACATGAAAGCCGAGCTGGATCCGACCCGCCTGGAGCAGGAAATGGTCCTGCTGGCGCAGAAAAGCGACGTGGCCGAAGAACTCGACCGCCTCGCCACCCATATCATCGAAGTCCGCCGGGTCCTCAAGTCCGGCGGCGCGGCCGGCCGACGCCTGGACTTCCTGATGCAGGAACTCAACCGCGAAGCCAACACCCTCGGCTCCAAGGCCTTCGACCCGCGCAGCACCCAGGCGGCGGTCAACCTCAAGGTGTTGATCGAGCAAATGCGCGAACAAGTACAGAACATCGAGTAAGGCTAACCCGACATGACCCACAGCACTGGCACCCTCTACATCATTTCCGCACCGTCGGGCGCAGGCAAGACCAGCCTGGTCAAGGCCCTGATCGATGCCGAACCGCAGATCCGCGTCTCGGTCTCGCACACCACCCGCGCCATGCGCCCGGGCGAAGCCAACGGCGTGAACTACCACTTCGTCGACCGCGCCGAGTTCGTGCGGATGGTCGAGCACGGTGATTTCCTCGAGCAGGCGGAAGTTTTCGGCAACCTCTACGGCACCTCCCAGAGCCACCTGCAACAGACCCTGGACGAAGGCCACGACCTGATCCTGGAGATCGACTGGCAGGGCGCCGAACAAGTACGTCGGCAAATGCCCGCGGCCCGCTCGATCTTTATCCTGCCGCCGAGCCAGCAGGCCCTGCGCCAGCGCCTGACCAACCGTGGCCAGGACAGCGACGCGATCATCGAAGGGCGGATGCGTGAAGCAGTCAGCGAAATGAGCCACTACGTCGAATATGATTTCCTGATCATCAACGACGATTTTGCCCACGCACTGGACGATCTGAAGGCGATTTTCCGCGCCAATCGCTTGCAACAGCTGCCCCAACAGCAACATTTCACTCAGCTCTTGAGTGAATTGCTGGCATAAGCAACACTTCCCAAAAGCGCCGCGAGGGCTTTACATTGGTACTCGTAGCGCGTTGGTGAAGCGCCTGGAAAAATCAGCGCTTCCCTAAACGCTGGTGATTTTTTAAACTGTTCAGTCCGCTCGCCCATCCGGGTAGCGTGATTACCGCATTTGCTACGAGGAACACCATGGCCCGCGTAACCGTTGAAGACTGCCTAGAACATGTGGCTAACCGTTTTGAGCTGGTCATGCTCTCCACCAAGCGCGCTCGTCAACTGGCGACCGGCGGCAAAGAGCCGAAGCTGGCGTGGGAAAATGACAAACCAACCGTAATGGCCCTGCGGGAAATCGCCGAAGGCTACGTGACGGACGCGTTCATCGCTGAACAGGATATCGTCCATGAAGACCCGGTCTTCGCCGCCTTCGAGGACGAGTCCAACGAGGCCGTCTAAGCCTATGCCTGGTCGACGTAGCACGGCGCAGGGTACAAGGCTTCGGCCGGGGGAAACCTCATGCCGAGCATAGACGCCCTCGCCGATCGCTTATCGACCTACCTCGGCGCCGACCAGGTCAACCTGGTCCGCCGGGCGTACTTCTACGCCGAACAAGCCCATGACGGTCAACGCCGTCGCAGCGGCGAAGCCTACGTCACGCATCCGCTGGCGGTGGCCAATATTCTTGCCGACATGCACATGGACCATCAGAGCCTGATGGCGGCCATGCTCCATGACGTGATCGAAGACACCGGGATCGCCAAGGAAGCGCTGCAAGCGCAGTTCGGTGAAACCGTGGCCGAACTGGTCGACGGGGTCAGCAAACTGACCCAGATGAATTTCGAGACCAAGGCCGAAGCCCAGGCGGAAAACTTCCAGAAGATGGCCATGGCCATGGCCCGCGATATTCGCGTGATCCTGGTCAAGCTCGCCGACCGCCTGCACAACATGCGCACCCTTGAAGTGCTGTCCGGCGAAAAACGCCGGCGCATCGCCAAGGAAACCCTCGAGATCTATGCCCCCATCGCCAACCGCCTGGGCATGCATGCGATCCGCATCGAATTCGAAGACCTCGGCTTCAAGGCCATGCACCCGATGCGTTCCGCGCGGATCTACCAGGCGGTCAAGCGCGCCCGGGGCAACCGCAAGGAAATCGTCAACAAGATCGAAGAGTCCCTGAGCCACTGCCTGGCCGTCGACGGTATCCAGGGCGAGGTCAGCGGACGGCAGAAGCACCTGTACGGTATCTACACCAAAATGCGCGGCAAGCGCCGGGCCTTCAACGAGATCATGGACGTCTATGCGTTCCGGATCATCGTCGACAAGGTCGACACCTGCTATCGGGTCCTCGGCGCTGTGCATAATCTGTACAAACCCCTGCCCGGCCGCTTCAAGGACTACATCGCGATTCCCAAGGCCAACGGCTACCAGTCGCTGCATACCACCCTGTTCGGCATGCACGGCGTCCCGATCGAGATCCAGATTCGCACCCGCGAGATGGAAGAGATGGCCAACAATGGCATCGCCGCCCACTGGCTGTACAAGTCCAGCGGCGACGAGCAGCCCAAGGGCACCCATGCCCGGGCCCGCCAGTGGGTCAAGGGCGTGCTGGAAATGCAGCAACGGGCCGGCAACTCCCTGGAATTCATCGAAAGCGTGAAGATCGACCTGTTCCCGGACGAGGTCTACGTGTTCACGCCCAAGGGCCGGATCATGGAGCTGCCAAAAGGCTCCACGGCAGTGGACTTTGCCTACGCGGTGCACACCGATGTCGGCAACAGCTGCATTGCCTGTCGGATCAATCGCCGTCTCGCACCGCTGTCCGAACCGCTGCAAAGCGGCTCCACGGTGGAGATCGTCAGCGCCCCCGGCGCGCGCCCGAACCCGGCCTGGCTCAACTTTGTCGTCACCGGCAAGGCCCGCACCCATATCCGCCATGCCCTGAAGCTGCAACGCCGCTCCGAATCCATCAGCTTGGGCGAGCGCTTGCTGAACAAGGTGCTCAACGGTTTCGACAGCGCCCTGGACAAGATTTCCGGCGAGCGCGTGCAGGCCATGCTCCACGAATACCGCCTGGAACTGATCGAAGACCTGTTGGAAGACATCGGCCTGGGCAACCGCATGGCCTATGTGGTAGCCCGTCGCCTGCTCGGCGAAGGCGAACAATTGCCCAGCCCCGAAGGGCCGCTGGCGATCCGTGGCACCGAAGGCCTGGTACTCAGCTACGCCAAGTGCTGCACGCCGATCCCGGGCGACCCGATTGTCGGCCACCTGTCCGCTGGCAAAGGCATGGTGGTGCACCTGGACAACTGCCGCAATATCAGCGAAATCCGCCACAATCCGGAAAAATGCATCCAGCTCTCCTGGGCCAAGGATGTCACCGGCGAATTCAACGTCGAGCTGCGCGTCGAGCTGGAACACCAGCGCGGCCTGATCGCCCTGCTGGCCAGCAGCGTCAATGCCGCCGACGGCAATATCGAGAAAATCAGCATGGACGAACGCGATGGTCGCATCAGCGTGGTCCAACTGGTGGTCAGCGTACACGACCGCGTGCACCTGGCCCGCGTGATCAAGAAACTGCGCGCCCTGACCGGGGTGATCCGCATCACCCGCATGCGCGCATAGCTCCCCAACGTAGCCGTCCATTACAAGGAACCCGTTCATGAGCAAGACCGTTATCAGCAGCGACAAGGCACCGGCCGCCATCGGCACCTACTCCCAGGCGATCAAGGCCGGGAACACCGTCTACATGTCCGGCCAGATTCCCCTGGACCCGAAAACCATGGAACTGGTGGAAGGCTTCGAAGCCCAGACCGTACAGGTCTTCGAAAACCTGAAGGCCGTGGCCGAAGCCGCCGGCGGTTCGTTCAAGGACATCGTCAAGCTGAACATCTTCCTCACCGACCTGAGCCACTTCGCCAAGGTCAACGAGATCATGGGCAAGTACTTCCAGCAGCCTTACCCGGCCCGGGCCGCCATCGGTGTTGCCGCCCTGCCACGCGGCTCGCAGGTCGAGATGGACGCAATCCTGGTCCTCGAGTAACTGCCAGCCACGCCGCCCTCGAACAACCCCGCACTGCCTGGTGCAGCCCTCCCGCTGCGCCAGCTTCGTCTGCAAAGGATTCCACCATGCGCAAAGCGCTTGCCTTCTCGGTGTTTGCCCTCCTGCTCGGCGGTTGCGCCAGCGACCCTGCCAAATACGACATCAGCGGCACCTGGATCAACCAGGCCGCCATCGATGCCGCCGTCAAAAAGGGCAGCTTGCGCGAAGCCCTGGAGACCTACGGGCCGAACCTGGAATGGAGCATCGACACCCGTAACGGCCAGGCCCGCTACAGCAACGGTTTCGAGCGCCCCGAGGGCCATGTGCGCGCGGACGGCAAGCAGTGGCATGTCGACTTCTATGGCAGCGCCGGGACTGCGCTGGCGCGTGACGGCAAGGAGCTGATCCAGAGTGCCAGCGATTCGGAGCCTGAACAGCCATTCGTGCGGGCCCAGACCGAACTGCCGGCCAACGCGCCGGTGGGTGCCAGCTTCGAGCAGGCCTTGTACGCGGCCTACATGGGTGGCGACTGGAAGATCAGCAGTGGCCCGGGCGAAGGCGGCCAGGTGAAATTCCTGCCGGACGGACGCCTGGAAGGCTTGCCCGGTGCCGATCGCTACGCGCTGTGCCTGGCCGGCGATTGCGCCTCCATGAGCGGCGAGAACGACAGCATCTGGTTGCAGCAAGGCGGCAAGGGCGCCGCCTGGATCTTCGTGCGCAAGGGCAAGCAACTGGAAATCTTCCAGGCGTTGAACTCGGCCCAGGCCGATGAACAGCCGCAGCTCAACCCCGGTCCTCGCCAGTGGTTGCTGGAGAAGTAACCTCAGCAACGCCCCTCAAGAATCGCCGCATAACCCTCGCGGAAACTCGGATAACGCGGTGCCCAACCCAGGGCCCGCGCCCGGGCATTGCTACAGCGCTTGCTGCCGGTGCGGCGAACGCTGGCGCCCTCGGCCCACTCGGTCACCCCCAGGTATTCGCGCAACCAGCCCACCACCTCTGCCAAGGGCGCCGGCGCATCATCGACACCGATATAACAATCCTCCAACACCTTCCCGGCCCGATCAGCCTCCAGCAGAAACGCCAACAGTCCGGCCGCGTCGTCGGCATGAATCCGATTGCCATATAAAGGCGGCTCCACCGCCACCCGATAACCGCGCCGGACCTGGGTCAACAACCACTCGCGACCCGGACCGTAGATACCGGTCAGGCGCACCCGTGTCGCCGGAATGCCGCTGTCCAGCGCCACCTGCTCGGCCTCCAGCATCAAGCGCCCGGAATAACCTTCGGCTTCGGTCGGCGCAGTCTCGTCGACCCACTCACCGCTCTGCTGCACATACACGCTGCTGCTGGAGACGAACAGCAGGCGCCGCGGCTGCTGGCCCGATTGCCTGAGCCAGCTCAATACATGCCGCAACCCATCGACGTAGGCTGCTCGATAACCCGCCTCGTCGTGATCGGTCGCCGCGGCGCAATACACCAGGTAATCCAGCGGGCCACTCGGCCAGCGGTCAGGCCGCTGCTCGGCGAACAGGTCGCCCGCCACCCCGACGACACCCTCCGGCAAACGCGCGATCGAGCGGCGCAGGCCATGGACGTGCCAACCCTGGGCGAGCAACTGCGTCGCCAGGCGACTACCGACATCGCCGCAACCGGCAATCAGAACAGAAGGAGCAGACATCACGGATCTCCAGGAAAAAAGCCACAAACGAGTGCTGAAAATTGACCAGCGGTTAGCAATGGAAGAAAAAAAGAGAAGCTATTACTTTTGTTAACAAGAATTAATTGCAATAATGCACGTCCAAATGTTCTCGGCCCCACGAGGCCTGGAAGGACAAGACCCTCTTCATATCTTCTCTCAGGTCCGGCCAGCATGACACGCAATAAACGCCCCGCTTCGTCACCCCAGCCCCATAGCACCTCGCGCGCCTGGCGCTCGACGGCGGCTTTGCTGCTCAGCCTGTTGCTGGCGCCGACCCTGACCTTCGCCGACGAAGCCGCGCCCCACGCCCCTGCGGCGACGGTCGTTCCGGCCCCGGCCGATCATGCCGCGCCTGTCGTCGCACCGACCGCCACCGTTCCAGTCCAGACCGAGAATGCCGCACCCGCCGGCGATGCCGACGCGCTGCCTGCCGAGGACAACAGCCTGGGCATGGCCCACGACCTGTCACCCTGGGGCATGTACAAGAACGCCGATATCATCGTCAAGATCGTGATGATCGGCCTGGCCATCGCCTCGATCATCACCTGGACCATCTGGGTCGCCAAAGGCTTCGAGCTGCTGGGCGCCAAGCGTCGCCTGCGCCGTGAGATGCTCGCCCTGAAAAAGGCCCGCACCCTCAAGGAGGCCAGCGAGACCGCCAACCAGGAGGGCAGCCTCGCTCACCTGCTGGTCCACGACGCCCTGGAAGAAATGCACCTGTCGGTCAACAGCCGCGAAAGAGAAGGCATCAAGGAGCGCGTGAGCTTCCGCCTCGAACGCCTGGTCGCCGCCTGCGGTCGCACCATGAGCAGCGGCACCGGCGTGCTCGCCACCATCGGTTCCACCGCGCCCTTCGTCGGCCTGTTCGGCACCGTGTGGGGCATCATGAACAGCTTTATCGGCATCGCGAAAACCCAGACCACCAACCTTGCCGTGGTCGCGCCGGGTATCGCCGAAGCCCTGCTGGCCACTGCCTTCGGCCTGGTCGCAGCGATCCCGGCCGTGGTGATCTACAACGTCTTCGCCCGCTCCATCGCCGGCTACAAGGCCCAGGTCTCCGACGCCTCCGCCCAGGTCCTGCTGCTGGTCAGCCGTGACCTCGACCACCAGCCGTCCGAGCGCCCCGCACACGCGCCGCACATGGTGAAAGTGGGGTAATCAGCCATGGGCCTGCATTTGAACGAAGGCGGCGATGATCTCGCCGAAAACCACGAAATCAACGTCACGCCGTTTATCGACGTGATGCTGGTACTGCTGATCATCTTTATGGTGGCCGCCCCCCTGGCCACCGTGGATATCAAGGTCGACCTGCCCGCGTCCACCGCCAAACCGGCACCGCGACCGGAAAAGCCGGTGTTCCTCAGCGTCAAGTCCGACCAGCGCCTGTTCCTCGGTGAAGACGAAGTCAAGGCCGAGGCCCTGGGCCCGACCCTCGACGCCCGGACCCACGGCAAGAAGGACACGACCATTTTCTTCCAGGCCGATAAAGGCGTGGACTATGGCGACCTGATGCGCGTGATGGATGCCTTGCGCGCCGCCGGTTACCTGAAGGTCGGCCTGGTCGGACTCGAGACGGCAGCCAAGAAATGATCAATACGCGCCAAAAGCTGACGCGTTATGGCGCCAGCCTGGGCCTGGTGCTGGGCATTCATGCGGTGGCGATCATCGCCACCTTGAACTGGTCGGTGTCCAAGCCCATCGAGCTGCCGCCCCAGGCGATGATGGTCGAACTGGCGCCACTGCCCCCGGCTCCACCGCCACCGGCACCGCCCAAGGTCATCACGCCACCACAGCCGCCCGCGCCGGTGGAAGAGCTGCCGTTGCCCAAGCTGGCCGAAGCGCCGAAGCCGACGATCTCGGTGCCCAAGCCGGTCAAGCCGAAACCCAAGCCGCAGCCGCCCAAGCCCCAGGCGAAGCCCGAGCCGGTGAAGGAAAAGCCGACGGAAGAGAAACCTTCCGATACGCCGCCGACCAACACGCCAGCGGAGAAATCCGCGGCACCGGCGCCGGGCCCTTCGCCCCAGCAGATCGCGGCGAAAGCCAGTTGGGAAGGCACCTTGCTGGCTCACCTGAGCAAGTACAAGAAGTACCCGCCGGCTGCACAGTCACGGGGCAAGGAAGGTCTGAACCGCCTGCGCTTCGTGGTCGATGCCGAAGGCAAGGTGCTCTCGTATGAGCTGGTGGGCCGCTCGGGCAATGCCGATCTGGACCGGGCCACCCTGGAAATGATCCGTCGCGCCCAACCGCTGCCCAAGCCGCCGGCCGATATGCTGACCAACGGCAGCATCGAGATCGTCGCGCCGTTCGTCTACTCCATCGACAAGCGCAACCGCTAGACACCGCAGGAGCTTGCCAACGAAGAGGCTCTTGAGGCCGCCAAAAGCTTCGCGGGCAAGCCCTGCTCCTACAAGTCCGGCGCTGATCACAAATTGTGCGAACGACCCAGAACTGTAGGAGCCTGGCTTGCCAGCGAAGAGGCCCTCAAGGTCGCCAAAAGCTTCGCGGGCAAGCCCTGCTCCTACAGTCCGGCGCCGATCACAAATTGTGCGAACGACCCAGAACTGTAGGAGCCTGGCTTGCCAGCGATGAGGCCCTCAAGGTCGCCAAAAGCTTCGCGGGCAAGCCCTGCTCCTACAAGTCCGGCGCCGATCACAAATTGTGCGAACGACCCAGAACTGTAGGAGCCTGGCTTGCCAGCGAAGAGGCCCTCAAGGCCGCCAAAAGCTTCGCTCCCACAAAATCTCCGCCACGCCCTCACACAAGTTCACGTCCTACCGCCCGAACAAAAACCCACTAAAACCGCCCTGAACGACAATCGTCGTTCTTCCTGCGTCTGATAACGTGCGTCTATCGATTGCAGCCGTTATGCTTGGCCCGGCAACCTCATGGACGCTCGCTATGACTCTTACTGAACTACGCTATATCGTCACTCTCGCCCAGGAACAACACTTTGGCCACGCGGCCGAGCGTTGTCATGTCAGCCAGCCGACCCTGTCGGTCGGCGTGAAAAAGCTCGAGGACGAACTCGGTGTGCTGATTTTCGAGCGCAGCAAGAGCGCCGTGCGCCTGACCCCCGTCGGCGAAACCATCGTTGCCCAGGCGCAGAAGGTCCTCGAGCAGGCCCAGGGCATCCGCGAACTGGCCCAGGCCGGGAAAAACCAGCTGACAGCCCCGCTGAAAGTCGGCGCCATCTACACCGTCGGCCCATACCTGTTCCCGCACCTGATTCCGCAACTGCACCGGGTCGCCCCGCAGATGCCGTTGTATATCGAAGAAAACTTCACCCACGTGCTGCGCGACAAGCTGCGCAACGGCGAACTGGACGCGGTGATCATCGCCCTGCCGTTCAATGAAGCCGATGTGCTGACCCTGCCGCTCTACGACGAACCGTTCTACGTCCTGATGCCGGCCTCGCACCCCTGGACCAAGAAGGAAACCATCGACAGCGCCCTGCTCAACGACAAGAGCCTGTTGCTGCTGGGCGAAGGCCACTGCTTCCGCGACCAGGTCCTCGAAGCCTGCCCGACCCTGGCCAAGGGCGGCGATGCGGCCCGGCACACCACGGTCGAGTCCAGCTCGCTGGAAACCATCCGCCATATGGTCGCTTCCGGCCTGGGCATTTCGGTTCTGCCGCTGTCGGCCGTGGACAGCCATCACTACGCTCCCGGCGTGATCGAAGTACGTCCGCTGACGCCGCCGGTGCCGTTCCGCACCGTGGCCATCGCCTGGCGCGCCAGCTTCCCGCGGCCCAAGGCGATTGAAATCCTCGCCGACTCGATCCGCCTGTGCTCGGTGGCCAAGCCTCCCGCAGCGAGCTGATCGACGTGGCTGAACTGTCGCAAGTGTCGGTCACGGCACTCAAGGGTGTCGGCGAGGCCATGGCCGAAAAGCTGGCCAAGGTCGGCCTGGAGAATCTCCAGGACGTGCTCTTCCACTTGCCCCTGCGCTACCAGGACCGCACCCGTGTGGTACCCATCGGCGCCCTGCGTCCGGGCCAGGACGCGGTGATCGAGGGCGTGGTCAGCGGCGCCGATGTGGTCATGGGCAAGCGCCGCAGCCTGTTGGTGCGCCTCAACGACGGCACCGGTAGCCTGAGCCTGCGCTTCTACCATTTCAGCACAGCGCAAAAGGACGGCCTCAAGCGCGGCACCCATGTCCGCTGCTACGGCGAAGCCCGCCCCGGCGCCTCCGGCCTGGAAATCTACCACCCGGAATACCGCGCCATCAGCGGCGACGAACCGCCGCCGGTGGACACCACCCTGACGCCGATCTACCCGCTGACCGAAGGCCTGACCCAGCAACGCCTGCGCCAACTCTGCCAGCAAAGCCTGGCGATGCTCGGCCCGCGCAGCCTGCCGGATTGGCTGCCCCAGGAACTGGCCCGCGACTATCATCTCGCGCCGCTGGACGAAGCCATCCGCTATCTGCACCAACCACCCGCCGATGCCGATGTCGACGAACTCGCCCTCGGTCATCACTGGGCCCAACACCGCCTGGCCTTCGAGGAACTGCTGACGCATCAGCTGTCCCAGCAACGCCTGCGCGAAAGCCTGAAGGCCCTGCGCGCACCGGCCCTGCCAAAAGCGCAACGGCTGCCCGGGCAGTTTCTCGCCAACCTCGGCTTCCCGCCGACCGGCGCCCAGCAACGGGTCGGCAACGAAGTGGCCTATGACCTCAGCCAGCCGGAGCCGATGCTGCGGCTGATCCAGGGCGACGTCGGCGCCGGCAAGACCGTGGTCGCCGCCCTCGCCGCCTTGCAGGCCCTGGAAGCCGGCTACCAGGTGGCATTGATGGCACCGACCGAGATCCTGGCCGAACAACACTTCATCAACTTCCAGCGCTGGCTGGCACCGCTGGGCATCGAAACCGCCTGGCTGGCTGGCAAGCTCAAGGGCAAGGCCCGGGTCGCCGCCCTGGAGCAGATCGCTGGCGGCACGCCGATGGTGGTCGGCACCCACGCGCTGTTCCAGGACGAAGTGCAGTTCAAGAACCTGGCCCTGGTGATCATCGACGAACAGCACCGCTTCGGCGTCCAGCAACGCCTGGCCCTGCGCCAGAAAGGCGTCGGCGGACGGATGTGCCCGCACCAGTTGATCATGACCGCCACGCCAATCCCGCGGACCTTGGCCATGAGCGCCTATGCCGACCTCGACACCTCGATCCTCGACGAACTGCCGCCAGGCCGCACGCCGGTGAACACCGTGCTGGTGACCGACAGCCGGCGCTTCGAAGTGGTGGAACGGGTGCGTGCCGCCTGTGCCGAAGGCCGCCAGGCCTATTGGGTCTGCACACTGATCGAGGAATCCGAGGAACTCACCTGCCAGGCCGCCGAAACCACCTTCGAAGAGCTCACCGCAGCCCTCGGCGAACTGCGCGTCGGCTTGATCCACGGACGTATGAAACCGGCGGAAAAGGCGGCGGTGATGGCTGAATTCAAGGCCGGCGCCCTGCAACTGCTGGTGGCAACCACGGTGATCGAAGTCGGTGTCGACGTGCCCAATGCCAGCCTGATGATCATCGAGAACCCCGAGCGCCTGGGCCTGGCGCAACTGCACCAGCTGCGTGGCCGGGTC
Organism: Pseudomonas sp. MWU12-2319; assembly: GCF_023242525.1. Lineage (NCBI taxonomy): Bacteria > Pseudomonadati > Pseudomonadota > Gammaproteobacteria > Pseudomonadales > Pseudomonadaceae > Pseudomonas > Pseudomonas sp. MWU12-2319. The sequence goes on from NZ_JALJES010000004.1 coordinate 343,605, forward strand.
GGCCGGGGCAGCGCCGCCAGCCACTGCGTGCTGCTCTACCATCCGCCGCTGTCACAGATCGGTCGCCAACGCCTGGGGATCATGCGCGAGACCAACGACGGCTTCATCATCGCCGAGAAGGATCTGGAGCTGCGCGGTCCCGGGGAAATGCTCGGCACCCGCCAGACCGGGCTCCTGCAATTCAAGGTCGCCGACCTGATGCGCGACGCCGATCTGCTGCCGGCGGTCCGCGATGCCGCGCAAGCCCTGATGGCACGCTGGCCGCAGCATGTCAGCCCGCTGCTCGACCGCTGGCTGCGCCATGGCCAGCAATACGGCCAAGTGTGATAGACCTCACAGTTTATAGACCATTAGGACGGCCAAGCTGGTTATACTGGGAAAATTGTAGGAACCCGGATACAGACCATGACAGAAGTTGCCCTCATCGATGCAACCCCGCACACCCCGTCTGTGGTCCGGCTGCTGCTCGACAAGCTCGCCATCCGCTATAGCGAAGTCCTGGACCACCCTGGTCTGCCGGCCGCGCGCAAGGTCCAGGCCGTGCTGCTCGACGATGCAGTCGGTGCACTGATGGTCCTGTTTCCCCAGGACCAACTGCTCGACCTCAACCGCCTGACCGAATTGACCGGCCGGCGCCTGACGGCGGTGCCCACCGAACGCATGGAACGCATGCTCGGCAAACACAACCTGCATCTGCTGCCGGGCCTGCCCGGACTGACCAGTTCGCCGTGCCTGTACGAAGAGCAACTGCTGCGTGTACCGAGCCTGCTGATCGACTCCGGTGAAGCCGGCCTGCTGCTGGAAATTTCCAGCGACGACTTCAAGGGCATGCTGAGCAAGGCCAGCGCCGCCAGTTTCGGCGAAGCCGTATCCAGTATCCGCCCCAACCTCGACCGCCCTCATGATGACCGCGAGGAAATCACCCAGGCCGTGCAAGCCTTCACCGCGCGGCGGATCCAGCAGCGCCTGGAAGCGACCATCGAGATTCCGCCCCTGGCGGAAACCGCACAAAAGATCATCAAGCTGCGGGTCGACCCCGACGCGACCATCGACGACATCACCGGCGTGGTCGAAACAGACCCGTCGCTGGCGGCCCAGGTCGTGAGTTGGGCGGCCTCGCCCTACTACGCCTCGCCAGGCAAGATCCGCTCGGTGGAAGATGCGATTGTCCGCGTGCTCGGTTTCGACCTGGTGATCAACCTGGCGCTGGGCCTGGCCCTGGGCAAGACCCTGAGCCTGCCCAAGGACCACCCGCAACACAGCACGCCTTACTGGCAGCAATCGATCTACACCGCCGCGGTGATCGAAGGCCTGACCCGCGCCATGCCCCGCGCCCAGCGCCCGGAAGCGGGCCTGACCTACCTGGCCGGCTTGCTGCACAACTTCGGCTACCTGCTGCTGGCCCACGTCTTCCCGCCGCATTTCTCGCTGATCTGCCGGCACCTGGAGGTCAATCCGCACCTGTGCCACAGCTATATCGAGCAGCATTTGCTGGGTATCAGCCGCGAGCAGATCGGTGCCTGGCTGATGCGTTACTGGGATATGCCGGAGGAGCTGTCCACCGCGCTGCGCTTCCAGCACGATCCGGGCTACGACGGCGACTATGCCGCCTATCCGAACCTGGTGTGCCTGTCGGTACGCCTGCTGCGCAGCCGCAATATCGGCTCGGGCCCGGATGAAGAGATTCCGGATGCCTTGCTGGAACGCCTGGGGCTGTCCCGCGACAAGGCCGACGATGTGGTGAACAAGGTGCTGGAAGCCGAAGTGCTGTTGCGCGAACTGGCTTCGCAGTTCAGCCAGGGATAAAGCGGAGTCTGGAACACCGCTATCGCGAGCAAGCTTGCTCCTACAGTTTCAGCGCCGATCACAAATTGTGCGAACGACACGGAACTGTAGGAGCCTGGCTTGCCAGCGAAGAGGCCCTTGAGGCCGCCAAAAGCTTCGCGGCGGTGCAGCGTCCCGACAAGCCCTACCCCTACAATTCGGCGCCGATTTCCAGCCATGTGGTGAAAATCAGAGCCGACTCAGGCTTTTTTCTTCCGCGGCTTAAGGTACTTCATCAAGCCCTGGAACCACATCACCAACGCCGGATTGCCCTTGATCTGGATCGACTTGTCCTGAATCCCCGTCATGAACGCCAGTTGCTTGTTCTTCGCCTGCAGCGTGGCGAAGCCATAGGCGGCATCCTTGAAGGCAATCGCAAACGCAGGCTCCGGATAAGTCCCGGAGCGGCTGCTGATGCGCTGATCCTTGACGATAAAGTGACGGGCAACCTTGCCGTCGAGCGTCTGCAGCTGGAACACCAGGGCCTTGTCGGCCAGTTGCTGCTGGAAGGCGGGGTTTTTACGGCTGGCCCGGGCCATCAACAGACCCAGTGCCCAGAGAAGAAAACGAAATTTCATGCACACAGCCTCGGCAGAAAAGATTAACGGCCGGCGCAGTGTAGCGCTTTACCTGAAGAACGCCACCGATCTCCCGTTTTACCCGGGAGATCGGCAGGCGTTTAACGCTTATACCGACAAATTGTCAGACGATCCGTCGCTTAGGCGTTCGGGCAAGGCACCGGTGCCCAGTCGCCCAGGTCCGGGTTCTTGCACATGCTGTTGACCTGGGACTGACCGCTGGTGGCCACGTCCTGGCTGACGGCTTTCTTGGCGTTGGCGTCCTGGAGGGTCTTCTCGGTGGCGACCGCTTCCTTAGGCACGACCGGCAGCGCCGCCTTCTTCGCCACTTTCACCTTCTTGCCCTTGGTGGTGGTCGGCACGACCGGGTTGCTGTCGGCGGTCGCCACGGTGACCACGTCGGTACGCTGCACACCGACCTGACGCAGATCCTGCTCATAGGCCTGGGTGTAGTTGTTCAGGTCTTCGGCCGAACGCCCGTTCACGGCGACGATCAGGTCATTGGACTCTTTCAGGCCCGAAACGATTTCCGCCAGGCGCTTGCGACCTTCGGCGTCGCCGACGGTCTTGGCCTTGCGTGCCGACACCAGGTTGGCGAACTCACGCTGGTAGCAGCTCTGCGACGCCTTGGCATAGGCCGTGTTGCGGTCCATGTCGGCGGCACTTTTGTTGATGTCCTGGGCATAGGAGCCGATGCGCTGGTTGTCATCGGTGATCTGCTTCTGCTTCTCGGTGTAGTAACCCGCCGCGCCGCCCGCGAGGGCACCGCCGGCCGCACCGATGGCGGCATTGCGGCCACGCTTGGCCGAGTCGTCGCCGGTCAGCGCGCCGAGAGCGGCACCGCCCAACGCACCGATCACCGCGCCGGTGGCGATCGACTTGGTCATGTCCGAGTCAGTCGCACGCAGGTGCTGCACCGGCTCGTAGCAGGTCGGGTAGAACTCGACCTTGGTGGTCGCGCCGACTTTCGAGGTTGGTGAAGTGGCGCAACCGCCCATCAGCACGGTGCTGAATCCGGCGGCAACCCACAGCGCGGCACGGCACTTGGAGGTCGAAACAAGGGGTTTGCTGGAGAAGATCATGTTTATTTCCCTTTTTTGGTTTTGACTTGCCCGGTACGGCACCCTGCCGTCCGAGTCCCCTCTACACTCGCCGGATACCGACCGCTCATGGCTGCTGGGCGGTCGATGCGAGTAACGCTTTCAAGATCGCCGCCGGATCGGCCCGCTGTTGCTTGCGGTAATCCCCGACATGACGAACGAACAAGGTGGCCCGTGCGACCAGGCTGTTGCCGAGCACGGGTTTGCGATTGAGTTCTTCCTTGACCCGCTGGAACTGCGCCTGGATCACCGCATCGGTGTAGCGCGTGGCCGTTGCCAGGTTGTCGATATAGATCGCCACCGCGCCGTCCAAGGCGCTGGTGCCGTTCTCGATGGCCCCGGCGAACAGTTTGGCGGCGGCCTCGTCCTTGGCGTCGACGGCCTGCTGGTGGCTCTTCTTCAGGTTGGTCAGGCGAATGTTGTAGTTATTCACGGTCTCGGCCACCAGGGCCGCCGACTGGATCAGGTTGCCGGCCGCCTCTTCCCGCTGGCGGGCGATCAACGAAACGTTGCGCTTGAGCTCTTCGTTGACCAGCCCCAGCTCGGCTTGCAGCTTCGGGTCGGTGCTGGCGGAGATGATCCCGTCCAGGCGCTTGGTCGGGTCCTGGGCGTCGTCGATGGCGTCGGTCAGGGACGCCAGCCGGCCTTCCTGCTGCCATTGGCTGAACAGCTCCTTGTAGCGCGAGCGCGGCGCCGAGAGCGCGCCGACGGCCACGCGGAAACCGGTGGTCTCGTTGCTCTGCTCGGTGCCGTCGGCGGCGAACAGCGGGTACTCGCGGCGCATGCCGGTAAACAACGTGCCCTCGCCTTCCAGGTAGTTACCGCCCTTGACCACAAAACCGCCGTAGGTGCCCTGGCGGCGTCCGGCATGCACCAGCTGGAAGGATTCCTGGACCATCTGCGCGGCGTTGCCGATCACGTCGAACATACCGATGGGATTGGGCAGCTTGGTGCCGATCGGCATCAGCCGCGCCGCCTGGCCGGTGCCGCCGGCCACCTGGTTGAACACCGCGTAGTCGGACAGCGGCCCGTCGCTGTCGCTCCCCGGCGCCCGTCGTGGAAACAGGCGGCCTTCCAGGTCCTGGCGACTGACCGCCTGGGCGCCACGGGCAGCGAACTCCCACTCGACTTCGGTGGGCAGGCGGACAAAGCCCAGGCCACCGTCGTCAGCCGACGAGCCACGGCCGCTGACCGGCAGCAGGTCGCGGTGATACTTCATCAACCAGGCGCTGTAGACCGCCGAGAAACGCTCGGCGTCAAAACGCGAGACCTTGACCTTGGGCAGGCGCCCGGCCACGCCGCTCGGCGCATCGCAGACCGGTGCCGGCTCGCCGCTGGCCAGGGCTTGTGCCTGGGCCATCACCAGGGCGTACTGGCGCGCCGTGACCGGGTACTTGCCGATGAAATAGAACATCGGCTTGAGCGGCGAGTCGGCGTCGGTCTTCGGCAGGGTCGGGGCAATGGATTTCTGCCAGGCGCCGGGCAGGTCCTTGAGGGTGAACTGACCGTTGATAAAGTCGCGGCGATAGCCGGAAATAAACGACTGCTTGTAGCCCGGTTCATCCTCGCTGAAGGGATAGCCGAGGCTGATCTCACGGTCATCGAGGGTGCCGCGCGCCAATACATAGACCGCGCGAAACACCATCTCGCCCTCGCAGGGCAGCGGCAGGCTGATGTCATCGGCCAGGGGCTTGGGGTTGTCGAGTTTTTCGCTGTCCTCATCGGCCCGCGCCCAGGCCCCCAGGCACAGGGAAGCGATGAGAACCGCCAGGGCCGCGCCGCGCAACTTATACATCTCTGATTCCTTCCGAAGCTTCTATCCGCGCCACGCGCCAGCCCCCCAGGGCGGCAGCCAGAGCACAGACCGCCAACACGCTGAAAAGTGCCAGCAGGTAGTGCGGCAACAACAGGCGGCTGGCGTACTCGCCGGCCGCCTGTACGAACAAAAGGTTCAGGCCCCACTCCGCCACGCCGTAGAGCACGTCACTGAGCAGTACCGCAAACAGGCCGCTGTACAGCGCTTGCAGCACCACGAACAGCAGCAGTGCGCGGGTGCCGAGCCCGAGCAGACGCAACACCGACAGCTCGCGGCGCTTGCGCTCGACCGCCGCCAGGGCGCCGGCGAAGAGCGCCGCGAAGGCACCGGCCAGGGCCAATGCAGCGATGACCCAGAACACGATGCCGAGGTTGCGGCTCAGGGATTGCACCTGGGCAATGGTCTGGGCCTGGGTCGAGACCAGCAGGTTGCGCTCGGCGAAATAACGTCGCAGCGGCTCGACATCGGTCAGCCCGCGGGCATACAGGCGAAACCCCGGATAGACCCGTTGCGCGGCGGTGCCCGCCGGTTCCCCGGCCCAGCCAAGCACCGGCACGCCAAGGCCGTCGCGATAATCCTCGGCGGCCTCCAGCAGACCCAGCGGGGCGAACAACGCATCACGCTCGAAGGCCTCCAGCGGCAACACCGCCTGCACCTGAATCTGTGTGTGGCGGCTTTCCAGGCGACCGGCCACCTGCCGGCCGAAAGACACCTGCAACCAGTCGCCGGCCTTCACCCCGAGCTTCTCCGCCGCCGTCTGGCTGAGCAGCATCGCCGCCAGGCCGACCGGCGCGGGCAAGGCGCCGAGCAAGGGATCGCCCTCGGCGGTGGGCAGCATTTCCACATTGACCACCGGCCCCTGGCCGCTGGTCGAAAGATCGGCGGTCGCGGCGATCTGCCGGGTTCGCGGCAAGGCAAAGGCGACGTCTTCACGCTGCCCCAGCCCGGCGATAAACGCCGCACTGAAACGCCCGCCGCCGAGGGGAATGATCTCGCGCACCGTCGGGTCGCGCTCCAGGCGTTCGGTGAGGCTGCTGACCAGGCCGAACTTGAGGCCGAACAGCACCAGCAACGGCGCGATCACCGCCACCAGGGCCAGCACCGCACAGGCCGACAGCCGCCAGTCGGTGCGATAGTCCTGCCAGGCCAGGCCGGCGATCAGGGCGGCGCGGGTCATGGCGTCTGCTCCAGGATCGCCGTCACACCACCGTCGCCATCGCGCTGGCAGGCAATCCGCAATACCGGCACGCCGAGGTCGCGCACCAGGGCTTCGTCATGGGTCGCGATAACGCAACAGGCGCCCTGCTCCCGAGCCTGGTTCAGCAACAACTGCATGACCCGTCCGGCATTCAGCGGATCGAGGGCTGCCGTCGGCTCATCGGCCAACAGCAGCCGTGGGCCATGGGCCAGGGCCCGGGCACAACTGACCCGCTGGCGCTGGCCTACTGAAAGCGCCTGGGGCTTCTTGTCCAGTTGATCGGCGATTTCCAGTTGCTCGGCGAGCCGCTGGACGCTGCCGTCCTCCTTCATCCCCAGAAGCCGACGCGACAAGGCGATATTCCCGCGCACATCGAGAAACCCCAGCAGGCCGCCGGTCTGCAGCACATAGCCGAGCTTTCGGCTGCGCAGGTCCGCCAGGCGATCGTGCTGGCCCTGACGCCAGAGCGCGGCAATATCCTGCGCACCCGCCGAATCGTCGAAGGCAAACAACCCCGCCCGGTCCGGCGCCAACACCAGCGCCAGCAGGTCGAGCAAGGTGCTCTTGCCGCAACCGCTGGGCCCGACCACCGCCCACTGCGCGCCGGGCGCCAGGCTCAGGCGCGGCACCTCCAGGCTGTAACGCTGGGCGCCTTCGCCCCGCGTCTTGCGCACTTCTCGCAGACTGATCATCACGGCAACGTCGACAACGGTACGCGGTACAGCGCATCACCCGGCTCGGCATCGCCGAACCGGACCCAATTGGCCACATCGTTGTGGAAGGTTTCGTAGAGGCGGATCTTCGAGTCCAGTTCGTCGATAAAGTCTTCCTGTTCGGCCACGCTCAGCGACAGCCACAGGTCCTGGGTCATGTTCAGCGACTTGCTGCGGTACGGCAGGCCTTCCAGGTACTCGCCGAGCAGGCCGCCGTCGGCCAGGTTGCCGCCCTTGCGCAGGGCCTGCGGATCGCGGCTCATGTAAGCACTGGCACTGGCGATTTCCTGGAAGAAATCCTTGGGCGAGGTCTGGGTCTTGCGCGCCGCGTCGACGATCAGTTTCAGCGACTGTTGCAGCTCGTTGAGTTGCAGTTTGGTCAGCATCACGCAGACCTGGAACGCCGGTAGCGCCGGGTTGGTCAGGTCGCGGTCGGCGGTCCAGGCGCTGACCAGTTGCGGTGCCTGGCTGGCGGCCTTGTGGCCGAGGAAATCCATGTGCATGGCATAACCGATGGCCGCCGTCTTGTCCGCCAGGCTCGGCGAAGCGGCCAGCAGCGGCACGGCCTGGGTCTGGTTGCCGCGCACCTGGTGCACCAGGTTGGCGAACACCGAACCGATCTCGCCGACCCGCTCGCCCAGCTTGTGCACGTCGCCGCCCTGGACCGGGATATACAAATCGCCGATCTGCGGGTTGGCGTCGGCGGTCAGGGTGCGGTACTGCTGCTCGGCGAAGGCATGGTTCTTTTTCCCGGCATCGCTGCGCAGATGCAGCGCATAGATCTTGATCTGCTTGCCGAGCGCGGCCTGGCGGATCTCCGCTTCGTTCATTTTGGTGCTGCTGTAGGGATCGTTCTTGCGCAACGAACCGGCGTCGGTGACCAGCAGGATCAGCCGGCCGCCGTAGCCCGACCAGTCCATGCCGTCGACCGCCTGCATGACCCCGGCGAAGGAGTCCTCGTTGAACGAGTGACTGGAGATCGTCGACGCCTTCACATCCCGCGCCAACTCCAGGAAGCGCTCGGGATCGCGGCCCTGGTCGAGGGTCACCAGGGTCTTGGTCAGGTACTGCAGGCCCGGGGTCTTCTGGATATTGTTGCGAAAGCCGATCAGGCCGAAGCTCACGCTGTCCAGCTCGCCACGCTGGGCAATCTGGCTTTGCAGCTCGTGGACCACGTCGCGGACCTGATCGATATAGGGTTGCATCGACTCCGTGGTGTCCACCACCAGCACGATGGCGGTGCGGAAGGTGTCGGCCGCGACGGCCGGCACGGTACCGTTGCCGACGGCTTTCGGCGTGCTGCCGGGGTCGATGGAGGCGACATTGAGCAACTGCACCGGCTGGCCGTTTTCATCCAGGCTTTCGCGGGAATCGAAAATCGGCAGCAGGTAGAACTGGTTCTGCGGCACCGCGCTGGCGGCCGGCTCCAGGGCCAGGACGCGCTGGTCATCCTGGGGATTTTTCTGTGCATTGAGCAACAGGTTCTTCGCCGCCGAAGGATTGGCCAGCAGCTTGTCGATATCGGCGGCGTCGCGCAGGAACATCACCGGCGAACGCCCGGAACGCTCGGTAAATTTCAGCACCAGGCTCTGCTTCCAGTCGCTGACCGCATCCTGGGGCAACCAGCCTTCGCTGCGACCGTCAGTGGCGGCACCGACCCGCAGCCAGGCGCTGCCGTCGACAGTCTTGCGCTGGTAGACATAGAGCACCGAGAACGCCGGCAGCGGCTTGTCCGGCTTGGCCCCCGGCTCGCTGGCAAAACTCGCCCCGGGCTTGCTCAGGACCCGCTGGAACAGGGTCTTCTTGCCGGCCATCAACAAGGGGCGCTGGCCGCCGTCGAGATCCGCCGCCACGGCTTGGGTCACGCCAGGTGGCTGGGCCGGCAGCGGGTTCGAAGCCGGTGGCGGATTCAGCACCGACGGTGTTTTTGCCGGTGGCTGCGCCGCTGTGCTCGGCGTCGCGGGATGGCTGTCACGCCCCAACCACCAGTAACCGGCGCCCGCCAAACCAAGGGCGGCGGCTACCGCCACGGCGACCAGCGTCAGCACCGGGCCACGCCGTTGTCCGGACTCGGCGGAACGGTCGAGCACCGGCGTAGCCGCGGGTCTTGGTGGCGGCGCAGGTGTCGGGGGCACAGTGGGAATCTCGATCGACACCGGTGTCAGTCCGCCCAGGTCGCTGGCGGGTGGTGCAGTCGGAGTCGGCGGCACAATCGCCAACGGCTGGAGCAGAGTGGCATCAAGATTTTCCGCCGGGAGGTTATCCAGCGCCCGCAGCAGGGCCGCCGCATCCGCGAAACGCTCCGCCGGGTCCTTGGCCAACAGCTGGCGCAGGACTTCCTGGTAGCGCCCATGCTGCAGCGGCAACTCCGGCAGCGGCTCGGTCAGGTGCGCCAAGGCCGTGGACAGTGCATCGGTGCCGATATAGGGCAACTTGCCGACGAGGATTTCATAGAGCACCACCCCCAGCGCATACAGGTCGGAACGCCCGTCGAGGTCCTGGCCCCGGGCCTGTTCCGGGCTCATATAGCTCGGCGTACCCACGGCAAACCCGGCCTGGGTGAACTGGGTGCGATCATCCAGCGACTTGGCGATGCCGAAGTCCGAGAGCACCGCGGTACCGTCGGCGCGAAAGAGGATGTTGGCCGGCTTCACATCGCGGTGCACCAGCCCCTGGGCATGGGCATAGCCCAGGGCCGAGGCGATCTGGCGGACATATGCCAAACCCTGCTCAGGGCTCAGCCCCGCCGCGATCCGCTCCTTGAGCGTGCCGTTGGGCAGGTATTCCATGGCCATGTAATACAGCTCGCCGACATTGCCGATATCGTGGATGGTCACGGTGTTCGGATGCGACAGCCGCGCCAGGGTCCGGCCTTCGCGCAGGAAACGCTCGCAGAAGGTCGGGTCGGCGGCCAGGGCGGCCGCCATCACTTTCAGCGCCACCTTGCGCTCCAGCGACCGTTGGGTCGCCAGATAGACGGTTGCCATGGCGCCTTCGCCAATCTCCTCGCCTATATCGAATCCGGGAATCAGAATGTCCATGGTGTCGGGGGTCTTCAGGTGGCTTTGACGACAATCGCCGTGATGTTGTCGGGGGCGCCCCGGGTCAGGCCCAGGTGCACCAGGCTGCGGACCACGTCATAGGGGTCGGCATGGGCCAGCACGTCGCGGATCTCGGCGTCTTCGGCGGTCTTGTTCAAGCCGTCGCTGCACAGCAGGTAGGTGTCGCCGGGCAGTACCTGGAACGGCACCATCGACAACTCCACTTGCGCCTCCACGCCAATCGCCCGGGTGACGATGTTTGCTCGTGGGTGCACCCGCGCCTCGGCCTCGCTGAGCAGGCCGCTGTCCTGCAGGTCCTGGACATAGCTGTGATCGCGGGAAATGCTCTCCAACTGGCCGTCACGCAGGCGATACAGGCGACTGTCGCCGGCCCACAGGCACACGCCTTCGGCCCCACGTACCGCCAACAACACCACGGTGCTGCCCATCATCGCCACGCCACGGTGGGCGGTTTCCTCGCGCACGGCGGCATTGACCTCGGCCAGGCGCGAACGCAAGGCCGAGGTGTAGAGCCCCAGGGCGTCCGAGGGCGGGATGCGCCGCAGGGTGTCGACGATCAGGCTGCTGACGTAGTCCCCCGCCGCGTGCCCGCCCATGCCGTCGGCCACTACCCAGAGCCCGGCGCCGGGCAGCTCCAGGAAGGCGTCTTCGTTGATCTGGCGGACCATGCCGACATGACTGTAGCTGGCCGACTGGTAAGTGATTGCAGGTGTCTGTGCCATTTAGATCGACGCCCCCCTGCCCAAAAGGAAACTGCCGAAATCGGCGGTCGCCGGCAGGCCCGCGCAGCGCATCAGGCCGGCCTCGATCCGCTGCGAACCACGTCCCCACCAGAGGCTGCTGCCGACACAGGCCTGTTCGGCCAGGGCGCTGGCGCGGCTCGCTGCGTCGAGCGCGGCAAAGCGTTGCAGGCCGGCGAACTCGCTGCTCGGTGCCTTGTTGGCGAACGGTAGGCCACCCAGGTCCTGGACACCCTGGTCGAAAGCCTCGAAACCGGCGTCTTCCTCCAGTGTCGCCAGCAACAGGGCTTCGGCCCGTTCGAACCAGGCATCCGCGCCGCCGACCACCGCCGCCAGGGCGTGCTCGGAATCGAGGGCCACGGCCACGGTCAGTGGAAAATAGCGGCCGACCCGGTCGATGCTCGGCATCAACACCCCGGCCACCGCGTCCGGCCCGCAGACGCCCGGCGCCAGCACAAAACGCCAGAGCGGGCTGACCAGGTACACACCCAACCAGTCAGCACCGAGTTGCTGCTGGCTGGCGAGCAAGCCCGAGGCCAGCCAGGCATCCCAGGGCTGGATAAAGCTCTGCGGCAAACCGCGACTGACAAAATCGCCGCGACTGGCCAGCTTGCCGTAGAAACCCACCGTTGTCATAACCGCTCCGGCAGGCTGAAGCCATTGAGCACGCGGCTCTTGAAGGGATTGAAGGCACTGCTGGCGCGCAACTCGTAGGAGATGCTGGCGCCATCCACCCGCAAGCGCAGGTTGAAACGATCCGGCGCGTTGCCGGCCACCAAGTCCGATTGCTCCAGCAGGCGGAACCAGGCCCAGGGCCCGTCGAGGGTGATCCCGGAGCGCCCGCTGGCCGACGGCGGCGTGATCGACAGGCGCACCACGCCGACGCTGCCGGGGTTCGGCCATTGCATCGCCACCGGCCGGCTCGGGCCGTGGTCATAACCGACCTGCTGGCCGTCGAGTTCAAGCTGGAACTGGGTGATGGACGCATCCATCGCCACCGGCTTGAGTTCGAAACGTACGGTCGGCTGGGTACCGCCCGAGCGGAAAAACGCATCGCGAATCGCTGCCGCGCGTTGAAAGGTCTGCAACACACCAGGGGCAATCCCGAGTTTCTGCGCTGCCCCCGGCTGCCAGCGCCAAGGGGTCGCCGAGGTGTCGACATAGGGCTGCAGATACTTGCGGAAGTAGTTGTCCATCACCCCGCCAACGCCGAAGAACAGGCCGAAGTCCTCCAGCGTCGCATCCCGGGCACTGCCGGGCGCCAGCGGATAACGGCCGCTGAGGGATTGTCGGTAGACGTTGACCACTTCGCTGGTCCAGGCCGCGTTCAGTTGATTGCGCACCCCGCCCATCATGCTGTTGGTGGTGGAAGTAACCACCGACTTGACCAGCCCCTGGACCAGCGGTGGCTGGCGTTCGGCATTCAGGCTGACCCGCGTGGCGGCAGCCGAGGCCTGGTTCTTCGCCTCACCGAGCAGGGCATCGCCACTGGCACCGGACATGGCGCTGACCTGCACGTAGAGCGCATTCAGGTCCGCCAGCAAGGCATCGATGGCCGCCGGCTCGCCTTCACCCTTGTTGACCAGGGCATTGAGTTCGGCGAAGTGCGCACTCACCGGGTCTTGCGTCTCCACCGGCGCAGCATTGCCCGTCGCCTGTTCCTGACCGAGCAGGGAACCGAGGCGCTGCTTGAGTTGATCGACATTGCCCGCGACCGGCTTGCCCTGGGCCGCCAGCAGACGCTCGTCCTGTTGCAGATCAGTTTCCTTGGCCACCGCCACCAGCAGCTTTTTCAGCGGCGAGGTCGGACCGGAAATCACCCGCAGCACATCCGAGGCCTGGGCCACGCTGGTGATGGGCACGAAGTCGATATCGGCGAGCAAGGCATCCCACTGGCGCAGGTAGTCCTGGAAATACAGGCGCCGCACATCCGCCGCCAGGCTGGCGACATTCTGCTGTTCAGCCGGGTCGCGGCCCAATACCCATTGCTCTTCGGCAACGGTATTGGCCTGGTTCAGGCTGGTCAGCAGAAAGGCCTGGCGATAACCCTTGGCAGTGAAGAAGCCGCTCAGGGGATCGCCCAGGGGCTTGCCGCTCTTGCGACTGAACACCAGCGCCGCATCCCGCCCGGCGGCCTCGTTCAGACGGAAATCCGGCACACCTTCCGGCAGCTTCTGGCGTTTGACCCGGTCATAGACCCGTTGCGCCACTGGCAGTTGTTGCAGTTGGCGGCGCAGGTCGTCGATCAGCCGTTCGTCCAGCCGGGCATTCGGTGGACGGCGTTCGAACAAGGCTTGCAGATGCTCACCGAGAGCGACGCGCTGCTCCGGCGGCAGATCCCGTGGCAGGCTGCGGTCCCAGTCGAGGGCGATCCAGGCCTTGATGAACTGCGGGTCGTAATGCTCGTTGTCGGCCAGCATCAGGTAGGCTTTCAGGCCTTCGTAGAGGAAGTCCGAATTGCCGCCGCCGTGCAGTTGTTCTTCGACCCGGGTCAGCAGGCGCGGTGCGAACACCGCGATCAGCAACTTGCGATAGACGCTGGCGGACTCGGCTTCGAGCATATCGCCCTGGTACAGGCCCAGGCCTTCGGCCCAGTTTGGCGCATCGCCGGCCAGGTGCTTGACCGCATTGAGCAACGGCAGCACCGCCAGCACATCGCGTTGCGCCGGGCTGAGTTCCTGCACGCTCTGGCCCAGGGGCGCGACCTTCTGGTCGACCTGGGTGATATAGGCCTCGTTGGCGCGGAAACTCACCCACCACAGCGTACCGACCACCAGCACCACAGCGACCGTGGTCGCCAGCACCCCACGGGCCAACCATTTGCGCCGCTGTTCGACCTTGGGGTTGACCCCCACCAGCCCGCGCTCGGCGAAGGCCACGGCGGTGAACAGCTTCTCGATAAAGTAGCTGCGCCCGCTGCCGCTCTGGCGCGCCAGCTGTTGGCGGTCGAGGTTCATGCTCTGGGCCATGGCGCCGATCAGGCGGTCGATGGGGCTGCCTTCCTGGGTGCCGCTGGTGAAGTACACCCCGCGCAGCAAGGCGCGATCTTCATAGGCATTGGGCTTGAACACGCCGTCGAGGAAATCCTGCAGACAGGTCTTCAACGCGCCGAACTGCTGGGGGAAACCGTAGATCAGGTCGCGCCGCGCCGGGTCGCGTTCCTGTTGCAGACGCTCCACCAGCCGCGCATTGAGGCGCTGCTCGAGCCCGGCAAACTCTTTTTGAAAACTCGCCAGCGGACCGGCGGCGTTCTTGCCGTCGTCCAGGTCGAAGGTCATGCCCCAGACCTGGGCCCGCTCTTCCTTGCTCAGGCCATCGAAGAACTCCATGAACCCTGGCACCAGGTCGAGCTTGGTCAGCATCAGGTAGATCGGGAAACGTACACCGAGCTGGGTGTACAACTCCTGGATACGGGCGCGGATCGCCGTGGCATGGGCGGCCCGCTCGGCCTCGGTGCTGAGCAGCAGGTCCGACAGGCTGATGGCGATAAAGGCGCCGTCGATGGGACGCCGCGGACGCTGGGTTTTCAGCAGGCCGAGAAAACCCAGCCAGGCCGCCTTGTCCACCTGGGCATGGCTGTCCTGGGTGGTGTAGCGGCCGGCGGTATCCAGCAGCACGGCTTCGTCGGTGAACCACCAGTCGCAGTTGCGCGTACCGCCGACACCGCGAATGGCCCCGGCGCCGAACTGCGCGGCCAAGGGGAAATGCAGCCCGGAGTTGACCAGCGCGGTGGTCTTGCCCGAACCCGGCGGGCCGATGATCACGTACCACGGCAGCTCGTAGAGGTTGCGACGTTCGTCACCGCCGAGCTTGGCTTTCTTGAGCAGCGCCAGGGCCTCGGCCATGCGCTGGCGCAGGGTCGCCAGCTCTTCGGCGGTGGCAACACTGGCGGGGTCCGGCGGGGTCTCCGCGGCCAGGCTCTGCATGACCTTGGCGGCCTGGCGCCGGGCCTGGATCAGACGGAACACGCGGTAAGCGATCCACACCGCGAAGATCAGGATGATCAGCGTCCAGCGCCGACCTTCCGGCACCAGCACTTCCAGCAGCGGACCGACAAACCAGATGATCAGGCTCAGGGCGATCAGCCCCAACAGCGGAATCACCCAGCGAACGACAAAACTGAAAAACGCCTTCACTCGACGCCCTCCGCCAAGACTGTGATTTCCACCCGACGATTCTTCGCCCGGCCCTCGGCCGTGGCGTTCGAAGCCAGCGGCTCGGTGTCGC
Organism: Pseudomonas sp. MWU12-2319; assembly: GCF_023242525.1. Taxonomy (NCBI): domain Bacteria; kingdom Pseudomonadati; phylum Pseudomonadota; class Gammaproteobacteria; order Pseudomonadales; family Pseudomonadaceae; genus Pseudomonas; species Pseudomonas sp. MWU12-2319. The sequence goes on from NZ_JALJES010000004.1 coordinate 358,863, forward strand.
TACGCCCTTCGGCGCTGAAGCGTGCAGGCGTGCCGGTTTTCGCCGCGAGGATCTGCAGCACCTGCTCGGCCCGGGCCTGGGACAATGCCCAGTTGGACGGGAAACGCAGGGTGGCGATGGGCCGGTTGTCGCTGTGCCCGGTGATCCGCACCTGGCCTTTCACGTTGCGAATGGCATCGGCGATGCGCAGCATCAGCGGCTGGTAGTCGTCGACAATGCTGGAACTGGCCGAAGCGAAGAGTTCGTCGCCGCGAATCGTCACCACCGAGCGGTCGACCTTGTCTTCCACGGCGACCTTGCCGGCCTTGATGTCATCGGCGAGGAAACCGGCCAGGCGTGGCCGTTCCACCACCTTGGGCTGGATCACCGGACGGTCGATGGTCTGCACCGGGATCTCGCCCAGGGCATGGATATTGCGAAACACCGGCTCGGCGTCGGCGGCCAGCTTCAGGCGCAGGCCGAACAGCAGGACCAGCAACAGCGCCAGGCCGACGGCGATACCGACCCAGGGCGGCATGAACTGGCTCAGGCGATCCCGCACCACCGTCAGGCCGCGCCAATGCGGCGACAGCTCGCGCTCATATTCGCCACGGGCACTGCGGATCGCCGCGCTGGTGCGCTCGCGCAGGGCATCGAGCTGGCTGCGACCGTCGATCATCACCCGGTAGCGGCCTTCGAATCCGAGGCAGATGCACAGGTACAACAGCTCCAGCAGATACAGGCGTTCGCGCGGACTTTGCAGGCAATGGTCGAGCAACTGGAAAACCTTCTCGCCACCCCAGGCTTCGTTGTGCACGGTGATCAGCAGACTCTGCTTGCCCCAGTCGCCGGCACTGCCCCAAGGCGTGCTCAGCACCGCTTCGTCGAGGGCGGTGCACAGCGCGTAACGCGCCAGCAGCACCTCGTTGCGGGCCATACCGGCACCTTCGGCACGCTCTTCGAACTGGCGCAGATAAGCCAGCAATTGCGCCCGCAGGCTGGCCGGCGCCGGATGGGCGATGGTGTTGCGCAGACGCGTCAACAGCGCCAGCAAAGGACCGGCAGCGCTCTCCAGCGGGTTCAGGCCTTGGGACTGGCCGATCGGCAGCGGCGCGGCCGGCACCGACAGCGGGGCCGCCGGTTCGGCACGGGCAGGCTCAGGCGCCCGACCACCGGGGCGCGGCATAAACTGGGTACGGTCGTTGGCGGGCAAGGGCTGGCCCGACAGATCATCGTTGGCATTCATCGCGGCTTATCCTCGGATTGCCCAGAAGGCCAGGTTCAAGCCGGGAAAATCGCCGGCGACATGGAAGGCGAAACCGCCGGAGTTCTGCAGCTGTTTCCAGTGCTCGCTGCCCCGGTCGAGTTCGTAGTAGGTGGAGCCGGCATGGAACGGAATCTGCCGTGGCGCCACCGGCAGCGGCAGCAGGCCGATGCCCGGCAGTTGCAGGTTGACCAGATCGCGGATGTGCTCCACCGAACCGACCTTGCTCTGCTGGGCGAAGCGCCCGCGCAGGGTTTCGCTGGGGATATCGGCGCGCACCACGAGGATGAAGCTGGCGTTGTCGATCAGGCCGCGGTCCGCCAGCATTGCGACGTGGATGCCATAGGCTTTCTCGACAATCGGAATCGGCGTCGCCTTGCTGTCGATCAACATCGACAGGGCTTCGCGCAGGGCCTGCATGACCGGCGCGAAGCTCAACGCCAGGTCATCGTGTTGATAGGCCGGGAAAGTGGCCGGGCGCCGACCGCTGCTGGAGAAGGTGGCAAACTCGCCGGCCAGGCTGACCAGCTCGCTGTACAGGCGCTCCGGGTGCAGGGGACTGATCTGGCTCAGGTGGCTGATCAGCGGCTGGGCGCGGTTGACCAGTTGCAGCAGCATGAAATCGGCAATTTCCGAGGCACCGCCGGCGCCCGAGGCCACCACGCGCCCGGCCAGGGCTTCGCCACGCTGGTGCAGCAGGCCCAGCAGTTCGCTGCGAAATGCCGTCAGCGGCTTGCTTGCCGTCACATCGAGTACCGGCGGCACGTAGCTGTCGTCGAGGACCAGGGCGCGGTCGGCGCGCTTTTCCTTGACCCGCACCAGACCGATGGCGGCGTAATCGCCCAGGCCATCTTCGGCGGTCAACAGACGCAAGGCCCGCGAACCCAAGGCCACCGGCGCGCGGTTCTCGAACGGCGCGTTATCGTCACGGACTTCGCGGACCTGGCTCAGGTAACGCGCACCACCCAGCGCCTCGCCTTCGTCGACGGTGTCCCGCGAGCCGGCGCGCTTGAGCGGCAAGGCCAGGTAGACCAGGCCGTCGCGCAGGCTTTCATCGATGGTCAGCGGGCTCGGTGCCAGGTCATCGTGAGGGATATTGAACGGCGTGCCATCCGGCAGCAGGCCCCGGGCCGAGACGATGGCCAGCTTGCCCTGGGCCAGCAAACCCTGGTCGATCAGCAGCTCGGAAAAACCCCAGGCACCGACGGCCAAGGGTCGGCTGCGCGCGTCGATCAGGTTCTCCAGATAGCGGTCATGCTGCTGGAAGTGCTGCGTTCCGATGAACATGCCTTCCGACCAGACCACTCGATTGTTCCAGGACATGGCTTCTCCGTTTGCCTAGGGGGCGGTGCGGGTTGGGGTCACGACAATGGCGCTGCGTACGGCGCGCACATCGAGGCTGATCTGATAGTCGTTGAGCTGCTTGGGCGTGATGACCAGCAGCGTGCGCCAGAGCGCCTGGTCGACTTCGCGATAGCCCACCACCAGGCCGACCTGGCGGGTCGCGGGGTTGAGGGCTCGTTCGATATCCAGTTGCTCGCCGGGCTGGACCAGGACTTCATCCTGGTCGATCAGGTCGGCGCCGAGGGTCGCCTGGGCGCGGTCGGCCAGGGCGAAGTAGTCGGCGCGGTTGAAGTTGGCACTGTTCTTCAACTCGAAAATCCGCACGCGCACGGGTGCGGGCACGCCGTCGGCGCCGGGGTTGAGCCCGCCAATGGCTTGGAAATGCAGGGAAGCGGTGGCGCTATCGGCCACGGGGGCGTCGACGGGCGCTGGGGCAGCCGCGTCCTTGGCACATGCGCCGAGCAGCAGCGTGAGGGCTGCGGCCAGTAAAACTCGGTGAATCATCCTGCGTCCTCAATGACGTTATGAACTTTCCGTTAAATCCTGTTTTGCAACCAACCTTCAGAACTGTGGTGCCGGTACTGGCCTCTTCGCGGGCAAGCTCCGCTCCCACAGGTTTTGCGCCGGACACAAAACCTGCGTACGACTCGTTCTATTGTGGGAGCGGAGCTTGCCCGCGAAGAGGCCCTTGAAACCGCCACCCACAACCCGGGCCCCCCCCCCGCGCCTACAGGCTCCCCAATCCCTTGCGCAACCGCGCACTGTGTTCCTCATACGCCCGACTGAACTCCCGCCCAAACAAATCCTGGAAATCCTCTTCGGCCTCACGGGAAATATTCGTGTACAGCTCGGTGAACTGCTGCCAGTACTGGGCCTGGCGCGAACCGCTGAACAGGTTCGACAAACCGCCGGGTTTGCCCATGCGGGTCTCCAGCTCCGACGGTTCGAAACGCTTGAGCAGGTGTTTGATCGCCGCTTCCACCCCAGCCATCACCGCCATCTGGTGCGCCCGCAGATCGTCGAAACTGTCGCTGACCGCCTGGTCCGGCGCCATGAACGCCTGGTTGCCATGACGCAGCAGCAGGAGCAGCGCTTCATCGGCATTCGGGGCGAATTTCAGCGGGTTGTTTTCCACCGGGCGGATCAGCGTCTGCTGCATGCGGAACTCGCCCTTGAGACTGCTGCGGGCCCGCAGCACATCGATCAGGCCCTCGACCATCAGCCGGTAGCTGCGGCCGATGGCTTCCATCTGCGCCTCCACCTGGGCGGTGTCGATACGCAACTGGTCGAGGCCGGCGCCACGCAGGAAGGCTTGCAGCAAATCGGCTTGGGGCGCACCGCTCGACACCGCCACGGGTGCCGGCTGGCTGACCGGGGCCACTGTCGGCGTGGGCATGGGAATCGGTGTCGGCTCGGCGACAGCCTCGGCAATCGCCACAGGAACAGGCGCCGCAATCGGCGCGCTGGCCGGCGCCTTGGGCGTGTCGCCAAACAAGTCCCAGTCTTCGGGAATCACCCCGGCGCCCGGCGCTTTCGGCAGCACCACGGGTGCCGGGCTGATCACCGGCGTGGGCGGTCGAAAGTCATGCTGCTGCGCCGGCACATGGTCCGACTGGGTCGCGGGTGGAATGCTCGACGGCGCCAGGAAATCAAACAGGTCCGGCAGCGTATCCATCGCCGAACCGCCCTGGAAATGCGCGGCCGGGGTGCTCACCGGCAAGGCGACCGGAACAGCGGCCGCACGCCCCATCAACGCTTCGAAACTGTTGGACGAATCGCCCCCCGACAGGCTGTCCTGCGCCAGCTGCAGGTTGAAATCAATACGCGCACGGATCTCGTATTCACCGATGCGGATGATCTCGCCGTCCTGCAACGGTTCGCTGTTACCTCGACGCAAACGAATACCGGCCTGAACTAACTCCACGCCATTGGTACTGGTGTCCGTCAGATAGTAACGACCATCCTTGTATTGAATAACGCAATGTTTCGAGGAAACCAGCCGCTCCGGATCGGGAAGAACCCAGTCATTCTCGGAACTACGGCCAATTGCCATCACCCCGGTGTCCATGGATTTCTCCGGACATTGACCAGGGGTGATCTTGTGATAACTAGTGATAGTCAAACACAGCGACATTGCGCCTCCTTGCAGTACATCCACGCGCGAGCCACCCGGCACAAACACCTTGCGCCGAGCCCCGCCATGGCCACGAAAATCCGCTAAAAAACCTATCTTTTTCAGCCAGTTCGCCGAATCTAGCGAATTCTACCTACAAAATTGTTAAAAACGCACACGCTCTGACTCAGCAGTCGACAGCCTTGACGAGTGTGTCACAACGGTAACAAAGGGCCGATAGCTTACCTTGACAAGCTATAACTACTACACCAAAAATGCACAACTTCTTGTTTACAAGTGATAGCTCAATGATATCACCCTGTATATACCCACGAGAAATATGAGAGTTTTCTGAAGGAACTTTCGGAACAAATGCCTGACTATCCAGCAGGCCGATAAGGAGATCGAATTTGGTGGATGTGCCGTTGTTGCTCGCCGCTGTTTCAGCGAACTCGCCTTGTGGCGAGGACCTGGAATATGACGCGCAATTCTTGCAATTGGAGCGTGATGCCCAAGGTAAACCCGAGCGCATCATGGGCGACTCGGTGCAAGCGGCCGAACCGCCGGCGTGGCGCGCCATCGAGCAGTCGAGCACGGCGCTCCTGCAACGCAGCAAGGACCTGCGCATCAGCCATTTTCTCGTGCAAAGCGCCCTGGCCCTCGACGGTTTTCCGGGACTCGCCAATGCCCTGGCCCTGGTCAGCCAGATGCTCCAGCAGTACTGGGCCGAACTCTATCCGCTGCTCGACGCCGATGACGACAACGACCCCACGGTGCGGATCAACGCGCTCTCGGGGCTGGCCTGCGAAACCAATATCCGCCTGTTGCGCGAAAGCGTGCTGACCCGCTCCCGGGCCTTCGGCACCGTGACCCTGCGCGCGGCGCTGAATGCCAGCGGCCTGCAAGCTTTCTCCGACGAAAGCCTGAACGCCGACGAACTGTCCGGCGCCCTGCGCGACAGCGACCCCGAGCAGCTTGCCGCCGTACGCACCGCACTCAACGAAGCCCGCGGCACCGTCGACGCCATCGAGCGTTTCGTCAGCGACCAGGTCGGCTCGGCCGAAGGCGTGGATCTCAGCGCCCTGCGCCAGCCGCTCAAGCTGGCCTTGCAGATCCTCGCCGAATACGCGCCCGGCACTGACACCGGCGAGTCGACCGCGACCGAATACGAGTCCGAGCCCACCGTGCATGGCAGCGACAGCGCCGCCCCGATCGCCCCGCGCGGCGCGCCACCGGGCGAAATCGGCAACCGCGACGATGTCCTGCGCAGCCTCGAGCGACTGCTGAACTACTACGCCCGCCACGAGCCCTCCAGCCCGCTGCCGGTGCTGTTGAACCGGGCGAAAAACCTGGTGCACGCCGACTTCGCGACCATCGTGCGCAACCTGATTCCCGACGGCCTGTCCCAATTTGAAAACCTGCGGGGCCCCGAGGGCGACTAAGCCCGCCGAGACCGCGCCGCTTAGTTAACGGCAACCACCGATAACGCCAACACCGTCGCTTGAGCGACCAGGAGCAACAACGTGGCGAACACCAGCTCTCAGAAATTCATTGCGCGCAACCGCGCGCCACGGGTCCAGATCGAGTACGACGTAGAACTCTACGGCGCCGAGAAAAAGGTCCAGTTGCCCTTCGTCATGGGCGTGATGGCCGACCTCGCCGGCAAGCCCGCCGAACCGCTGCCTGCGGTGGCCGACCGCAAGTTCCTGGAAATCGACGTCGACAATTTCGACTCGCGCCTCAAGGCCATGCAGCCACGGGTGGCGTTCCACGTGCCGAACGAGCTGACCGGCGAAGGCAACCTGAGCCTGGACATCACCTTCGAAAGCCTGGAGGACTTCAGCCCGGCCAACGTCGCGCGCAAGGTCGATGCCCTGAACAAGCTGCTCGAAGCCCGCACTCAACTGGCCAACCTGCTGACCTACATGGACGGCAAGACCGGCGCCGAAGAAATCATCATGAAGGCCATCAAGGATCCGGCGTTGCTCCAGGCCCTGGCGAGTGCGCCAAAGCCCCAGGACTCCGAGCCCAGCGCTTAATCAGGACGAACGATCATGACCCAGTTGCAGCAAGACAATCAGGCGTTGCCCGGCACCACCACCGAGCCCAGCGAATTCGCCAACCTGCTGATGCAGGAATTCAAACCCAAGACCGAGCGCGCCCGCGAAGCCGTCGAGGGCGCCGTGCGCACCCTGGCCGAACAGGCCCTGGCGCAGACCGACCTGGTGTCCAACGACGCCATCAAGTCCATCGAATCGATCATCGCCGCCATCGACGCCAAGCTCACCGCCCAGGTCAACCAGGTGATCCATCACCCTGAGTTCCAGCAGTTGGAAAGCGCCTGGCGCGGCCTGCACTACCTGGTCAACAACACCGAAAGCGACGAACAACTGAAGATCCGCGTGCTGAACATCGCCAAGCCGGAGCTGCACAAGACCCTGAAGAAATTCAAGGGCACGGCCTGGGACCAGAGCCCGATCTTCAAGAAGATGTACGAAGAGGAATACGGCCAGTTCGGCGGCGAGCCCTACGGCTGCCTGGTGGGCGACTACTACTTCGACCAGTCGCCACCGGATGTCGAGCTGCTCGGCGAGCTGTCCAAGGTCTGCGCGGCGATGCACGCGCCGTTCATTGCCGCCGCTTCGCCGACCGTGATGGGCATGGGCTCGTGGCAGGAACTGTCGAACCCCCGCGACCTGACCAAGATCTTCACCACCCCGGAATATGCCGGCTGGCGTTCGCTGCGTGAATCGGAAGACTCGCGCTACATCGGCCTGACCATGCCGCGCTTCCTGGCACGCCTGCCCTATGGCGCCAAGACCGATCCGGTGGAAGCCTTCGCCTTCGAAGAAGACACCGACGGCGCCGACAGCGCCAAGTACACCTGGGCCAACGCGGCCTACGCCATGGCGGCGAACATCAACCGTTCGTTCAAGCACTACGGCTGGTGCTCGCGGATTCGCGGCGTCGAATCCGGCGGCGAAGTGCAGAACCTGCCGGCCCACACCTTCCCCACCGACGACGGTGGCGTGGACATGAAGTGCCCGACCGAAATCGCGATCTCCGACCGTCGCGAAGCCGAGTTGGCGAAGAACGGCTTCATGCCGCTGTTGCACAAGAAGAACACCGACTTCGCCGCGTTCATCGGCGCCCAGTCGCTGCAGAAACCGGCCGAATACGACGACCCGGACGCCACCGCCAACGCCAACCTGGCCGCGCGCCTGCCGTACCTGTTCGCCACCTGCCGCTTCGCCCATTACCTCAAGTGCATCGTGCGCGACAAGATCGGCTCGTTCAAAGAGAAGGACGAGATGCAGCGCTGGTTGCAGGACTGGATCCTCAACTACGTGGACGGCGATCCGGCCCACTCCACCGAAACCACCAAGGCCCAGCACCCACTGGCGGCGGCGGAAGTGGTGGTCGAGGACGTCGAGGGCAACCCGGGTTACTACACCTCCAAGTTCTTCCTGCGCCCGCACTACCAGCTCGAAGGCCTGACGGTGTCGTTGCGCCTGGTGTCCAAGCTGCCCTCGGCGAAAGGCGCGTAACCCGCAACCACAGCGAACCCGCCGCTTCACGCGGCGGGTCCTGGCTAACCACATCGTGGTGAAGACCACACTGGAGAAAACATGGCTGTTGATATCTTCATCAAGATCGGCGACATCAAGGGCGAGTCCCAGGACAAGGCCCACAAAGAGGAAATCGACGTCCTCAACTGGAGCTGGGGCATGTCCCAGTCCGGCAACATGCATATGGGCGGTGGCGGCGGCGCCGGCAAGGTCAATATCCAGGACCTGTCGTTGACCAAGTACGTCGACAAGGCTTCGCCGAACCTGATGATGCATTGCGCCAGCGGCAAGCACATCGACAAGGTCACCCTGGTGGTGCGCAAGGCCGGCGGCGAAAGCCAGGTCGAGTACATGAAGATCGACCTGGAAGAAGTGCTGGTCACGTCCCTGAGCACCGGCGGTTCGGGCAGCGATGATCGCCTGACCGAAAACGTCACCCTGAACTTCGCCCAGGTCAAGGTCGAGTACCAGGAGCAGAAAGCCGACGGCTCCAAGCAAGGCGGCCCGGTCAAGTTCGGCTGGAACATCCGCTCGAACATCAAGCTCTGACCCCTGCGCCCCTGGCGCTCAGCGTCGGGGGCGTGCGGTGTTACCCCGAATTCGATTCATTCCCGGTGTCCGAGCATGGCCAAGCCTTCGTTTCCCGTTCAGTGGCGCCGCCGCCGCGCAGTGTCCAGCCCCTGTGACGTCGCGCGATGAGCAACGTGCCGAGCGACCTCACCCTGCGCGAACGCCTGCAACCGTCGCTGCTCGACCGCCTGACCGACGACGAACCGGGCAATCTCCAGGAAGGCAGCGACAAACGCGTGCTGTCCCTGAGCCAACTCAAGGCCTCGGTGCTGCGTGACCTGACCTGGCTGCTCAACAGCACCAGCCTGCTCGACGCCGACGCCACCCTGCACACCCCGGCCGGCACTTCGGTGATCAACTACGGCCTGCCGGCGCTGGCGGGCAACAGCGCGTCGAGCATCGATGTGGCCGCCCTCGAAGGCCTGATCCACACCGCCATCACCACCTTCGAACCGCGCATCCTCAGCCATACGCTGCGGGTCCGGGCCCAGGTCGCCCACGGCGAGATGAACCACAACGCCCTGAGCTTCGAGATCGAAGGCGATCTCTGGGCATTGCCGGCCTCATTGCCGCTGCTGCTGCGCACCGACCTCGACCTGGAATCCGGCCATGTCCGCGTGGTGCCCGCCGAGCAACGGAGACGTTCATGAACCCGCGCCTGCTCGACCTGTACAACCAGGAGCTGCAACACGTGCGCGAAAGCGCCGCCGAGTTCGCCAAGGAATACCCGAAGATCGCCGGACGCCTGACGCTGTCCGGGCTCGATTGCGCCGACCCCTACGTCGAGCGCCTGCTGGAAGGTTTCGCCTACCTCACCGCGCGGGTGCAGCTCAAGCTCAATGCCGAATACCCGACCTTCACCCACAACCTGCTGGAAATCGCCTACCCGCACTACCTGGCGCCGACACCGTCGATGACCGTGGTGCAGTTGCAGACCGATCCGGACGAAGGCTCCCTGGCCGGCGGTTTCACCCTGCCCCGGGACAGCGTGTTGCGCGCCACCTTGGGCAAGGACACCCAGACTTCCTGCGAGTACCGCAGCGCCCACGCGGTGACGCTGTGGCCGTTGCAGGTCAGCCATGCCGAGTACTTCGGCAACCCGTCGGCGGTGCTCGGGCGCCTGGCCGCCAGCGAGCCGAAGGCCAAGGCCGGCCTGCGCCTGACCCTGCGCAGCGGCGCCGAACTGCCGTTCAACCAGCTCGACCTGGACAGCCTGCCGCTCTACCTCAACGGTGCCGACGAGCAGCCGTTTCGCCTCTACGAGCAACTGCTGGGCAATGCCTGCGCGGTGTTCGCCCGTGCCCCCGGTGGGGATTGGGTCGAACGCCTGCCCGCCGATGCCCTGCGCCCCTGCGGCTTCGACGACCGCGAAGCGGCGATGCCGGTGGTGGCCCAAGCCTTCCAGGGCTATCGGCTGCTGCAGGAATACTTCGCCCTGCCCCAGCGCTACCTGTTCGTCGAATTCGCCGAACTGGGCCGCGCGGTCAAACGCTGCGCCGGCCAGGAACTGGAACTGATCGTGCTCTTCGAGCGCTTTGACCCGAGCCTGGAAAGCAGCGTCGGCGCCGCGCAGTTCGTGCCCTTCTGCACCCCGGCGATCAACCTGTTCCCACGTCGGGTGGACCGTATCCACCTGTCCGAGCGGGTCAACGAACACCATGTGATCGCCGACCGCACCCGGCCCATGGACTTCGAGATCCACTCGCTGACCGGCGTCACCGGCCACGGCACCGGGCCCGACCAGCCGTTCCTGCCGTTCTATGCCGTGCGTGATCCATCCCGCTATGGCCGCGACCAGGCCTACTACACCCTGCGTCGCGAACCCCGGGTGCTGTCCAGCGAACAACGGCGCAAAGGCACCCGCTCGACCTACGTCGGCAGTGAAACCTTCATCAGCCTGGTGGACAACCGCCAGGCACCTTACGGTCACGACCTGCGCCAGCTGGGCGTCAGCGCCCTGTGCACCAACCGCGACCTGCCGCTGTTCATGAACGTCGGCAGCGGCAAGAGCGACTTCACCCTGGCCGACAGCGCCCCGGTCTCGGCGATCCGCTGCCTGGCCGGACCCAGCCGCCCTCGGGCCAGCCATGCCCATGACAACCAGGCCTGGCGCCTGATCAGCCAGCTGTCGCTGAACTACCTGTCGTTGAGCGAAGCCGGCCAGGGCGCCGCAGCCCTGCGCGAATTGCTGCGCCTGTACGGCGAAAGCAACGACGCCGCCCTGCAATTGCAGATCGAGGGCCTGCGCGAGGTCAGCAGCAAACCCTGCACCCGGCGCCTGCCGATGCCCGGGCCGATCGTCTTCGGACGTGGCCTGGAGATCACCCTGGAATTCGATGAAAACGCGTTTCGCGGCACCGGGGTGTTCCTCCTCGGCGCGGTGTTCGAACGCTTCCTGGCACGCTACGTGTCGATCAACAGTTTTACCGAGACGGTGATCCGTACCACCGAACGCGGCGAGATCATGCGATGGAAAGCCAAGCCCGGACGCCGTCCGACCCTGTGAGCACGCTCACGGCGATGCAGGCCGAACCCTGGGAATACGACTTCTTCCAGGCATTGCGGCGTATCGAGTGCGAATCGCCGCACCTGCCGCGCTTCGGCCACTCCCAGCGCCTGGCCGACGACCCGCTGCGCCTCGGCCAGCAGCTCGACTGCGCCTTCGCCCCGGCGACCCTGGCGTCGATGACACCGGCCAGCGAGACCACGCCGGCGCGACTCGAACAGTTCTTCTTCGGCCTCGGCGGCCCCAACGGCCCGTTGCCGCTGCACCTGACCGAGTACATGCGCGAGCGCCAGCGCAACAATGCCGACAGCACCAGCAAGCGCTTCCTCGATGTGTTCCACCATCGCCTGCTGAGCCTGTTCTACCGGGCCTGGGCCGAAGCGCGGCCGACCGTCAGCCATGACCGTCCGGACGACGACTACTGGTCCGCGCGCCTGGCCGCCCTCAGTGGCAGGGGCATGCCCAGCCTGCTGAAACAGGGACTGATCCCGGACACCGCCAAGCTGCACTTCAGCGGCCACCTCGCCGCCCAGACCCGCTACCCCGACGGCCTGCGCGCCATCCTCCAGGAGTATTTCGGGCTGCCGGTGCAGATCGAGGAGTACGTCGGCCAATGGCTGCACCTGCCGGAGCGCAGCCGTGTCGGCGTCAGCGCGCACCAGCTGGGCGTCGACTTCTGCCTGGGCCAGCATGTCTGGGACCGCCAGCACAAATTCCGCATCCGCGTCGGCCCGCTCAAGCTGGCCGACTACATGGGCCTGCTGCCCGACGGTGAACCCTTCCGCCACCTGGTGGCCTGGGTCGCCGAATACCTGGGGCACGAGCTGGACTGGGACCTGAACCTGGTCCTGGAACAGCCGCAAGTGCCCAAGCTGCAACTCAACGGCCAATTCCGCCTGGGTTTCAACACCTGGCTCGGCCAACCCCAAGAAGACGCCAAGGACCTGATCCTGGCCCGGCACTACGCCGATCAGGCCACCTCGGCCCACCATTCAAGGAGCCCGGACCATGGGTGAAATCAGCCGCGCCGCGTTATTCGGCAAACTCAACAGCGTCGCCTACAAGGCCATCGAAGCCGCCACGGTGTTCTGCAAACTGCGGGGCAATCCGTATGTGGAGCTGAGCCACTGGCTGCATCAGTTGCTGCAATTGCAGGACTCGGACCTGCACCGCCTGATCCGCCAGTTCAACATCGAACCGGCGCGCCTGGCCCGCGACCTGACCGACGCCCTGGACCGCCTGCCACGGGGTTCGACCTCGATCACCGACCTCTCGTCCCACGTCGAAGAAGCGGTGGAGCGCGGCTGGGTCTATGGCAGCCTGATGTTCGGCGAAAGCCAGGTACGCACCGGCTACCTGATACTCGGCATCCTCAAGACCCCGAGCCTGCGCCATGCCTTGCTGGCGCTGTCGTCGGAGTTCGACAAGATCAAGGTCGAAGCCCTGAGCGAACGCTTTGACGAGTACGTCGGCGACTCGCCGGAAAATCACCTGGGTGCCAGCGACGGCTTCACCGCCGGGGCGGTGCCGGGCGAAGCCAGCGGCGCCATGGCCCCCAGCGCCATGGGCAAACAGGAAGCCCTCAAGCGTTTCACCGTGGACCTGACCGAACAGGCCCGCAGCGGCAAGCTCGACCCCATCGTCGGTCGCGATGAAGAGATCCGCCAACTGGTGGATATCCTCATGCGCCGCCGCCAGAACAACCCGATCCTCACGGGCGAAGCCGGCGTCGGCAAGACCGCCGTGGTCGAAGGCTTCGCCCTGCGCATCGTCGCCGGTGACGTGCCGCCGGCCTTGAAAGATGTGGAGCTGCGCAGCCTCGATGTCGGCCTGCTGCAGGCCGGCGCAAGCATGAAAGGCGAGTTCGAACAGCGCCTGCGCCAGGTCATCGAAGACGTCCAGGCCTCGCCCAAGCCGATCATCCTGTTTATCGACGAAGCCCACACCCTGGTGGGTGCCGGTGGCGCCGCCGGCACCGGCGACGCGGCCAACCTGCTGAAACCGGCACTGGCCCGTGGCACCTTGCGCACCGTGGCCGCGACCACCTGGGCCGAGTACAAGAAACACATCGAGAAAGACCCGGCCCTGACCCGCCGTTTCCAGGTGGTGCAGGTCGCCGAGCCGTCGGAAGACAAGGCCCTGCTGATGATGCGCGGCGTTGCCTCGACCATGGAAAAACACCATCAGGTGCAGATCCTCGACGAAGCGCTGGAAGCTTCGGTGAAGCTGTCGCACCGCTATATCCCGGCGCGCCAGTTGCCGGACAAATCCGTCAGCCTGCTGGACACCGCCTGTGCCCGGGTTGCCATCAGCCTGCATGCGGTGCCCGCTGAAGTGGATGACAGCCGTCGACGTATCGAAGCGCTGGAAATCGAGTTGCAGATCATTGCCCGCGAACATGCCATCGGCGTCGATACCGCCGCCCGCCGCAGCAACAGCGAGAACCTGTTGAACGCCGAACGCGAGCGCCTGGCCGAGCTGGAAGTGCGCTGGGCCGATGAGAAAGCCCTGGTGGACGAACTGCTCGCCACCCGCGCCGAGCTGCGCGCAAGCGCCGGCGTGGTGGACAGCGATATCGAGCTGGGCCACGCGCTGCGGGAAAAACTGGTCGACCTGCAACAGCGCCTCAGCGCCCTGCAAGGCGAAACCCCGCTGATCCTGCCGACCGTGGACTACCAGGCGGTGGCCTCGGTGGTCGCCGACTGGACCGGCATTCCGGTGGGCCGCATGGCCCGCAACGAACTGGAAACCGTGCTCAACCTCGACCAGCATCTGCAGAAGCGCATCATCGGCCAGGACCATGCCCTGCGGATGATCGCCAAGCGCATCCAGACCTCCCGCGCCGGCCTCGACAACCCGAGCAAGCCGATCGGCGTGTTTATGCTCGCCGGCACCTCGGGCGTCGGCAAGACCGAAACCGCCCTGGCCCTGGCCGAAGCCATGTACGGCGGCGAGCAGAACGTCATCACCATCAATATGAGCGAGTTCCAGGAAGCCCATACCGTCTCGACGCTCAAGGGCGCCCCGCCCGGCTATGTCGGTTACGGCGAAGGTGGCGTGCTGACCGAAGCCGTGCGGCGCAAGCCTTACAGCGTGGTGTTGCTGGACGAGGTGGAAAAGGCCCACCCGGACGTGCACGAGATCTTTTTCCAGGTTTTCGACAAGGGCGTGATGGAGGACGGCGAAGGCCGGGTGATCGACTTCAAGAACACCCTGATCCTGCTCACCACCAACGCCGGTACCGAACTGATCTCGCATCTGTGCAAGGACGCCGACAACGTGCCGGACCCGGAGGAGATCGCCAAGGCGCTGCGCCAGCCGCTGCTGGAGATTTTCCCGCCGGCGTTGCTGGGGCGCTTGGTGACCATTCCGTACTATCCGCTGAGCGACACCATGCTCAAGGCGATCACCCGCTTGCAGTTGGGACGGATCAAGAAACGCGTGGAAAGCACCCACAAGGTGGCCTTCGATTTCGACGACGGGGTGGTCGACCTGATCGTTTCGCGCTGCACCGAGACGGAGAGCGGCGGCAGGATGATCGACACCATCCTGACCAACAGCCTGCTACCGGACATGAGTCGCGAATTCCTCACGCGCATGCTCGAAGGCAAGGCGCTGGCGGGGGTGCGGATCAGTGAGCGGGATAACGAATTGCATTACCAGTTCAGCGACGCGGGCGCCTGATCCGACGTCTTCGCGGGCAAGCTCCGCTCCCACAGTGTCTGTGTCGTTCCCGTATTTTGTGTACGACAGAAGACCTGTGGGAGCGGAGCTTGCCCGCGAAGAGGCCCGCCCGAACACCACAATACCCAGAGATAACCCATGCTATTCACCCAAGCCACCCGCCTGGCCCAGATCAACAGCCCCCTCGGGCCGGATGTCCTGTTGCTCAAGGATTTCGGCGGCGGCGAGGAGCTGGGGCGGCTGTTCGACTACGAATTGCACCTGACCTCCAACGACGGCGCCCTGGACCTCAACCAGTTGCTGGGCAAGCCCATGAGCCTGTCGCTACAGGTCCAGGGCGGCCTGCGCCACTTCCACGGCATCGTCGCCCGCTGCAGCCAGAACGTCAGCCAGGGCCAGTTCGCCAGCTACTCGGTGACCCTGCGCCCCTGGCTCTGGCTGCTGACCCGTACCTCCGACTGCCGGATCTTCCAGCACCAGAGCATCCCGCAGATCATCAAGCAGGTGTTCCGCGACCTCGGTTTCTCCGACTTCGAAGACGCCCTCAGCCAGCCCTATCGCGAGTGGGAATACTGCGTCCAGTACCGCGAAAGCAGCTTCGACTTCGTCAGCCGGCTGATGGAACAGGAAGGTATCTACTACTACTTCCGCCATGAAAAGGACCGCCACGTGCTGGTCCTGGCCGACGCCTACGGCGCCCACCACAGCGCCCCGGGCTACGAATCCCTGCCCTACTACCCGCCGGACGGCCAGCATCGCGAACGCGATCACCTCAACGGTTGGCACCTGGCCCAGGAAGTCCAGCCCGGCTCCCTGGAACTCAACGACTACGACTTCCAGCGCCCCAGCGCGCGGATCGACGTGCGTTCGGCGATGCCGCGCCCACACACCGCCGGTGACTATCCGCTCTACGATTACCCCGGCACCTACGTGCAAAGCCAGGACGGCGAGCACTACGCGCGCACCCGTATCGAAGCGATCCAGAGTCTGCATGAACGGGTCGAGCTCAACGGCAATGCCCGTGGTGTGGGTTCCGGGCACCTGTTCAGCCTCACCGGCTTCGGCCGCCAGGACCAGAACCGCGAATACCTGATCGTCGGCGCCCGTTACTACATCGCCCAGGAAAACCTGGAGTCCGGCGCGACAGGGGCCGGCGCGCAGTTCGAAAGCAGCCTGAGCTGCATCGACGCGCAACAGAGCTTCCGCCCCCTGGCGAACACCGCGCGGCCCACCGTCAAGGGCCCGCAGACCGCCGTGGTGGTGGGCCCGGCCGGCGAGGAAATCTGGACCGACCAGTTCGGCCGGGTCAAGGTGCACTTCCACTGGGACCGTCACGACCAGTCCAACGAAAACAGCTCCTGCTGGATTCGCGTGTCCCAGGCCTGGGCCGGCAAGAACTGGGGCTCGATGCAGATTCCGCGGATCGGCCAGGAAGTCATCGTCAGCTTCCTCGAAGGCGACCCCGACCGGCCGATCATCACCGGCCGGGTCTACAACGCCGAACAGACGGTGCCCTACGACCTGCCCGCCAACGCCACCCAAAGCGGCATGAAAAGCCGTTCGAGCAAGGGCGGCAGCCCGGCCAACTTCAACGAAATCCGCATGGAAGACAAGAAAGGCGCCGAGCAGCTGTACATCCATGCCGAGCGCAACCAGGACATCGTGGTCGAGGTCGACGAGAGCCATGCGGTGGGCCACGACCGCAACAAGAGCGTGGGGCGCGACGAGACGGTGACCATCGGCTCGGTGCGCCTGCGCGCGGTCAAGGACGACGACATCCTGGTGGTGGGCCGCAAGAAGACCGACAGCATCAGCCAGAGCTATGTCATCGAGGTCGGCGAAAACCTGCGCCTGGTCTGCGGTGAAAGCGTGCTGGAGCTGAATGCCAGCGGCCAGATCAACCTCAGCGGCGTGCAGATCAGCTTCCATGCCTCGGGCGATGCCGAGTTCAACACCGGCGGCACCCTGCACCTGAACAACGGCGGCGGCCCCGGCGCGTCGCCCGAAGGCCAAGGCGTCAAAGGCAGCATCGACGCCAGCGTCGAGGCGATGTTCCCCAAGCCCAAATAACGAGATTCGCGAGCCATGACCTACCGCCTCAATGAATTCCAGTTCGCCCTGCCCGAGAGCGAGCTGCTGGACGCCTCGATCAATATCCTCAAGTTTCCGGAGCTGGGGACTTCGCTGATCGTCAGTCGCAGCCAGCTGGCCGAGGGTGAAACCCTGCAAAGCAACTTCGACGCCCAGCTCAAGCGCCTGGAGCAACAGGTCCAGGAACTGCGCTACCAACCGGGCCAGGCCGTGCGCCTGGGGGCAGATCAGTCGGTGGATGGCATCGAGCTGCGCAGCCAGTTCAGCAAGGGTGCGGAGAAGGTCTTCCAGTACCAGCTCGCGCTGGTGTTGCCGGGCACCCGCAAGATGCTCGCCCTGAGTTACGTCAAGGCTGACAGGTTGGGGGATGCCGAAGCGGCGCATTGGGCGACGATCAAGCAGTCCCTGCAATTCGACCGGGTGGTGTGACGGAAGCCGTGCATGTCTGACGCACTGTGGGCCGCCCGGCTGGGCGATGGACTGTCCCATACCTCGATGATGGCCGATATTCTCGGCGGTGTGCTGGAGGTGGCGGCCAATGTGGCCATCACCGCACTGGCGACGGCAGCGGTGGTTGCCGCGACCGGGATCACCGTTGCGACCGGCGGGCTGGGCGCCTGTGTCCTCGGCGCGGTGGTCGGGGTCATTGTCGGCGTGGCGATGAGCAAGACCGGCGCCGACAAGGGCCTGAGCAAGATGTGCGAGGACATCGGCAACGGCCTCTTTCCGCCCACGGTGCAGGCGACGATTCTCAGCGGCTCCACCGACACTCTGATCAACTCGATTCCAGCCGCCCGCGCCGCCGGTGCGGTGCCGTCCCATGTCGCGCCGGCGGGGACGCCCGAGAGCGAAGACGCCGCTCCCAGCGAGGGTGACAAGGCCGAGGAACCGGGCTTCCTCGATATGGCCAAGGGCTTTTTCGCGCAGATGTGGCGGCCCACGGTGGCGACACCGGCACCCGGTGCGGTGCCCAAACCGCTGGACCTGGTGACCTGCATGAAGCATCCGCCGATGCCGCCGCAGTTTCTGGCCGAAGGTTCGGAAAAGGTCAGCATCAACGGGCAACCCGCCGTGCGCAGTGGCGATCGCAGCACCTGCGATGCCACCGTGGTTTCGGCTGGGCTGATCTCGTCCAATGTCACCATTGGCGGCGGTTCGGTGGTGGTGCGTGAGATCCGTAGCGGCAAGACACCCGGCGTCGGGCTGGCCATCACCGCATTGATGATGCTCAAGGGCAGCAAGGGCAAGTTCCTCAGCAACCTGCCGTGCATGCTGCTGGCTGGGGTCAATTCCTTCGTTACCAGCCAGGCCATCGGTGCGCTGACCAATGCCATCGCCGGTTCGCCGAACCCGGTGCATGCCGCGACGGGTGCCAAGGTGTTGGGCGGCGAGGACGAGCTGGACTTTGTCCTGCCCGGCATCCTGCCCATCGACTGGCAGCGTTTCTACAACAGTCGTGATGAACGTCGCGACACATTGCTCGGTACAGGCTGGAGCCTGCCCTATGAAGTCGGCGTGCGTATCGAGGTGCATCCCGAAGGCGGCGAGCGGCTGATCTATACCGATGAACAGGCGCGACGTATCGATATGGGCTCGATTCCGTTGGGCGGCGCGGTGTTCAGTCCGGGGGACGGCCTCGCGGTGCGGCGCAACGGTAATGGACAACTGCTGATCGAGAGCGATGACGGCTTGTATCGTCTGTTCGAACCGACCCTGACCGATCCTTCGACCTTGCGCCTGAGCCAGTTGGGTGACCGCAACGACAACCGGATCTATCTCGACTACGACGAGTCGGGGCGGCTGGTTAGGCTGCGCGATACTTTCGATCTGGTGCAAGTGGTGCTGATCTACAGCGCTCAATGGCCTCGGCGGGTCGGCCAGATCGAACGCCTGTACGCCGATCAACAGCGCGAAGTGCTGGTCAGCTACGACTACGACGGCAGCGGCGACCTGGCCGAAGTGCGCGATCCTATAGGCCAAGTGCAAAGGCGCTTTGCCTACGATAATGGGCGGCGGATGGTCGAGCACCAGTTGCCCACCGGATTGCGCTGTTTCTATCAGTGGGCGCAGGTCGAGCACCTTGAGTGGCGAGTGATTCGGCACTGGACCGATGACGGCGACGAGTATTTATTCGACTACGACCTGAGCAACGGCATCACCCGTGTTACTGACGGCTTGAAGCGTGGGAGTACCCGTCGCTGGAATCCGCAGCACCAGATCACCGAATACACCGACAACCTCGGCCACACCTGGCAATTCGAGTGGAACGACGAGCGCCAACTGCTCGGCGCCACCGATCCCCAGGGCGGGCGGCATCAGTTCAGCTACGACGAAGCGGGCAATCTCAGCGCCAGCGTCGATCCGCTGGGGCGCAGCGAGTCGACCTTGTGGCTGGAACACTGGTCGTTGCCGCTGGTGGAAACCGACGCGGCGGGCAACAGCTGGCAATACCGCTATGACCCGCGTGGCAACTGCACCCACGAGACCGATCCGCTGGGGCAAGTCACCCAATACCGTTTCGATGCCCAGGGTCAGGTGGTCGAGATCATTGACGCCACCGGTAAAAGCAAAACCTTGCAGTGGAACGACCTGGGGCAGTTGATTCGCCATGTCGACTGCTCGGGTTCGCCGACCACCTTCAGCTACGACCGGCGCGGTCATCTGCAGGTGGTCACCGATGCCCTCGGTGAACGCGTGACCTATCAGCACGATGCCCAGGGTCGTCTGTTGCAGAGCCAGTTGCCGGACGGTCGCGTCGAACAGTACCTGCGCGACGGCAGCGGCCAGCTCACCGGTTATGTCGACCCGGCCGGGCACAGCACCGGTTATCAGTACGACCGTCGCGGCCAGGTACGCCAACGCATCGATGCCCATGGCCGGCAGGTGCAGTTCGGCTATGACGCCTATGGGCGTTTACAGGCGCTGACCAATGAGAATGGCGAGAGCTATCGCTTTGCCTGGGATGCTGGCGACCGCCTGATCGAACAACGCGATCTCGACGGCAGCGCCCGCTGTTATGCCTATGACATGCTGGATAACGCGATCCGCGTGGAATACGTTCCGGCACCGTTTGGAAATGGGCTAGCGCTGGTACCGACGCAGCCGGTGGCCCCCATCGTCCACCAGTTGGAACGTGATGTGGTGGGTCGGCTGATCGCCAAGCTCACCGATGATGGGCGTACCGAGTACGCCTACAACCCGCAGGACCAACTCATCGCCATCACCTTTACCGACAACGACGGTAATGAACAAAAGCTCGGCTTTGCCTATGACGCCCTGGGCCAGTTGCAGGAAGAACAGAGCGCGGCGGGTAGCTTGCGGCATCACTACGATGAGCTGGGCAATCTGATCCAGACGCAGTTGCCGGATGGGCGCTGGCTCAACCGGCTGTATTACGGCAGCGGGCATCTGCACCAGATCAATCTGGACGGCCGGGTTATCAGCGATTTCGAGCGTGATCGCCTGCACCGCGAGGTGTTGCGCACCCAGGGCCAGCTCAGCACCCGCAGCGAATACGACCGTGTTGGACGCCTGCGCTCACGCTTGCGCCGCCCTTCCAGCCAGCCATCAGCCTTGCCGGCGCCAGCGCAGAAGCATTTCGACTACGACCCCAGCGACAACCTGATCGGCCGCCTCGACCGCCAGCCACAGGGCGATCAACGCCAGTTACTGCATTACGACGCCACGGGCCGGATCATCGCCAGCCAGGACAGCGTGCAGGGCCAAGGCGAAACCTTCGCCTACGACGCCGCCGCCAACCTGCTGGACGGACCGTCAGCCAGTGCCGGACTGGTGGTGCACAACAGACTGCTGACCTATCAGGACAAGCGTTATCGCTACGATGGGTTTGGGCGAATGATCGAGAAGCGCAGCGGCAGTCATCGGGTGCAGCGCTTTGCCTATGACGCGGAACACCGGCTGATCGAGGTGCGCAATCAGGACGGTGCGCGGGAAACCATTGTGCGCATGACCTACGATCCGCTTGGGCGGCGTATCGGCAAGACCGAGCACGACAACAACGGCTATCCGCTGGGCGAAACGCGTTTTACCTGGGATGGGCTGCGTTTGTTACAGGAACATCGCAATAGCCAGACCAGCCTGTATCTGTATGCCGACGACGGTTATGAACCGCTGGCTCGGGTCGATGGCAGCGGGGAATTGCAGAAGGTGCGTTACTACCACAACTATCTGAGCGGATTGCCCGAGCAACTGACGGAGGCCGATGGCGCGACGGTGTGGCAAGCCCGGTATCGGGTCTGGGGC
Organism: Pseudomonas sp. MWU12-2319; assembly: GCF_023242525.1. Lineage (NCBI taxonomy): Bacteria > Pseudomonadati > Pseudomonadota > Gammaproteobacteria > Pseudomonadales > Pseudomonadaceae > Pseudomonas > Pseudomonas sp. MWU12-2319. The sequence continues at coordinate 380,246 of NZ_JALJES010000004.1, forward strand.
AACACCCTTGAGGAGATACGCGAGCCGTATTACATCGAGGAACAGAACCTGCGCTTCCAGGGTCAGTACCTGGACCGGGAGACGGGGCTGCACTACAACACGTTCCGGTTCTATGATCCGGATGTGGGGCGGTTTACGACATCTGATCCGATCGGATTGGCAGGTGGCCTGAACCTCTATAGTTATGGACCCAACCCAATAGGTTGGACAGACCCGTGGGGCTGGAGTCCTAGCTCTGTCCTTGATACCTCTCTGGGAGGCGTCGTTGGTGACAACATGCAAGCCCAGCATGTCATCCCGGTGGCAGTATGGAAGCGACATGACAAGTTCATGAACTCCATTGGTATGGGCGGCACTCGGGACACGGCCCCCAATGGTCTGCTGATGCCAGATAGCCAAGCAAAGGCTAGCGCCATGGGCAGGCCGGTTTACCACAACGGTTCACACAAGGACTATTCGGACCTGGTGGACAGAAAGCTGGGCAGGATCAAAGCACGCTATAACGCAAAAATCATTACCAAGGCGCAGGCACAGCAACAGGTTTCATCACTACAAAGCAGTCTTCGCAAAAAGACTGTTTCAGGAAGAATACGAACCAAATCCAGTACCGGTCGACTTTGCTGACAAGAGGCTTTCATGTTCTACACCCTTGCATTCAAGAAAGACAAAAACTGTCCCACCTTCATCGATGGCGTCATTCATGAGTCGTTCAGCCCTGGCGCCTATGACGACTCGATGGACGCCGACTGGCACGACGCCGGCCCCGACGAAACACTCGCTCCCCTCCCGGAAAAGCTGGTGCTGATTACCAAGGACAAGCGCTATGACTTTGATTTCTGCACAGCCTTTGAAGGGCATATTGTCAGTGAGCGTTTCCTGAAGGTCTTCCAGAACCTCAAGACCTCTCGATGGGAAGTCGCAGAACTGGAGATCGTCAATCCAAAAGGCATTTCGGTCGCACAACGCAAATATTTTTTCATGCGCCAACAGCGAGCAGACAGAGAGGCTGTTGACGTGATCGATCAGACACAGTCGAAAATCAACTTTCGGGCGAACGGTGAAATCAAAAATATCATCAGCCTGACGCTCAAAGAAAACGTCAGCACAGATTTTTTTAGTATTGATGAAATCACCTTGCTGGGATTCATATTTCTCTCGCCTCACGCAGCTGCTGCACTTAAAGAGCTTAACCTGGTAGGTGCTGAGGTGGTCGATACGGGGAAGGTGGGTTCAATTGATAGGGCCTAAGCGCTACTCGATAGGCAGGTGACATCTGCAAAATAAGCTCTTGTGCCTGAAAGAAAATCCCGAATGGGTAGGCGAACCTGCTTGGTTGAACAACCCATGCTTTCCCTACCCTCTTCAGTACAACATCCAGAAAATCCAGATATATTCATCCTGGAAATACTTTGTGTTCCCTGTCTAATAAGACCATAAAAAATGCCGATTGCGATTGAAACCCATGAACGCGCATTTTTTGACTGACACGCAGCTCTATCAAGCTGATCTCAGGAGAAAGACCGGCCAAGACCTTTTTCACATGGGGACCACCTGCTTTCATGTCCTCAACCTTATAGGGCGTATAACCCAAACCCGCTTTATTCCGGCCCTTGCCTCCACTCCTGTATACGCTGTCCCACGTATGCCTACCTAGTGTTGCCAGAAAATTAGAAAATTGACCAAGCTCATCTTTTGTCCAAGCGGAGAAACACTCCCAATCTTTTTGGAAATACTTTAAAACCACGTACGGTTTTTTATTTAATGGTCCCTCACGCGCGCCATCTTTCTTAAAGACGGGAAGGTCATATATTTTTCTTTCCAGCGCAGTGGTAGCAGCAACGTCTTCTTTCTCAATTATTCTTACTTCCTCGCTTACTTTATTCTTGGGTAACCTGCTGCTAGCCATCGATTTCCGCCGCATACTTCGCTCTGAAAAATTCGCAAATTTCAGATTTTGGCATAATGACCTCGCAGCGCTCCTCCGGGCTCAAACTACCTCGAGCTTTAACCCATGGCGCATCTTTGTGAGTCATGTCCTCAAGTGTTTTTGCAGGCAGGTCAGCGTAGGCGTCAAAAACCTGAACCAGTATGTCTTCGGCCTCAGCGGAAACGACTGGGATTTTTTGATCTTCGGGAGCTGGCAGAGGATTCCATCCGTGCTTCTTAAACTCCTGAAACACTTCAGGAACTACCGGCCCATGAGCCCAAGCCTGAATTTGTTCAGAAAAAAGTTCTTTACCAATAAGCGTCTGAGTCCAGGCTTCCGCATAATAAAGCAGCTTCTGAACTTTCAAATGTGTAATGAGATCGCCCGACTCAGCGCACTTCGCTATAAACCAATTCGCTACATCCAGAGCTTTGTGAAGCGCCATAATCATCCCTCCTGTTTACCACCACATATTCTCACCCACTCCATAGCGAGTCAATCTACCGAATTTCATGAGAGTCCTTTCTATTTTTTGCTCTACATTCCAGGAGCACTTATCCTACAAACCCTAGCGCCATCTCCTCAGCGAATCACAAATGACCGCTACGCCCCACTGGACAGGCGGCGAATCCTGATAACTCACGCCACGGCAATGAGTACCGCTCGCTATGCAAGTTTCATCACACGCTCACTTTGCGAATAAAAAAATGGGAGTCTGCGGTACAGACTTACCAATCCGACACCATGCTCGCCCCACCCGCCGCCAATAGATGAAACACCCCACAAAAAATATTCGTATTTCCCACACACTTCAGCGTATGAGGGATATCGCCTGCACCACCAGTGATAAGCTACCGTTTATTTGTCGCCGAAAACTCAGCGATACGGGGTTCGCAGCCCGGTTGTGAATAGGCACACAGCGTCGCAAAAGCGGCTGTTTAAGGAGCCTAACAATGACAAATAACATTACCCCCAATCTGCCTCTCACTCGCCAAGCACCTAGCACGGTCGAAAAGGCGGTATATCTGCGTAAAATCTCTGACGTCCCTTCCAGCGAGGCTGAGTCGGGTCCGGCAAATACGCCAGGATTACTCAGTGCCCTCGCCGTCACTTCCTCCAAACCCGTCATCCCTGAAGATCCCTGCAAGCCCACGCTGTTTGCCATCCAACCGGGCATCAACGCCCAGGATGCGCTGACCTACGTGTCGCGACTGCTCGAAACGGCTGAACTCAATGGCGACGAAATCAGCCTGCATACCAACCCCGTCGAACGAGCGCTGTTCTGGGGCATGCTGCATTCGGTGGAAGTGGCTCGGGCGGTGGTGGATGCATTGCTGGAGGGTTCGTCCTCGCCCAATCCTGCGTCGCCTTCATAAACTTCCCAGGCGGTAAGCAGAGCCTTATCCGCCCCCTCTGAAAATCCCGGTAACAATCAGCCTGTCATTTCTCAGCGCGTTATCGGGATAACACCTCGCTCAAACTAAACAACACCCTGCATAAAAAATTCAGCAGGGACTTTAAAAAACTCGGAAAATTTCTTTACCTGCGCAACAGTCATTTTTCTTTTATCGTTCAAAATCTCAGAAATCGCACTTTGAGTCGCAATGGCAGAAAGATCCTTTTGCTTAATCCCTCTTTCATCCATCAAAAATGCCAACGCTTGCGACTGAGAGGAATAAGGGAGCAGAACCGTTTCGGCCTCATATTCATACACACGATCAGCCACCAACTCCGCAAAGCGCGCAGCCGCATGATCTTCGCTGTCCGCATGTGAGTAAAGCTCATCAATCAACGCCATTCGATCTTTAAGATCACTGTCATCTTTGATTTTTTCATGGCATTCGGATAACAACCGAGCAGAGCTTGCTACCTGATCGTTCAGCTTTTCAAACATGGCGGAAATACCCTCTACGAGAATCAGATATTTTTCAAATATCCAAACCATCATCCTAAATGATCGAAACCCCGCGCGGCCCCAACGGAAAAACAATGAAACGCTCTGGTGCAGAGTGCTACTACCAGACCAGTCGTCGCTCACCCGCCCCTTCAAAAGCACCATCCCCAGCGTGGTCTATCCTTGAGTCGTCACTAGAGCCGGACCTCGACACAGGAGACAGCGAATGGATGCACGAGAAAGAGCGTTGATGCGGGCCAGCGTGGCCTTGGGGTTGCTGATCAGCACCCTGAAGAAGCACGATCTGGAAGCCCCCCTTTCCCTGGACGATCCACATTTCAAGGAGCTGATCACTCACCTGCGGGACAACTTGCTGGAGGCGCAGGCGGACGAGAGCGTTTCCAGTGTCATGGTCTCGATCAACAAGGCCTTCACCGATGGCGTGCGGCTCAATGCCCGCAGCGTGGGTAGCTTGTTGACGGCGCTGAAGAAGGTCGATGGGCTGCTCATCGAGGCCGGCGAGAGGCACGCTCCGTTGCAGCTGCTTCAGGTGAATGCAGGCTGAAATACAACCCTTGTAGGAGCCGGCTTGCCGGCGATGAGGCCCGCAAGCCTCGCGCCGTCTATCCGGACGTCATCGCCGGCAAGCCGGCTCCCACAAAAGCGGGTGCGGCGTTTGTGAGAGCGTGCACCCGCTATTTGCTCGACAACTGTGATCCACCCCCGCAATCGCAGTAGGAATAATTTCCCACCAACATCAGATCATTCATACTCCGCACCGCTCTTGACCTGATGATGGACCACCTGTCTTGATGACCTTTCATGTCTGACCCGCTCTGGGCTGCCCGCCTGGGCGACGCGTTGTCCCATACCTCGATGATGGCCGATATTCTCGGCGGCGTGCTCGAGGTCGCGGCCAACGTCGCCATCGGCGCACTGGCCACCGCAGCCGTGGTTGCCGCCACCGGGATCACCGTCGCCACCGGCGGCCTCGGGGCCTGTGTGCTGGGCGCCGTGGTCGGGGTCATTGTCGGCGTGGCGATGAGCAAGACCGGTGCCGACAAGGGCCTGAGCAAGATGTGCGAGGGCATCGGCAACAGCCTCTTTCCGCCCACGGTGCAGGCCACCATCCTCACTGGCTCCACCAACACCCTGATCAACTCGATTCCCGCCGCCCGCGCCGCCGGTGCGGTGCCGTCCCATGTCGAAGCGGCCGGTACACCGGACAGCGAGGAACCCGCCCCTGAAGCCAGCTACCTGGATATCGCCAAGGGCTTCTTTGCCCAGATGTGGCGACCCACGGTGGCGACGCCCGCCCCCGGCGCCGTGCCCAAGCCGCTGGATCTGGTGACCTGCATGAAGCATCCGCCGATGCCGCCGCAGTTTCTCGCCGAAGGGTCGGAAAAGGTCAGCATCAACGGTCAGCCCGCCGTGCGCAGTGGCGACCGCAGTACCTGTGACGCTACCGTCGTTTCGTCCGGCTTGATCTCACCCAACGTCACCATCGGCGGCGGTTCGGTGGTGGTGCGTGAGATCCGTAGCGGCAAGACTCCGGGCGTCGGCCTGGCCATCACCGCGCTGATGATGCTCAAGGGCAGCAAGGGCAAATTTCTCAGCAACCTGCCGTGCATGCTGTTGGCCGGGGTCAATTCCTTTGTCACCAGCCAGGCCATCGGCGCGCTGACCAACGCCATCGCCGGCTCGCCGAACCCGGTACACGCCGCCACCGGCGCCAAGGTACTGGGTGGCCTGGACGACCTGGATTTCGCCCTGCCGGGGCTGCTGCGCCTCGACTGGCAACGCTTCTACAACAGCCGCGACGAGCGTCGAAACGGGCTGTTCGGTGCGGGTTGGTGCGTGCCTTATGAAGTCAGCGTGCAGGTCGAAGCACACCCCGAGGGCGGCGAACGGCTGATCTACACCGACGAACAGGCCCGGCGTATCGACATGGGCTCGATCCCCCTGGGCAGCGCGGTGTTCAGTGCCGGTGAAGGCTTGAGCGTCCGCCGGCATGGCAATGGTCAATTATTGATCGAAAGCGACGACGGTCTCTATCGTCTCTTCGAAGCCCAGCCCGGCGAGCCCGCTCACTTGCGCCTGACTCAACTGGGCGACCGCAACGACAACCGGATCTATCTCGACTACGACGAGTCAGGACGACTGCTGCATCTACGCGACACCTTCGATCTCGTCCAGGCCCAGCTGATCTATAGCGACACATGGCCGAACCGGGTCAGCCACATCGAGCGCCTGTATCCGGATCGCCCGAACGAATTGCTGGTGAGCTACACCTACGACCTGCGCGGCGACCTGGCGCAAGTACTGGATGCCACCGGCCATGCGCAACGGCGCTTCGCCTACGATGACGGCCAGCGGCTGGTGGAGCACCAACTGTCCGTCGGCCTGCGCTGCTTCTACCAATGGGCACAGATCGACGGCCGCGAATGGCGGGTGGTACGTCACTGGACCGACGAAGGCGATGAATATGCCTTCGACTACGACCTGGACGCCGGGACCACCCGCGTCACCGACAACCTCAAGCGTACCAGCACCCGGCGCTGGAACCCGCAACACCAGATCACCGAATACACCGACAACCTTGGCCAGACCTGGCAGTTCCAGTGGAGTGACGAACGCCAGTTGCTCGGCGCCATCGACCCCGAGGGCGGTCAGTACCAATTCAGCTACGACGAAGCCGGCAACCTGTGCACCACACAGGACCCACTGGGCCGCAGCGAATCGACCCTTTGGCTGGAGCACTGGGCCTTGCCGCTGGTGGAAACCGACGCGGCGGGTAACAGCTGGCAGTTCCGCTACGACAACCGTGGCAACTGCATCCAGGAAACCAATCCACTGGGTCACGTTACCCGCTATCGCGTCGACGCCCAGGGCCAGACCGTCGAGATCATCGACGCCAGCGGCAAAAGCAAAACCCTGCGCTGGAGCCCCCTCGGTCAACTGCTCGAACATATCGACTGCTCCGGCTACCCGACACGCCTGGGTTACGACGAGCGCGGTCTGCTGCGCACGATCACCGATGCCCTGGGCGAACGCACCCAGTACGACTACGACCCCCAGGGCCGCTTGCTGAGCAGCCACTTGCCGGACGGCCGCACGCACCAGTACCAGCGCAACGCCGACGGCCAGTTGATCGGCTACATCGACCCCGCCGGACAGACCATCGCCTACCACTATGACCGGCGCGGCCAGGTGCGCCAGCGCATCGATGCCAGCGGTCGGCAGGTGCAGTTCAGCTACGACGCCTATGGACGCTTACAGGCGCTGACCAATGAGAACGGCGAAAGCTATCGCTTCGCCTGGGATGCCGGCGACCGCCTGGTGGAACAGCAGGACCTGGACGGCAGCGCCCGCCGCTACACCTACAACGCCCGGAACGATGTCACTCGCGTCGATACCCTGCCCGCACCCCATGGCAGCGGCCTGGCGGTGGTCCCCACAACGCCGGTCGCACCGATTGTCCATCACCTCGAACGCGACGCTGCCGGGCGCCTGACAGCGAAAATCACCGACGACGGCCGCACCGAATACAGCTACGACATGCTGGATCAACTGACGGCGGTCACCTTTACCGATAATGACGGCCAGGCACAGAGCCTGGGCTTCGCCTACGACGCCCTTGGCCAGTTGCTGGAAGAACAAAGCACGGCGGGCAGCCTCCAGCATCACTACGACGAATTGGGCAATCTGATCCAGACGCAGTTGCCGGATGGTCGCTGGCTCAATCGGCTGTATTACGGCAGTGGTCATCTGCACCAGATCAATCTGGACGGTCGGGTCATCAGCGACTTCGAGCGTGACCGCCTGCACCGCGAGGTGCTGCGCACCCAAGGTCAACTCGATACCCGCAGCGAATACGATCGCGCCGGACGTCTGCGTTCGCGCCTGCGCCGCCCGATCAGCCAACCTTCGGCGTTGCCCGCGCCGGCGCAGCAACATTTCGACTACGATCCCGCCGATCACCTGGTCGGCCGCCTCGAACAACAGCCGGGCGGCACCCATCGACAGTTGATGCACCACGACGCCAGCGGTCGCATCGTCGCCAGCCAGGACAGCGTCCAGGGCCAGAACGAGACCTTCGCCTACGACGCCGCCGCCAATCTGCTGGACGGCCCCACAGGCGGCCGGGTGCTGCACAACAAGCTGCTGACCTACCAGGACAAGCGCTATCGCTACGACGCCTTCGGCCGGATGATCGAGAAGCGTAGCGGCAGCCATCGGGTCCAGCGCTTCGCCTACGATGCCGAGCACCGCCTGATCGAGGTGCGCAACCAGGACGGTGCGCGGGAAACGGTGGTGCGCATGAGCTACGACCCACTGGGCCGGCGCATCGCCAAGAGCGAGCATGACAGCCACGGTTACCCCCTGGGCGAGACCCGATTCACCTGGGACGGTCTGCGCCTGCTGCAGGAGCACCGACACAGCCTGAGCAGCCTCTACCTCTACGCGGACGACGGCCACGAGCCGCTGGCCCGGGTCGACGGCAGCGGCGCCTTGCAGAAAGTCCGTTATTACCACAATGACCAGAGCGGCTTGCCCGAACAACTGACGGAAAGCGACGGCCATGTGGTCTGGCGGGCGCGCTACCGGATCTGGGGCAATACCGTCAGCGAAACACGCGAGCCCCATTACCTGGAGGAGCAGAACCTGCGCTTCCAGGGGCAGTACCTGGACCGGGAAACCGGCTTGCACTACAACACCTTCCGCTTCTACGACCCGGATATCGGGCGCTTTACCACACCCGACCCGATCGGCCTGGCCGGCGGCCTCAACCTGTATGCCTATGCGCCGAACCCACTGACCTGGGTCGACCCCCTTGGACTAAGCTGTGGTCCTTCGGGCAAAGTGCCGATTACCCGTAACTCCGCGCGCAAGCTGCTGAAAAGCCGGGGGCTGAACCAAAAAATCCAGCGTGAAACCGTCGATAGCTTCCAGGGGCAGATCTACGCCACTCGAGGAAAGAAAGGTGATGTGTTCACCATCACCGAGCACAAACCCGGCACTGCTTCGCAAATCTACGTCACCCGTGGCTCGGCGGGCGCGACCGCAGCGGACAGACGCGCGAACCTGGCGCTGCCCAACAGCAACAGCGCGGTACACGAAGGCCAGGTCGCCCTGACCCGCGACCAGGTCCTGCTGGAAGGCCGAGTGGCTCCCCAACCACAATGGGGCGCGGACAAGGTCGGCGGCGGATGGCAAGTCGTTACGGCCGGCGGACGATATTCAGGAGCAACGGAACGACTATGAACCTCAAAGAATGCAACGACACCCTCTGCGACCTGCTGAGACGCTCGGGCTATGAAGACGAAGCCGATGAGATCCAGGCACTGGTAGACATCGTGCTGGACCCGGCTAGCAACGACAGTCAGCGCAACGAAGCGATCAAGAACCTGACAATGCGTTGTCATCCCAAATGGCTGGGAGACTTTTTCATCGACGGCATGACCTATCCACAATGGACCGATCTCATTACTCACTTCGAAAAACTGCTCATGCGCCAGAAACGCCCATGATGGTCGCCCTCTACGAGGAGGATGACCTCGACGACCAGGTACGACAGTTGTCCACCGCCCTAGGCACGCTGATCGCGCAATTGCAGAAAAGCCGCAACGAGTCCGCTCAGTTTTTCATCGACAAGACGGCTGAACTCAGAGCCGCCGGCGATGTTCGCGAAGCCCTGGAACAGCTCTCGACCTGCCGGGCCATGGCCCAATACGGCAACTTCTCCTACACCGAGGAGAGTCAGTTGGAAGGGGTGGTCGATGCGGCCGACGCTTGCCTGGCAGCCCTGCCGAAACCCTGAAACCGCCATCGCCGCAATGCGGCATCCCGACAAGCCAGCACACAAAGGCTGGGCACGACAATATTCTGATGGCGGAACACGTACCTGAAGTGGGAGCGGAGCTTGCCCGCGAAGCTTTTAGCGTTCTCACCGGCCTCTTCGCGCGCAAGCTCCGCTCCCACATGGCTATCCGGTCGTCTGCAGATTGTTGATTCGACACTGAACAGTGGGGGCCTTGCGACAGCACCGCCAGAATGAAAAATGGGCACCCGATCCCATCGGCGTGCCCATTTTTCCTACAGCCCTCCCGTTGCTCCGGGAGTGGTACCTGACGCTTACGGGTTGACGCTATCTTTGAGCGACTTGCCCGGTTTGAATGCGACGGTATTGCTGGCCTTGATCTTCACCGGCTCGCCGGTTTGCGGGTTCTTGCCGGTACGGGCACCGCGATGGCGCTGCAGAAAGGTGCCGAAACCTACCAGGGTGACGCTGTCTTTGCGGTGCAGCGCGCCGGTGATTTCTTCGAGGACGGCGTTGAGCACGCGGCTGGCCTGTTCTTTCGTGAGGTCCGCTTTTTCAGCAATTGCAGCGGCGAGTTCTGGTTTACGCATAATGAAGCCTCTTTGACGGTTTTTTGTTGTTATGTCCGTGCTGTTCTTCCGGAACAGCGCCCAAGGCGCCGCAGGCTCTACTCTGCGGCAGACGGGAGTGAGGATGGCACGAGGCAAGGTCCCGCGCCAGTCTCGTTACGACCTTTGTAGGGGCAAGAAGCGGGTGTTTACGACAGAAGGACCGGTATTTACGCCAGCAACGGCGGAAGTTCCTTGTTCAGGGCCAGTTTTTCCATCACCGCGCCACCGGTCAGGGCATAACCCAGCAGCCGACCGCTGGTGTCGCGGCACAGGGCCTTGATGTCGGCGCCCTGCCCTTCGACCGTCCACACGCCTTCGCTGCCACGGGGCGGTGGCGACACCACCAGCGGGCACACCGGCGTCTTAACGGTGATCGGCATCGCGCCGTAGCTCACTGCGGTGGCATTGCCGGCCAGGGTCTGGGCCAGCGCCCGGGCGCAGCTCATCAGCGGCATGACGTACAGCAGATTCAGGCCATCGACCTCGGCGCAATCGCCCAGGGCGTAGATATTGGCGTGGGAGGTTTTCAGGTAGCGATCGACCACCACCCCGCGATTGACCTGCAAGCCGGCGGCGGCGGCCAGGTCGATGCGCGGACGCAGGCCGATGGCCGAGACCACCACGTCGCAGGCCACGGTGGCGCCGTCCGACAGATGCGCCTCCAGGTGATCGCCGCTGCGTTGCAGGCGGGTCAGCACCGGGCCCAGGTGAAAACGCGCACCAAGGCTTTCCAGGCCCGCCTGCACAGCGGCGGCCGCCGCCGGGTGCAGCAACGTCGGCATGACCTGTTCGCACGGCGCGACCAGTTCCACCTGGTAACCGCCAAGGATCAGGTCATTGGCGAACTCACAGCCGATCAACCCGGCCCCCAGCAGCAGCACACGCTGCTTGCCCGCCGCCGCCGCACGGAAACGCGCGTAGTCTTCCAGGTCGTTGATCGGGAAGATCGCCTCGGGGGCATCGCCTTCCACCGGCACCCGCACGGTTTCCGCGCCCCAGGCCAGGATCAGGTCACGGTAGTTCACCGCTTCCTCGCCGATCCACAGGCGTTTGTGGCCCGGGTCGATGCCGCTGATGCGGGTGTGGGTGCGGATCTCGGCCTTGAGTTGTTCGGCCATGGCCCCGGGCTCGGCCATGCTCAGGCCATCGGCGTCCTTGTTCTTGCCGAAGCCGGTGGACAGCATGGGCTTGGAGTAGGAACGCCCGTCGTCGGCGGTGATCAGCAGCAGCGGGGTTTCGCTGTCGAGTTTGCGAAACTCCCGGGCCAGGTTGTAACCGGCCAGCCCGGTACCGACGATCACGACAGGTGCGCTCATTCCTTTCTCCAGATCCATTGTTATTGGTTTAAAAAGTGATCAATCAACCGATTTCGATCATTTCGAAATCCATTTTGCCGACGCCGCAGTCCGGGCACAGCCAGTCGGCGGGTACGTCTTCCCAGCGGGTGCCGGCAACAATGCCGTCATCCGGCCAGCCGTCCCTTTCGTCGTAGATCAGGCCACAGACCACGCATTGCCACTTCTTCCACTGCGGCTTTGGCTGCTCTTCATGTTTCTCATGATGATGCGAAGACGCCTGCTCTTTTAAATCACTCATTCCTACTTCCTCGGTTCCCAGGCATTGATCGGCACGAACAGTCGATAGGTACAGCGTTGCCGTCCGGCTCAGGGCGTTTTGTACTGATCGAAGGCCGCCGATGCAAGCACGATCGACAGCGTTGATCAGCCGGGCGCTCTAAACGGCCGAACCGCCTGTGATAAGCTCGGCGCCTCACTGGCTGCCAATCAACTGCCCATCGTGCCGCACAAAGCCCCCGTTCCAGCGTCTCCCGCCTGGCTCACGCAGAGCCGGCTGACCACCCCGCCAGACGCACCAACCCTCGACTGGTTATTTGACGAAGGGTCTCTTACTCGTCGTCTGACAGCACTTTCCGATAACGCCTTCAGTGTCACGCCGCTGTTCGAAGGCTGGCAACCGTTGCGCGACGACGAGTGCGCGGCGCTGGAGTTGCCGGGTGAAAGCCTGGGTTGGGTGCGCGAGGTGTATTTGCGCGGTCACGGCCAGCCCTGGGTGTTCGCCCGTAGCGTCGCGGCGCAGAGTGCCTTGCGCGAAGGTGGCCTGAATATGGACGAGTTGGGTAGCCGTTCACTGGGTGAACTGCTGTTCTGCGATCAGGCGTTCGAACGCCAGGCCATCGAAGTCTGCCATTACCCGGCGCCCTGGCTGCCGCCGGAGCATCGCGCCGATCATCTCTGGGGCCGCCGCTCACGTTTCAATCGCGGGCCGCTGAGCCTGCTGGTGGCGGAGATTTTCCTGCCGAGCCTGTGGCACGCCGTCAGTACCTGTGGGGAGAACTGCTGATGTACCTGAACCTGCTCAAATCCATGAACCGCCTGCACCCACGGGCCTGGGACTTTCTCCAGCTGACCCGCATGGACAAGCCCATCGGCATTTACCTGCTGCTGTGGCCGACCCTCAGCGCCCTGTGGATCGCGGCCAAGGGTGTGCCGTCGCTGGGCAACCTGCTGATTTTCACCCTCGGCGTGATCCTGACCCGCGCTGGCGGCTGCGCCATCAATGACTTCGCCGACCGCAAGGTCGACGGCCACGTCAAACGCACCGAGCAGCGGCCCATCGCGGCAGGGCGGATCAGCGGCAAGGAAGCCCTGGCGGTGTTCGCCCTGCTGATGGGAATCAGTTTCCTGCTGGTGCTGTGCACCAATGCGACCACGGTGTGGTTGTCCTTCGGTGCCCTGGCGGTAGCGGCCTGCTACCCGTTCATGAAGCGCTACACCTATTACCCGCAAGTGGTGCTGGGGGCGGCGTATTCCTGGGGCATCCTGATGGCCTTCACCGCCGAGACCGGCAGCCTGCCCGCCACGGCCTGGTTGCTGTATATCGCCAATGTGCTGTGGACGGTGGCATTCGACACCTATTACGCCATGACCGACCGTGAGGACGACCTGAAGATCGGCGTGAAATCCACTGCCATTCTGTTCGGCGAGGCCGATCGGGTGATCATCCTGACCTTGCAGGGCCTGATGCTCGGCTGCCTGCTGCTGGCCGGGGCGCGGTTCGAGCTGGGGGGCTGGTTCCATATCGGGCTTTTAGCGGCCGCGGCATGTTTTGTCTGGGAATTCCGGGTCACCCGAGGCAAGGACCCGCAGCTCTGCTTCAAGATGTTCCTGCACAACCACTGGGCGGGATTGGCGATTTTCCTGGGTGTGGTGCTGGATTACGCGGCGCGCTGAGCAACCCCGCTCGCCAGCCAGGCACCCGTTCCAGAGGACACAACGGAACCTGTAGGAGCCTGGCTTGCCAGCGAAGCTTTTAGCGGTCTCAAGGGCCTCTTCGCGGGCAAGCCCTGCTCCTACAAGGTATTGCGCTGAATCAGTGCTTGGCCATGTGCCACATGCCGCCTTTGCCATCCCCCATGGCGTCTCCAGGCTTGGCGTCCATCTTGAAGGTGTACATCGGCTTGCCGTTATGCGCCCACTGCATCGTGCCGTCATCGCGCTTGATCTTCGTCCACCCACCCTCGTCCTTGGCATCCGCGGGAGCCATCATCGGCGGCCAGTTCTCGGCGCATTTGTCGTTGCACATGGATTTACCGCCAGTATCCTTATCAAAGGTGTAAAGCGTCATGCCCTTGCTATCGACCATCTTGTCGTGGTCCATCTTGCCCGGCTCAGCCGCGAAAACCAGGGTCGGCAGCGTTAACGCCGCCGTTACCATCAGGGCTTTCAACGAAAACGAAGAGTAAGTCATAAGAACCTTCCTTTTGTGGTTGTAGGATTCGAACCCCCAGCGTAGCCCATGAATATGACCATTGCGGCGTGCGGAAAAAAGCTGTCACATGTCTGCAATAATTTCGTTATCTAATGCGGCGCAAGACAGTTAAATGACAAGAGGGTGAAGGGATATGGTTGGCAGGAGCATTCTGATCGTCGACGACGAAGCGCCCATCCGCGAGATGATCGCCGTTGCGTTGGAAATGGCCGGCTATGACTGCCTGGAAGCGGAAAACTCCCAGCAGGCCCACGCGATCATCGTCGACCGCAAACCCGACCTGATCCTGCTCGACTGGATGCTGCCCGGCACCTCGGGCATCGAGCTGGCCCGGCGCCTCAAGCGCGACGAGCTGACCGGTGACATCCCGATCATCATGCTCACCGCCAAGGGTGAAGAAGACAACAAGATCCAGGGTCTTGAAGTCGGCGCCGATGACTACATCACCAAGCCATTCTCTCCACGGGAGCTGGTGGCGCGCCTCAAGGCAGTGCTGCGCCGGGCCGGCCCGACCGACGGCGAAGCCCCCATCGAAGTCGGCGGCCTGCTGCTCGACCCCATCAGCCACCGGGTGACCATCGACGGCAAACCGGCGGAAATGGGGCCTACCGAATACCGCCTGTTGCAGTTCTTCATGACCCACCAGGAACGTGCCTACACCCGTGGCCAGTTGCTGGACCAGGTCTGGGGCGGCAATGTCTATGTCGAGGAGCGAACCGTCGACGTGCATATCCGCCGTCTGCGCAAAGCCTTGGGCGATGCCTACGAAAATCTGGTACAAACCGTGCGCGGCACCGGCTATCGTTTCTCGACCAAGGGTTGAGAACCGCTGCAAACAACCCGCAATACATCGGTAACCGAGCCGCTTCAAACTGGCAGCGTTGAAGCTTGTCGCTCGAACGGCTTCGCCTCCAAGGACGCATGTTGAAGTGAATCAAAACTGGCATGGCACCCTGATCCGCCATTTGTTGTTGCTGGTCACCGGCTGCCTGGTGGCAGGCCTGGCCAGCGGGTATTACGGCTGGAGCCTGGCCGTGGGCCTGGGGCTTTACCTGGGCTGGACCCTCAAGCAACTGCTGCGCCTGCATCAATGGCTGCGCCATCACAAACCCGAAGAATCACCGCCGGACGGCTATGGCCTGTGGGGCGACGTATTCGACAGCATCTATCACCTGCAACGTCGCGACCAGCGCGTGCGCGGGCGCCTGCAAGCGGTGATCGACCGGGTCCAGGAATCCACCGCCGCCCTCAAGGACGCGGTGATCATGCTCGACAGCGACGGCAACCTGGAATGGTGGAACCGCGCGGCGGAAACCCTGCTGGGCCTCAAGACGCCCCAGGACAGCGGCCAGCCGGTGACCAACCTGGTGCGCCATCCGCGCTTCAAGGAATACTTCGAACAGGAAAGCTACGCCGAGCCGCTGGAAATTCCCTCGCCGACCAATGACCGCCTGCGTATCCAACTCTATATCACCCGCTACGGCAACAACGAGCACCTGATGCTGGTGCGCGACGTAACCCGCATCCATCAGCTGGAACAGATGCGCAAGGACTTCGTCGCCAACGTCTCCCATGAGCTGCGCACGCCACTGACGGTGATCTCCGGCTACCTGGAAACCCTGCTCGACAACGTCCAGGAGGTGAACCCACGCTGGGTTCGCGCCCTGCAGCAGATGCAGCAGCAAGGCAGCCGCATGCAGACCCTGCTCAACGACCTGCTGTTGCTGGCCAAGCTGGAAGCCACCGACTACCCGTCGGACAACCAGCCGGTGCGCATCGACACGCTGTTGCAGTCGATCAAGAACGATGCCCAGGCCCTGTCCGGGCAACGCAACCAGACCATCACCCTGGAAGCCGACGGCGCCATCCGCCTCAAGGGCAGCGAGGCGGAACTGCGCAGCGCGTTCTCCAACCTGGTGTTCAACGCCGTCAAATACACCCCGGCCGAAGGCAATATCCGCATTCGCTGGTGGGGCGACGAGCACGGCGCGCACCTGAGCGTGCAGGACTCGGGCATCGGTATCGACAACAAACACCTGCCACGCCTGACCGAACGCTTCTACCGGGTCGACTCCAGCCGCAACTCCAACACCGGCGGCACCGGCCTCGGCCTGGCCATCGTCAAACACGTGTTGCTGCGTCACCGCGCCCGCCTGGAAATCAGCAGCGTATTGGGCCACGGCAGCACCTTCACCTGCCATTTCGCCCCGGTCCAGGTGACGCGCACCAGCACCCGCAACCTGCCCGCCTGACGCCTTGCCGGGACACCGGCCGGGCCAGGCCACTAGGCAACGGGCGCATCTGCCGCTACATTGGTTGACTTGTGCCTGCCTTTCAGGCCTCCACCCACCTACTTCAAATTGAAATACGGAACCCGTAAAACCCCATCATGGACCCTTCCCCTAGTAGCTTGACCCTCGCTTCGCTCTTCGCCGACTTCGGCATGATTCTTTTCGCTCTGATCCTGGTATTGCTCAACGGTTTCTTCGTTGCGGCGGAATTCGCCATGGTCAAGCTGCGCTCGACCCGGGTCGAGGCCATCGCCCACCAGAACGGCTGGCGCGGGCAGATCCTGCGCACCGTGCACAGCCAGCTGGACGCCTATCTGTCCGCCTGCCAACTGGGTATCACCCTGGCTTCCCTGGGCCTGGGCTGGGTCGGTGAACCGGCCTTCGCCCACCTGATGCAACCGCTGCTCAGCGCCGTCGGGGTGGACTCCGCCGAGGTGATCAAGGGCGTGTCGTTCTTTACCGCCTTTTTCATCATTTCCTACCTGCACATCGTGGTCGGTGAGCTGGCGCCCAAATCCTGGGCGATTCGCAAACCCGAGCTGCTGTCGCTGTGGACGGCGGTGCCGCTGTACCTGTTCTACTGGGCGATGTACCCGGCCATCTACCTGCTCAACGCCAGCGCCAACGCCATCCTGCGGATCGCCGGCCAAGGCGAGCCCGGCCCCCATCACGAACACCATTACAGCCGTGAAGAACTCAAGCTGATCCTGCACTCCAGCCGTGGCCAGGACCCCAGCGACCAGGGCATGCGCGTGCTGGCGTCGGCGGTGGAAATGGGTGAACTGGAGGTGGTCGACTGGGCCAACTCCCGTGAAGACCTGGTGACCCTGGACTGCAATGCGCCGCTCAAGGAAATCCTCGCGCTGTTCCGTCGCCACAAGTTCAGCCGTTATCCGGTGTACGACGCCGAACGCAACGTGTTCGTCGGCCTGCTGCACATCAAGGACCTGCTGCTGGAACTGGCGGCCCTGGACCATATTCCCGAGTCGTTCAACCTCGCCGAGCTGACCCGGCCACTGGAGCGGGTATCGCGGCATATGCCGTTGTCGCGCCTGCTGGAACAGTTCCGCCAGGGCGGCTCGCACTTCGCCCTGGTGGAAGAAGCCGACGGCAAGGTGATCGGCTACCTGACCATGGAAGACGTGCTCGAAGTGCTGGTGGGCGATATCCAGGACGAACACCGCAAGACCGAGCGCGGCATCCTCGCCTATCAGCCGGGCAAGTTGCTGGTGCGGGGCGATACGCCGTTGTTCAAGGTCGAACGCCTGCTGGGCATCGACCTGGACCATATCGAGGCGGAGACCCTCGCCGGGCTGGTCTATGACTCCCTGAAGCGGGTTCCGGAAGAGGAAGAAGTGCTGGAAGTCGAAGGCCTGCGCATCATCATCAAGAAGATGAAAGGGCCGAAGATCATCCTGGCCAAGGTCCTCAAGCTCGACTGATAGGGGTCATTTCCCCCTCAGGGCAAAATTCGGCAGCATCTCCAGCGGCTGGCTGAACTGATAGGGAATCGACACCAGCCCCATCCCGGTATTGCGCTGCACCACGAAGTGCAGGTGCGGCCCGGTGCTGTTGCCGGTGTTGCCCGACAGCGCCAGCGGGCTGCCCACTTCCACCCGCTGGCCTTCGCGCACGCTCACCGAGCCTTGCTTGAGGTGCAGGTACACGCCCATGGTGCCGTCGTCGTGCAGCACCCGCACGAAGTTGCCCGAAGGGTTCTTGCCGCCGCCGCTCTGGTCGTTCTCGGTCTTGATCACTACCCCGCCCCGCGCCGCGATGATCGGCGTGCCTACCGGCATGGCGATGTCCATCGCGTAACGGCTCTTGGTGCCGAAGTGGCTGTATTGCCCATTCGGTCCCTGGGTCAGGCGAAACGGCCCGCCACGCCAGGGAAAGGGGTAACGGTAGCCCTGAGCCTGCCCGGAAGGGTCGCCCAGGAAGTATTGGAACCTGGGGACGTAGCGCATCGGCTCGCCGGCCTGAATCGCCGTGAGCAGCGCCAGGCGCTGGTTGCTGCGGGCCGGCAGGACCTTGCGGATCGACTGCGGCGCACCGCTGACGTTCTTCAGGGCCCCGAAACCCAGCTCGATCTCCACTGGGGCATAGAGGTCGTTGCGCACGTAGACCTCATCACCGCCCTTCTGCTTGCGGATATCCAGGCGCACCTGATGCTCCAGGTGCTCGACCATCCGATCACGAAACACGAATACCTGGGCGCCCGGCGCCGGGCGGTCACTGTAGGAGACCACCCCATTGGCATCGGTGTACTTGTAGATGGTCATGGCCGCAGCCGAGGTGGCGGCCATCAACAGACCACAGGAAAGCAGCAGGCGCAGGAACATAAGCGAGAGTCGCCGAATAAAACATGGCGACCAGACTAGCAGGTGGCCAGGGCATTTGTGTGAATCACGCCAGCTGGATGGCCCCGGGGCCAAAGCACAGGTCGACGTTCAATTGAGCCGGCTCCGACAAGTTCACCAGCGCATCCAGGGAGAACTTGTCGATCTTGCCGTTCAGCAGGTCATTCAACCTCGGCTGGGTGATCCCCAGGCGCTTGGCTGCGTCCTTTTGCGACAGCTCCCAGGCGTTGACCCGGCTGATCAGCTCCATCATCAGCTTGGAGCGCAGGCGCATGTTGGCGGCCTCCCGAGGAGTGTCCTCAAGGGCATCCCAGACAGAGGCGAAACGTTCAGTCTTGATGGCGTTGGTCATAGCGTTGCTCCTATCTCCTTGTGCTTAGATATAGGCTTTTCCCGTCGACGGCAGGAAAAGCCTAATCAATGAACGGGATATCCGTGGTGCGAGGTTGTTTCAACGCTTGGCTGAAAGGCCATCCAACCCTGCCACTCAAAAACAGACCATATCGAAACAGATATAAAACAACCTGAACGGAAGGATTTGGACGAAAGGCTTTCCGAAGGTAGGAGCCGGTACGGAAGAACCTGCACGGCGGCCCTAGATTGCTCGATCACCTTGATCCACATTCAGGAGAAGGTCAGGAGAACCAATGGCACCGCCCGCCAGACGATCAACCAAACTCCAGACCCAAACATAATCCCCTAATAATGGAAACGAAGACGGCACCCCAAACACTATATGACCCGCAGCGATATCCGATGGCTTCACCGTACGACGAAACACGAATTCGCTGCCGAGGAGATTACCGACGAAAATCAGTATCGCCACATCTCCCGCAACCATCCCCTGGGTCTTGAGCCGCATCGGAATTCCATTTTCCTCCTCGATAAGCGTAAGATCGACCCCTATACGGCCGCCTACCCCATGTGAATAGAACGCCTCGGGCGCGGCCAAATCGCCAGCGACCCCAAGCTCAAGAAGGGGAGATGTCCGAGTACCCTCTGTTGATAGCACGGTGTAGATAACCTTGACGTTGCCGTACTTGATCGGCGTCAGATAACCCGGCTCGACGGCCACGACAAGGTCTTCAGCCGGCCCCGTCCCGACAACGAGGTGTTTGACGAAACAGGCATCCGCGGTGGAACCCCACCAATAGATAGAAACCAGGGAACCCGGGGTCATTGACGACGAAGTTCTGATTCGCAGGTTTACCCCTTGCGAAAGCACTGACAACGGGATGACGCCATCGACCGCTTCGTCCACCACCGGCTTGTATATCAACCCCTCCACTGACAGCACTGTGGTCGGCGATCTCATCTCTTCAGGTGGATAATCAAAATAGTAGTAATACAACCCAACCTGCTGTCCCTGGAAGTCCAGCGCCCGATCAGGCGGCACGGGCACTATTGTGTCCTGGTTTTCCAACGGGATCGATCCACCGACACCAAAGCTGCCATCACCATCCCATGACGCAAGGAACACGTGGTAACGCCCTCCCACACTCATCCCCTCGACAAAGGGAATACGAATGGTCAGTCCCTTCTCCAGATCCGCAAATGAGATCTTTCCATCCACGGCTTGATCGATCGTAGCGGCCCGCAACGGCTCCAGCTTCACGCGCAATTTATCGGCGACTCGGTCTCTTTCCTTCAAGCTGAGAAACTTGCTCATCACCTATCTCCTGTCTCGCAAGGCAACTGCAAAAGGCAGTTGGCTGCATCAAATCTAGGGAAAGTGCCTGAAGACGTAACCTGTCAGAAATGACAGTTGCGACGAGTGGCGCACGCGCGCGAAAGCCGGTACGGGGATGGAAGGCAGGGATTGTGCTGAAGGAGATACCCGGAGCAGGCCCGCTCCCCACAGATAGCGCCTGAGCTATGTGGGGACGAACCTTTGCTCGCGAGAGGAAGCCAGTCCGCGGAGCTTACGCGCCGGGAACGAAGTGCTTCAGGGCGGTGCCACGGGCGATCAGGCGGGAGATATAGTCCAGCTTCTGGGCGTCCTGGTCGACAAAGCGGAAGGTCAGTTGCAGCCATTCGCTGTCCGGCTTCGGCTCATGGGCGACGATCGCATGCAGATAGCCGTTCAAACGGGCGATCTCGGCGTTGTCGCCCTGCTCCAGGTCCAGCACGGCGTTTTCCAGCACCTGCGGGAGGATCTCGGTACGCCGTACCACCAGCAAGGCTTCCTTGATGCTCAGCGCCTTGATCACGCACTGCTGGGTGCCGCTGGACAGGCGCAACTGGCCCTGGCCACGACCGCCCGAGGCTGCGGCGGCGCCCGCTGGCGATGCCGCAGTGGCCGGACGCACCGGCGGGCTGTTGAGCAGGCCTTTGGACGGGGCCGCCGCAGGGGCTTGTGCAGCCGCCGGGCTGACCACTTCGGCACGACCGCCGGTCAGGGCACTCAGGGAGTCATTGGCAAAAGCCGAGTTGGCCTTGGTCGGCGCGCTGTTCATCAAGGTGTCGAGCTTGCCGACCTTGTGCAACGCCTGCTTGACCTTGGTCAGCAGCTGTTCGTTGGTAAACGGCTTGCTCACATAACCGGAAACACCGGCCTGGATCGCCTGAACCACGTTTTCCTTGTCGCCACGGCTGGTCACCATGACAAACGGCATCGTCTTGAGGTTGTCCTGCTGGCGGCACCAGGTCAGCAACTCCAAACCGGACATTTCCGGCATTTCCCAGTCGCACAACACCAGGTCGAACGCTTCGCGAGCCAGTACCGCCTGGGCCTTGCGCCCGTTGACAGCGTCTTCGATCCGGATGCCCGGGAAGTAGTTGCGCAGGCATTTCTTCACCAGATCGCGGATGAACGACGCGTCATCCACCACCAAAACACTGACTTTACTCATTGACCATTCCTCTGAAAATCCCGGCTAGCATACTGACTAATGGCTATTTGCCAACAGCGATTGGTCACACCGGGACTTTTCGTTCGCGGGTGCTCGTAAAAATTCGTACGCCACAAACAAAAACGCCCGACCTTAGGCCGGGCGTTTTTCTCAGGCAATCTTACTTATCGTCAGCTTCGCCGGGAACATTAGCAGTTTCGGACAAGGTGCCCTCAACTTCCTGGCGCATGCGCTTGAGGCCCATGTGCCGGACATCGGTGCCGCGCACCAGGTAGATCACCAGTTCGGAGATGTTCCGTGCATGATCGCCGATGCGCTCCAGGGAACGCAGTACCCAGATGATGCTCAGTACCCGGCTGATCGAGCGCGGATCTTCCATCATGTAGGTTGCCAGCTCGCGCAGGGCGGTCTTGTACTCGCGGTCGATGATCTTGTCGTATTGCGCCACCGACAACGCCAGCTCGGCGTCGAAGCGGGCAAAGGCGTCCAGCGAGTCACGGACCATGTTGCGCACCTGGTCGCCGATATGACGCACTTCGACATAACCACGCGGCGCCTCGCCCTCCTCGCACAGCTGGATGGCGCGACGGGCGATCTTGGTCGCTTCGTCACCGATGCGCTCCAGGTCGATTACCGACTTGGAGATGCTGATGATCAGGCGCAGGTCAGAGGCCGCCGGCTGGCGACGGGCGAGAATGCGCAGGCATTCCTCGTCGATATTGCGTTCCATCTGGTTGATCTGGTCGTCGATTTCGCGCACTTGCTGGGCCAGGCCCGAATCGGCTTCGATCAACGCGGTGACCGCGTCGTTGACCTGCTTCTCGACCAGACCGCCCATGGCCAGGAGGTGGCTGCGTACTTCTTCCAGTTCCGCGTTGAACTGCGCGGAAATGTGATGGGTAAGACCGTCTTTATCAATCATTGTGTCGCTCCGCGAAAGCTGCAAGCTTCAAGCTGTAAGCTTCAAGCCGAATTATGAATATGCTCAGGCTGCCCGTGCTTGCCGCTTGTCGCTGACGACTTGCAGCTTCCTCACCTAGCCATAACGACCGGTGATGTAGTCTTCTGTCTGTTTCTTCGCCGGGTTGGTGAACAGGGTGTCGGTGTCACCGAACTCCACCAGCTTGCCCATGTACATGAACGCGGTGTAGTCGGAAACCCGAGCGGCCTGCTGCATGTTGTGGGTGACGATCACAATAGTGAATTTAGATTTCAACTCGTAGATCAGCTCTTCGACCTTGAGGGTCGAGATCGGATCGAGTGCCGAGCACGGTTCGTCGAGCAACAACACTTCCGGTTCGACCGCGATGGTCCGGGCAATCACCAGACGCTGTTGCTGACCGCCGGACAGGCCCAGGGCCGAGTCGTGCAGACGATCCTTGACCTCTTCCCACAGCGCCGCGCCCTTGAGGGCCCATTCCACGGCTTCATCGAGAATACGCTTCTTGTTGATGCCTTGGATACGCAAGCCGTAGACCACGTTTTCGTAGATGGTCTTGGGGAACGGGTTGGGTTTCTGGAACACCATGCCGACCTTGCGGCGCAGCTCGGCGACGTCCTCGCCCTTGCGGTAGATGTTGTTGCCGTAGAGGTTGATCTCACCCTCTACGCGGCAACCGTCCACCAGGTCGTTCATGCGGTTGAAGGTGCGCAGCAGCGTCGACTTGCCGCAACCGGACGGGCCGATAAAGGCGGTCACGCGCTGCTTGGGGATATTCATGCTGACGTCGTACAACGCCTGCTTCTCGCCGTAGTACAGGCTCAGTTTCGGGACTTCGATGGCAACGGTTTCGCTCGCCAGGTCCAGGCTCTGCTTGCTACGGCCCAGGGCGGACATGTTGATGCCGTGGGTTTGGGGTTCATGCTGCATGGGGTAACTCCCTGCGCTAACAAATTCGGTTCAATGAGCCGTCGACACAACGCCTGGGTCGACGGTAACGCCGTTCTGTAGGAGCGTGGCTTGCCCGCGAAGGGGGCCTCAAGACCGCCAAAAGCTTCGCGGGCAAGCCACGCTCCCACAGGGACGGCAATCAGCTATCCAGCGCCTTGTACTTCTCGCGCAGGTGGTTGCGAATCCATACGGCCGACAGGTTCAAGGTGGCGATCACCAACACCAGCAACAACGCCGTAGCGTAGACCAACGGACGAGCGGCCTCGACGTTCGGGCTCTGGAAGCCGACGTCGTAGATGTGGAAGCCCAGGTGCATGATCTTCTGGTCCAGGTGCAGGTACGGGTAGTTGCCGTCCACCGGCAGCGACGGCGCCAGTTTCACCACCCCCACCAGCATCAGCGGGGCCACTTCGCCGGCGGCGCGGGCCACGGCGAGGATCATCCCGGTCATCATCGCCGGACTGGCCATCGGCAGGACGATCTTCCACAAGGTCTCGGCCTTGGTCGCCCCCAGGGCCAGCGAACCTTCGCGCACGGTGCGGGGAATCCGCGCCAGGCCTTCCTCGGTCGCCACGATCACCACCGGCACCGCCAGCAGCGCCAGGGTCAGGGAGGCCCAGAGCAGGCCCGGGGTACCGAAGGTCGGTGCCGGCAGGGCTTCGGGGAAGAACAGCCGGTCCAGCGAGCCGCCCAGCACGTAGACGAAGAAGCCCAGGCCGAACACGCCGTAGACGATCGCCGGGACACCGGCCAGGTTGTTCACCGCGATGCGGATGATCCGGGTCAGCGCGTTCTGCTTGGCGTATTCACGCAGGTAGACCGCCGCCAGCACGCCGAACGGGGTCACGATCATCGCCATGATCAGGGTCATCATCACGGTGCCGAAGATCGCCGGGAAGATCCCGCCTTCGGTGTTGGCTTCACGCGGGTCGTCGCTGAGGAACTCCCAGACCTTGCTGAAGTAGAAGCCCAGCTTGGTCAGCTTGCCCATGGCGTTCGGCTGATAGGCGTGGACCACTTTGCCGATGCTGATTTCCAGTTCCTTGCCGTTGGCATCGCGGGCCGTCAGGCTGTCGCGGTTGAACTGGGTGTGCAGATCGCTCAGGTGCGCTTCGATGTCCTGGTAACGGGCATTCAGTTCGGCACGTTCGGTGGCCATGTCGGCTTGCGCGGTGGCGTCGAGCCGGCCTTCCAGTTCCAGCTTGCGGCCGTGCAGACGAATCCGCTCGAGGCCGGCGTTGATCGCGCCGATATCACTCTTCTCGAGTGTCTTGATCTGCGCCGCCAACCCGTTCACGCGCTGGACACGGGCCTGCAACTCGGGCCAGGCGGCTTCGCCTTCGGCGATCACCTTGCCGTTCTCCTTGACGTTGACCAGGGTGCCGTAGAAATTGCCCCACTCACGACGCTCGATGGTCATCAGTTCGGCCGGGTAGGTCTGGTCCTGCAACCACTCGCCGACGATCCAGGTGAAGTCGTTGCCGTTCAGGTCGCGGTTACCGACCTTGATCAGCTCCCGGGTCATGAACTCGGGGCCTTCGTCGGGCACCGGCAAGCCGGCGGTCTTCAGACGCGCGCGCGGCACTTCTTCCTTCTGTACCACTTCGCCGACCACGAGCTGGTTGGCCTGGCCCGGCACGTTGTACTGGGCATGCACCAGGTCGGCCGGCCAGAAGTGGCCCAGGCCGCGCACAGCGATCACGGCCAGCAGGCCGATGGTCATGATGACCGCGATGGATACCGCACCACCGCTGATCCAGACGCCGGGGGCGCCGCTCTTGAACCAGCTGTTCAGGGAGTTCTGTTTCACAGACTTCTACCTTTCTTAAAGCGACGAGTATTTCTTGCGCAGACGCTGACGAATCAGTTCCGCGAGGGTGTTCATGATGAACGTGAACAGCAGCAGCACCAGCGCCGAGAGGAACAGCACGCGGTAGTGGCTACCGCCGACTTCCGACTCCGGCATCTCCACCGCGACGTTGGCCGCCAGGGTGCGCAGGCCCTCGAACAGGTTCATCTCCATGACCGGGGTGTTGCCGGTGGCCATCAGCACGATCATGGTCTCGCCGACGGCGCGGCCCATGCCGATCATCAGCGCCGAGAAGATCCCCGGGCTGGCGGTGAGGATCACCACCCGCGTCATGGTCTGCCACGGCGTGGCGCCCAGGGCCAGCGAGCCCAGGGTCAGGCCGCGCGGCACGCTGAACACGGCGTCTTCGGCAATGGAGTAGATGTTCGGGATGACCGCGAAGCCCATGGCCAGGCCGACCACCAGGGCGTTGCGCTGGTCGTAGGTGATGCCCAGGTCGTGGGAGATCCACATGCGCATGTCGCCGCCGAAGAACCAGTTCTCCAGGTGCGGGCTCATAAACAGCGAGAGCCAGCCGACGAACAGGATCACTGGGATCAGGATCGCGCTTTCCCAGCCGTCCGGCACCCGCAGGCGCAGCGAATCGGGCAGGCGGCTCCAGGCGAAGCCGGCCACCAGGATGCCGATCGGCAGGAGCATCAGCAGGCTGAAGATCCCCGGCAGATGCCCTTCTACATAAGGTGCCAGGAACAGGCCGGCGAAGAAGCCGAGGATCACCGTCGGCATCGCTTCCATCAATTCGATCACCGGCTTGACCTTGCGGCGCATGCCCGGGGCCATGAAGTAGGCGGTGTAGATGGCGGCGGCGACGGCCAGCGGCGCGGCCAGGAGCATGGCGTAGAACGCGGCCTTCAGGGTACCGAAGGTCAGCGGCGACAGGCTCAGCTTGGGTTCGAAGTCGGTGTTGGCGGCGGTCGATTGCCAGACGTACTTGGGTTCGTCGTAGTTCTCGTACCAGACCTTGCTCCACAGCGCGCTCCAGGAGACTTCCGGGTGCGGGTTATTGAGGACCAACGGCTGGATCTTGCCACCTTGCTCGACGATCACCCGGTTGGCCCGCGGCGACAGACCGAACAGGCCCTGGCCGTCGACCACCTGGTTGACCAGCAGGGTCCGGTGCGCGGTGCTGTGGAAAATGCCGAGCTTGCCGGAGGCGTCCATGGCGACAAAGCCCTTGCGACGCTCTTCGGCGGTGATTTCGACGATCGGCGCGGTGCCCATCTGGAAACCGCGGATATTTTTCAGGCGCAGTTCACCATCCGGATCGCGGGCCATGAACCACTGGGCCAGGCCGCCGGTGGAGTCACCAATGATCAGCGAGATACCGCCCACCAGTTGGGTACTGGCGGTCACTTCGGCATTGGCGCTTTCCAGCAGTTTGTAACGACCGTTCAGGCTCTTGTCGCGCAGGCTGAAGACATCGGCCTGGGCGCGCCCGTTGATCACATACAGCCACTGCTGGCGCGGATCGATATAGATCGCCTTCACCGGCTCGGTCATCTGCGGCAGCTCGATGCTCTTCTGCTCGCTGGTGACCTCGCCGGTCATCATGTTTTCTTCTTTGGTCAGCGCCAGCACGTGCAGTTGCGCGCCGGTGGAGCCGGCCACGACCAACGTGGTGTCGGCGGCGTTCAGGTTCACATGCTCAAGGGCACGGCCCTGGTCATCAAGAATGATCGGTGCCTCGCCGTAGGGGTACTCGACCGCGGGGGAAATGGTTTTCTTGCCGTCCGGATACGTCACTTTATAGGTGTGACGGAACACCAGCGCCTGGCCATTGGACAGGCCGACAATCACCAGCGGGATACCCGGCTGGTCCTTACTGATAGAGGTGACCGTGGTGCCGGCCGGAATCGGCAGGTCGACCCGCGACAGTTCGCTGGCGTCCTGGACATTGAAGAACAGCACCTGGCCTTTGTCGGAAACCCGCATGCCGACCTGGTTCTGCTCTTCCAGGGAGATCATCAGGGGTTTGCCGGCGTCCTGAATCCAGGCGGGGGTAATGCTTTTCTCGGCGGTCAGCGAGGCGCCCTGGAACAGGGGCAGGACCACATAACCGAGAAAGAAGAAGATCAGGGTGATCGCCCCGAGGACGGCGAGGCCGCCAATGAACACATACCAACGGGTCAGGCGATCCTTCAGCGCGCGGATTCGGCGCTTGCGTTGCAGCTCAGGCGTATTGAAATCAATGCGCTTGGGGGGTGAAGTCGTAGTCATGGTGGAATTGGCCAGATCGTTCATGCGCACACCCTAGCGGTCCTGTATGACAGAAAGATGACAATGCGGTGACGCACTGAAGCCGCCGCCCAGCAAGGCTGGCAGCGGTTTCGGAATGAAGGGCGCGGTCGATCGGGATCGGACCGCGCCTTGGTGTTGCTGCCGGGACTGGCGTCCCGGCCGAAGGCTTACTGCTTGCCTTCGCTCAGGCCCAGGTCAGCCAGTGCCTTGGCGGCAACTTTGGCGGGCAGTGGGATGTAGCCGTCTTTCACAACCACTTCCTGACCCTGCTTGGACAGAACCAGTTTCACGAACTCGGCTTCTAGCGGAGCCAGAGGCTTGCCCGGTGCCTTGTTGACGTAGACGTAGAGGAAACGCGACAGCGGGTATTTGCCGTTCAGGGCGTTTTCTTCGCTGTCTTCGATGAACTCGGTGCTGCCTTTCTTCGACAGGGCAACGGTTTTCACGCTGGCGGTCTTGTAGCCGATACCCGAGTAGCCGATACCGTTCAGCGAGGAGCTGATGGACTGCACAACGGAAGCCGAACCCGGTTGTTCGTTCACGTTAGGCTTGTAGTCGCCTTTGCACAGGGCTTCTTCCTTGAAGTAGCCGTAGGTGCCGGATACCGAGTTACGGCCGAACAGTTGCACTGGCTTGTTGGCCAGATCGCCGGTCACGCCCAGGTCACCCCAGGTTTTGACTTCAGCTTTGGCGCCACACAGACGAGTCGAGGAGAAGATCGCGTCGACTTGTTCCATGGTCAGGTGCTTGATCGGGTTGTCCTTGTGCACGAACACGGCCAGGGCATCCACGGCGACCGGGATAGCGGTCGGCTTGTAGCCGTACTTCTGCTCGAAGGCCGCCAGTTCGGTGTCCTTCATCTTGCGGCTCATCGGGCCCAGGTTCGAAGTGCCTTCAGTCAGGGCGGGCGGCGCGGTAGCGGAACCGGCGGCCTGAATCTGAATGTTCACGTTCGGGTATTCTTTCTTGTAGCCCTCGGCCCACAGGGTCATGAGGTTGGCCAGGGTGTCGGAACCAACACTGGACAGGTTACCCGATACGCCCGTGACTTTTGTATAAGACGGAATGGCCGGGTCCACACCAGCGGCGACCGCGTGGGCAGTTGCAACGCCAGCAGCGACAAAAGTCATTGCCGCCATCAAACGCTTCAGTTTCATGCCTTGCTCCTAGCAGAGAGGGTTTATCAGATCGGGGCCAAGTATCAGTAGGCCGGATGAACACTCTATGACTGGTATATGACAGTTAGATGAATGGCCATCATGCGCAAAACGCTGGTTTTTTGAACGCAAAAGCGGGCAAACGCCCGCCTTTACTGGACTACGCCGCCGTCGCGCGGCACTGAATCATGTCAAGACTGAAACAATTTGAAACCCTCTTCCTCTATATGGAGGCGACGCACCTCCAGTGCCGCCTCAATGCCAGCAAATACATCTTGAAATGCTCGATAGGTTGACAAAACAGGAATAAAATACAAACTTGTCAACCCAAGGGGATTTTATGATCAGCGACCGAATCCGCCGTGCCCGCTTGCTACGCGGCATGTCTCTGGAGGCTTTGGCCCTCCAGCTGGGTGACATCACCAAACAAGCGCTCAGCAAATACGAGAAAGGCTTGAATACGCCGAACTCCACGCGCCTGCTGCAAATAGCGGCGGTCCTGGAGGTGAGCCCGGAGTATTTCTTCCGCGTGGATGCCATTCCGTTGGCGCCCCTGGAATTTCGCAAGCTGGCGAAGATGCCTAAATATCGCCAGGTCCAGATAGAAGAGCAGATGCGTGAATACCTTGAGCGCTACATCGCGCTGGAGGAATGCTTCGACCCGCGAGAGATTCTGACGGCCACGACGCCCGCCGGGATGATTGATGTCAGCTCACTGGAAGAGGCGGAGCACGCCGCCCAGGCGCTCCGTGAGTTCTGGGGACTGGGCGGCGATCCGATCTTCCACCTGACCGAACAACTGGAAGAGCACGGCATCAAGGTGGCCATGCTGTCGGGGTCGGATGACTTCGATGGAGCCTGTGCCGCCACCGATGACGGCCACCATGTGCTGATTGCGCTGAATACCGAACGACCCGGCGAGCGTATTCGCTTCACCGCCGCCCACGAGCTTGGGCACTGGGTCATGCGGCTACCCGCCAACATGCCCGAGGCGGACAAGGAACAGTGCTGCCATCGTTTTGCGGGCGCCTTTCTGTATCCGGCCAAATGCGTCACCGGCGACTTTGGCAGCCACCCTCGCTCCAGGGTCCATCCTCGCGAACTGTTGATCGCCAAGCGTCACTATGGGCTGTCGATGCAGGCAGCGCTGCGCCGGCTGAAAGACCTGAATCTGCTTAGCGAAAGCGGCTACAAGACCCTCACCATTCAATTCAGCGCCAATGGCTGGCGCAAGTCTGAACCCGAACCTATGCCCTGCAAGCCCCCGCAGCGTTTCGAGTCGTTGGTCTTTCGTGGGTTGGCGGAGGGTCTGATCAGCAAATCCCGCGCGGGTGAACTGCTGCGCCAACCAGTGAGCTCCCTGGATCCCAACTTCCTGGGCCCGCTGGAGAGTCCATGAGCCTCATCTATATCAGCGATACGAACATCTGGATCGACTTCAGAAACGCCGGATTGCTGGAGCAACTGTTCAAGCTGCCCTTCACTTTTTGCTGTACCGACTTCGTACTTGAAGAGCTCAAGGACTTCTCACGCGAGCAACTGCTTGGCCATGGGCTGTTGATCGAGTCATTCGATGGTAACGGCGTGATGCGCCTCTTCACGCTCAAGGTTGAACACAACAACAGCTCCCTGGCTGATGTCTCCTGCTACCTGCTCGCCCAGGAAACCGGGCGCCCGCTGCTCACCGGCGATGGCCGGCTCAGACGCCAGGCCCAACGCGACGGACTACAGGTGCGTGGCGCGCTCTGGCTGCTGGATCTGATGGTGGAACACCTCGTGGTGACACCTCAAGAAGCAGCCAACGCACTGGAAACCATGACCGAGAGCGGAGCGCGACTGCCGGAGAGAGAATGCCACTCCCGGATCAGTCGCTGGCGACAAGACTGACGCGCGCTTTTAACCGCCGCTTAACGCCCCTTCGACCACAGATACCCGCCCACCAGCACACCGACTCCGCAAATGATCGCCACATAATAGGCGGGGCCCATCGGGCTTTCCTTGAGCAGCAGGGTGACGATCATCGGGGTCAGGCCGCCGAAGATCGCGTAGGCCAGGTTGTAGGAGAACGACAGGCCACTGAAGCGCACCACCGCCGGGAACGCCTTGACCATCACGTAAGGCGTCGCACCGATGGTGCCGACGAACAGACCGCTCAGGGCATACAGCGGGAACAGCCACTCGGGATGAGTCGGCACGGTGCTATAGAAGGTCCAGAACGTCACCATCAACCCCAGGCTGCCGAATACGAAGACCCGCCCGGCACCGAAACGGTCGGCCAGCGCACCGGAAAGGATGCAACCCAGGGTCAGGCAGATCGTCGCCAGGCTGTTGGCTTCCAGCGAAATGGTCGGGGAAAAGTGAAAAGCCGTTTGCAGCACGGTCGGGGTCATCAGGATCACCACCACCACACCGGCGGACAGCACCCAGGTCAGCAGCATCGAAACCAGGATCGCGCCGCGATGATCACGCAGTACCGCGCCCAACGGGATGCCGTCGGACAGCGCCTTGCGCTTCTGCAGCTCGGCAAACACCGGGGTCTCGTGCAACCAGCGGCGCAGGTACACCGAGAACAGGCCGAACACACCGCCCAGCAGGAACGGGATCCGCCAGGCGTAATCCGCCACTTCCAGCGGGGTATAAAGGCTGTTGATCAGGGTCGCCACCAACGAACCGAGCAGGATCCCGGCGGTCAGGCCCGAAGTCAGGGTGCCGCAGGCAAAGCCGATCTTGCGCTCCGGCACGTGTTCGGCGACGAACACCCAGGCCCCCGGTACTTCACCGCCAATGGCCGCACCCTGGATCACCCGCATCAGCAACAGCAGGATCGGCGCCCAGATGCCGATCTGCGCATAGGTCGGCAGCAAACCCATGATCAGGGTCGGCACCGCCATCAGGAAAATACTCAGGGTGAACATCTTCTTGCGCCCCAGCAGGTCGCCGAAGTGCGCCATCACGATGCCGCCCAGTGGCCGGGCCAGGTAGCCGGCGGCGAAAATCCCGAAGGTCTGCATCAGGCGCAGCCACTCGGGCATGTCCGCCGGGAAAAACAACTTGCCGACCACTGCGGCAAAAAACACGAAAATGATAAAGTCGTAGAACTCCAGCGCACCGCCCAGGGCAGACAGCGATAAAGTCTTGTAGTCGTTACGGGTCAGCGGGCGCGCGGGTTGCGCAATCGGGGTGGACGCGGTGGTCATGGGCTTCTCTTATTGGGCACGTCTATGAGCCACGCAAGGCTCGACTCAGGCTGGGAGCAGGTCTGGCACGATAGCAAATTGTTCGTAAAAGCACATGGATCGGCGCATTCGTCGGCAAAAATGAGAACCGGGAGGTCGTCTCGCGGTCTACCGACCGATATACTCGTGCCCTGCGCCGGGTAAAACCCGCAGGCTAGAGGGGTATTGTGCGAAAACGCCGTTGGGCCGAACCAGCCGCTTTCGCAGAGTTTCCCTTAGTGCGGCTTACGAGAAACGTAACGAACGTAGTATGTTCGGGCTGAATCGTTTTTCTTGAAGACGGCTATTCACCTGCAGTACCAACGTAGCGTTACGGGTCAGAGGCACCCCGGCATGATCGAACTCGAACAAGAAGATCCAATCCCGCAAGGCGATCTCGCCCTGCAAATCACCGCGCTCCCGCGTGAAGCCAACGGTTTCGGCGACATTTATGGCGGCTGGCTGGTCAGCCAGATGGACCTGGCCGGCACCGCCATGGCCAGTAAAGTGGCCGGCGGCCGGGTGGCCACGGTGTCCATCGACCGCATGGCGTTCCTGGTCCCGGTCGCCGTCGGCGCGCAATTGTCCTTTTATACCCATACCGAAGAAATCGGCCGCAGCTCGATGCGGATGATGGTCGAGGTGTGGAGCGACGATCCGCTGACCAGCGAATGGCGCAAGGTCACCGAAGCGGCGTTTGTGTTCGTGGCCATCGACGGCAGCGGGCGCACCCGCTCCGTGCCACGGCGTTAATCCGGCCGCCCGCGGCCCGTTACAACTCCCTGTCTTGCGAGAACACCATGACCACGCCCCATGTTGAAGCAGTAAAACTGGATGAGCTGAACGGCTGGCGGATCAGCCACGGCCAGGCCGAATTGCTGGTGGCGCAACAAGGCGCGCAGATCCTCAGTTACCAGTTGGCCGGGCAACCGCCGCTGATCTGGCTCAACAACGAGGCCGTGTTCAAGCAAGGCCAGGGCATTCGCGCTGGGGTGCCGGTGTGCTGGCCGTGGTTCGGCAATTTTTCGCGTAATCCGGACAGCGTGCAGGCCATGCGCCAGAGCAGCGAGGCCGCCACGGCCCACGGTTTTGTGCGGACGATGAACTGGACGCTGGAGGGCATAGAAGCGGAAGGCGAGGCGGTGAACGTGACGTTCAGCCTGCCGCTGCCCGAAGGCGGCCTGCCGGGTTGGCCGCACAAGGTTGGCCTGACCCTGCGTATTCGCCTGGGCGAGACCTTGCAGGTCGAGCTGACCAGCGAGAACCAGGACGATCATCCGGTCAGCATCAGCCAGGCGCTGCACACCTATTTCGCCGTCAGCGATGTCCGTAATGTGCAGGTTGAAGGGGTTGATGGCCTGAGCTATATCGACACGCTGAAGGACTGGCAGTCGACGACGCAGATGGGCAGCTTGCACTTTAGCGGCGAGACCGACCGTATCTACCAGGATGCGCCAGCACAGTTGAGTATTGTCGACTCGGACTGGCAGCGGCGTATTCAGCTGACCAGCAGCGGCTCGCGCACGGCGGTGATCTGGAATCCGTGGATCGGCCGGGCCAGTCAGCTTACCGATATGGCCGATGATGGTTGGCAGAAGATGCTCTGCATCGAGACGGCGAACGTGATGGATGATGTGGTGACGCTGGCGCCGGGGGCTAGTCATACGCTGGGTGTGACCATCGGTAGTCAGCGCCTGGCTTGAGACCGCGTCGCTCCCTTCGCGGGCAAGCCCTGCTCCTACAGTGTTGTGTCGTGCACAAGATCGGTGAACGACGCCGTACTGTAATTGGATGGACCCGCCCAAGCCGAGGCGTCTGTAGCGCCACGGTGGCATTCTAATGAAGCCAACGACAGCGAGGGCGAGCCCATGAAAAAGCATACGATCAAAACCAACTCCTTGTCTTCTGCCGATCTGTCTGCTTGCACGACAGTGGCGGTGGATCTTGCCAAAAACGTATTCCAGGTCGCTGGAGAAGACGCCCTCGGCCAGGTCAAATACGAGGAGCGGATCAAGTCCCGAGAGGCCTTCCTTGCGTTCCTGTACAAGCTGCCCAACACCGTGACAGTGCTCATGGAAACAGGCCCTGGTGCTCAAGCGTGGGCGCGGATCCTGCAGGCGCAGGGGAACCTCGCGCGGATCCTGCCGGCACAGCGCGTAGCCGAGCATCGTAGCGGCGCAAAGAATGATCGTAATGATGCGCTGGCCATTCTGCGTGCGGGTCGAGACAGCTTGATCATCGCCGTGCCGATCAAAACCGCAGCCCAGCTAGCCATGCAGGCGCTGCATCGGGCCAGACAGGGCTACGTGCGCCGACGCACCGCCATGAGCAATCAGATCCGCGGTTTGCTGCTTGAGCACGGCATTGCCATGGCGCAAGGTGAGCTTGCCCTCAGCCGCAACGTTGCGCGGATACTGGAAGACGCCACACAACCGCTGCCAGAATCGTTGCGTGAGCTGATCGACGAAATGTTGGGTGAATGGCGTCATCTGGGCGAGCGCGTGAATGTGCTAACCGCACGCCTGGAAACCGCAGCGCGCGAAGACGAGACGGCAAAGCGGCTAATGACGGTACGCGGGATAGGGCCGATCATCGCCACGGCGCTGCTAGCCAAGCAGACCGAACCTGAACGTTTCCCGAATGCACGCCTGTTCGCGGCCTACTTCGGCACGGTGCCGGAGCAGAACAGCAGCGGCAATAAGACCCGGCTGGGGAAAATGTGCAAACGCGGCGATGCCTACCTACGCAGCCTGGCGATCCAGGGAGCGCATGCGGTACTGAGGCAGGTACGGCCCGATTCTGAACATCCAGACGACCAACGACTGCAACGCTGGCTAAGCCGTCATGGCCAGAAAGGCGCCGCTGTGCGCTTGGCCAATCGCAACCTGCGTATCGTCTGGGTGCTACTGCAAAACGACCAGACATACCGTCGCCAGCCTATGGGTAATCAGGAGGCGGCGGTGCATTAATCGACAGAGTTCTGCCACCGGGGTGCTGAGTCACCTCAACCGCTGCTGAAGAACATTGACCCCCAGGTCAGACCGTCGCGGATAAATGTCTATGCTCCTACTGGCCTTCGTGGCCTCAATGTAATCGACATTTCGCGAGCTCACCCAATGTTGGCCAGAAGCAAATAGTGCTTCCTCGAATAGGCCTGATACATAGATGCAACCGGGTAGCAGTGTTCAAAAGCGTGTTGACAGGGTGGGCGAGTCCATACATAGGAGCAGGGCTTGCCCGCGAAGGCGATCTGACAAGCACCGAAGATCTCGAACCTTACAGATCCGACTCCTTCACCACCCGCACCTTCCCCGCATCCAGCGCATACGCCGCGTCGGCCAGGTCATTGCTGACCTTCTCGATCTTCAGCGTGCCGGTCACCCACAGCGGCGTATAGATATCATCCAGCTTCAAACCCTTGGGATAGCGCACCAGCACCAGTTGATTGGGCGGCGGTGGCGGCACGTGGATGCAGGCGCCCGGGTACGGCACCAGGAAAAACAACGTGCTGCGGCCCTTGGCGTCGGTCTCCAGCGGCACCGGATACCCACCGATGCGGATGTCCTTGCCGTCCATCGCCGCCACGGTCTTGGTCGAATACATCACCGCCGGCAGGCCCTTGCTCTGCTTCAAACCACCCTTGGCGGTGAAAGTACCGTCGCCCTCGGGCGTGTTGTGGGTGATTTCCGGCATTTGCTCAAGGGCTTTCTGGTCTGACTTGGGCATCAGTTCCAGCCAGTCGGTTTCCGGAAGTTCACCGGCATGGGCCAGGCCACTGCCCAGGAAAAGAAGGGTCAAAAGAAGACGGCGCATGGGGAGACTCGAAAACAGAAAGGATGTCGCGCATTCTAGCCCTCTCCGCCCTTGCGGCAGAGAGGGTTTGCTCACCTGATCAGCTCTTTTTGACCAGGCCGTAGATCACCAGCAAGACAATCGCGCCGACCACCGCACCGATAAAACCCGCGCCTTGCCCGGCATGATAGATACCCAGTGCCTGGCCACCATAGGTCGCCGCCAACGAACCGCCGATACCCAGCAGGATGGTCATGATCCAGCCCATGCTGTCATCGCCGGGCTTGAGGAAACGTGCGACCAGACCGACGATCAGGCCGATAAAAATAGTACCGATAATGGACATGGCATTTCCTCTAGGTGGGTTCGCACAATCAAAGCCTAGTCAGCGCTTTGACATCCTGCCATCAGAGGCCGGCGGCAACCGTAGGTTCCCGCCGGCACTGATTATCTTTATTCGGCGATCAACGCCTCGACCCGCAGGATCTGCTCCTGCAACGTCGCCTTGTCCGCGCAGCGCAGCGTCGCGTGACCGACCTTGCGGCCGGCCTTGAACGCCTTGCCATAGTGATGCAGATGGCAATCGGCGATGGCAATCACCTGCTCCACCGGCGGTACGGCGCCGATAAAGTTGAGCATCGCGCTTTCGCCGACCTTGGCGGTCGAACCCAGCGGCAGCCCGGCAATCGCTCGCAGGTGGTTTTCGAACTGGCTGCACTCGGCGCCTTCGGTGGTCCAGTGCCCGGAGTTGTGGACCCGTGGCGCGATTTCGTTGGCCTTGAGGCCACCGTCGACTTCAAAGAACTCGAACGCCAGCACACCGACATAATTCAGCTGCTTGAGCACCCGGCCGGCATACTCTTCGGCCAGGGCTTGCAGCGGATGGTCGGTGCTGGCCACGGACAGGCGCAGGATGCCGTTGTCGTGGGTGTTGTGCACCAGCGGATAGAAGCAGGTTTCGCCGTCACGGCCGCGCACGGCGATCAGCGAGACTTCCCCGGTGAAGGGCACAAAGCCTTCCAGCAGGCAGGCGACGCTGCCCAGTTCGGCGAAGGTGCCGACCACATCGGCCGCGCTGCGCAGGACTTTCTGGCCCTTGCCGTCATAGCCCAGGGTGCGGGTTTTCAGCACGGCCGGCAGGCCGATGCTGGCGACGGCGGCATCCAGGTCCGCCTGGGACTGGATATCGGCGAAGGCCGGGGTGGGAATCCCCAGGTCCTTGAACATGCTCTTTTCGAACCAGCGATCACGGGCGATGCGCAGGGCTTCGGCGCTCGGATAGACCGGCACGAACTGCGACAGGAAGGCCACGGTTTCCGCCGGGACGCTTTCGAACTCGAAGGTCACCACGTCAACTTCGTCGGCCAACTGGCGCAGGTGATCCTGATCGCCGTAATCGGCGCGCAGATGCTCGCCGAGGGCGGCTGCACAGGCATCCGGCGCCGGGTCCAGGAAAGCGAAGTTCATCCCCAGCGGCGTACCCGCCAGCGCCAACATGCGGCCCAACTGGCCGCCACCGATTACACCGATCTTCATCGTCATCAACCTCAGGCGACGCGTGGGTCTGGATTGTCCAGCACGCTGTCTGTCTGTTCTGCACGGAATTTCTTCAGCACGGTGTGGAAATGCGGGTGCTTGGCGCCCAGGATACTCGCCGAGAGCAGCGCGGCATTGATCGCGCCGGCCTTGCCGATGGCCAGGGTAGCGACCGGAATACCGGCCGGCATCTGCACGATCGACAGCAGCGAGTCGACGCCCGAGAGCATTGCCGACTGCACCGGCACGCCGAGCACCGGCAGGTGGGTCTTGGCCGCGCACATGCCGGGCAGGTGCGCCGCACCGCCGGCACCGGCGATGATCACCTCGATCCCGCGGGACTCGGCCTCTTCGGCGTACTGGAAGAGCAGGTCCGGGGTGCGGTGGGCGGAGACCACTTTCACCTCGTAGGGGATGCCGAGCTTTTCCAGCATATCGGCGGTGTGGCTAAGGGTGGACCAATCGGACTTGGAGCCCATGATCACGCCAACCAGTGCACTCATCGTCGTGCCTCTTCTCTTGGGCGCCCGCGGGCGCGTCAAAAAACAACAAGCCACGCGGGAGACCGGCGTGGCTTGTCATACGAATCGGGGCCGGGCAAGCCGGCCGAAGGCCGCGCAGTATACCGAAAAAAGTGCGTTAAACGCACCTTTACCGACCATCTGTCGTTTGCTGGATTTTAGCCGCTGAAGGCCGGTTTACCTGACTTTCAGGTCAATTCGGACTCGGCGTCTGTGCCGCCGCGCCTTCGAGCTTGCGCCACAACAAACGCACATTGGCCTTGCGCACCAGCGCACAGCGATACAGGCGGATTTCCAGCGGCACATGCCATTGCGGGCCGCCACACACCACCAGTTCGCCCCGCGCCAACTCGGCCCGGACGCTGAGATGCGGCACCCAGGCAATGCCCAGCCCTTCCAGCGCCATGCTCTTCAAACTGTCAGCCATCGCGGTTTCATAGATAGTGGTAAAACGCAGATTGCGCTGGCGCAGCAACAGGTTCACCGAGCGCCCGAGAAACGCCCCGGCGCTATACGCCAGCAACGGCACGCTCGCCTCGCCCTCCAGGTCGAACAACGGCTGGCCATCCGGCCCCGTCGCACAGACCGGCAACATCTCGGTCTGCCCCAGGTGCAGCGACGGAAAGATCTCCGCATCCATCTGCAACGCCGCATCCGGGTCATAAAACGCCAGCATCAAGTCACAGCCACCCTCACGCAACGCATGCACCGCGTCGCCGACGTTGGTCGCCACCAGCCGCGTGGCGATATTCAACCCTTCATTGCGCAACTGTGCGATCCAGCGCGGAAAGAAGCCCAGCGCCAGGGAATGCGCCGCCGCCACCTGCATGACTTCGCCCTGCCCGCCTTCCAGATGATGCAGATGGCGCACCACCTCGCCCAGTTGCTCGACCACCGTGCGCGCCGTCACCAGGAACAACTGCCCCGCCGCCGTCAGTTCGATCGGCGTGCGCGAGCGATTGACCAGGGTCAGCCCCAGCGCCGACTCCAGGCTGCGGATCCGTCGGCTGAACGCCGGCTGCGTGACAAAGCGCCGCTCGGCCGCCTGGGAAAAGCTGCGGGTCGCCGCCAGGGCACTGAAATCTTCCAACCATTTGCTTTCGAGATTCATCGGCGCCTCCCACCATGCGCACCATTTTGGTTCACACGCTCGTCATACACAACGCGTCACATCCACATTATGCCGTTTGTGCATAGGCCAGTGCTGAACAGCATTGGCCCAAAAATTCCCTCAAGCCTAGCATTGCCAACGTTCCGGCACCGACCGGGTTCTTATCGAGATGATTTCTATCATGTCCTCCGCTGCATCTTTCCGCACAGAAAAAGACCTGCTTGGCGTACTCGAAGTACCCGCCGACGCGTATTACGGCATCCAGACCCTGCGAGCGGTGAACAACTTCCGTCTCTCCGGCGTCCCGATCTCGCACTACCCGAAGCTGGTCGTGGCCCTGGCCATGGTCAAACAAGCTGCCGCTGACGCCAACCGCGAGCTCGGTCACCTGACCGAAGCCAAACACGCGGCCATCAGCGAAGCCTGTGCCCGTCTGGTGCGCGGCGACTTCCACGAGCAGTTCGTGGTCGACATGATTCAAGGCGGCGCTGGCACTTCGACCAATATGAATGCCAACGAAGTCATCGCCAACATCGCGCTGGAGGCCATGGGCCACAGCAAGGGCGAATACCAGTACCTGCACCCGAACAACGACGTGAACATGGCGCAGTCGACCAACGACGCCTACCCGACGGCCATCCGCCTGGGTCTGCTGCTGGGCCACGACGCCCTGCTCGCCAGCCTCGACAGCCTGATCCAGGCCTTCGCCGCCAAGGGCCAGGAGTTCAGCCACGTCCTGAAAATGGGCCGTACCCAGCTGCAAGACGCCGTGCCGATGACCCTCGGCCAGGAATTCCGCGCCTTCGCCACCACCCTGAGCGAAGACCTGGCCCGCCTGAAGACCCTGGCCCCGGAACTGCTGACCGAAGTCAACCTGGGCGGCACCGCCATCGGCACCGGCATCAACGCCGACCCGCGCTACCAGCAACTGGCGGTCGACCGTCTGGCCCTGATCAGCGGCCAACCGCTGGTACCGGCCGCCGACCTGATCGAAGCCACCTCCGACATGGGCGCCTTCGTGCTGTTCTCCGGCATGCTCAAGCGCACCGCGGTCAAGCTGTCGAAGATCTGCAACGACCTGCGCCTGCTGTCCAGCGGCCCACGCACCGGCATCAACGAAATCAACCTGCCAGCGCGTCAGCCCGGCAGCTCGATCATGCCCGGCAAGGTCAACCCGGTGATCCCGGAAGCGGTCAACCAGGTGGCGTTCCAGATCATCGGCAACGACCTGGCCCTGACCATCGCGGCCGAAGGCGGCCAACTGCAACTGAACGTGATGGAGCCGCTGATCGCCTTCAAGATCTTCGACTCGATCCGCCTGCTGCAACGCGCCATGGACATGCTGCGCGAACACTGCATCGTCGGCATCACCGCCAACGAAGCCCGCTGCCGCGAACTGGTGGAACACTCCATCGGCCTGGTCACCGCGCTGAACCCCTACATCGGCTATGAAAACGCCACCCGGATCGCCCGCATCGCCCTGGAAAG
Organism: Pseudomonas sp. MWU12-2319; assembly: GCF_023242525.1. Classification (NCBI taxonomy): domain Bacteria; kingdom Pseudomonadati; phylum Pseudomonadota; class Gammaproteobacteria; order Pseudomonadales; family Pseudomonadaceae; genus Pseudomonas; species Pseudomonas sp. MWU12-2319. The sequence continues at coordinate 420,610 of NZ_JALJES010000004.1, forward strand.
TGGCCGTGGCGTACTGGAACTGGTGCGCGAAGAAGGCCTGCTCGACGACGCCATGCTCGCCGACATCCTGCGCCCGGAAAACATGATTGCTCCGCGTCTGGTGCCCCTGAAGGGCTGAACTTCACCGGACTGCAACACGCTCACCAGGTCGAGGGACTAGACACCTCTCACCTTTTGAGGGCCTGAAGGTCACTCTTCAGGCCCTTTTTTTTACAACCGAAAGTAGGACGAAGGCTCTATCCCGGCCCCTGCCTTCACCAGAAATACCCTGCGCTTCGTCGTTTGTACTACAAACGAGTACAGACGACTGCGGTGCTCATAGGTATAGTGCCGCCCCTCTTCGCGTAAGCGATCCGCGGTACAGCGGCACTGAAACACGCGAAACAACACTAAAAACAACCCGCGCAAGCTCGGGATGAAAGATCGCCAGCCCACACTGCCCAGTGACATCGGGTGTAACGCGATATTTCGAACGAGCCGCCTTTGCATCAAAAAACAGCGAGGAACCATTCCATGCTTGAGGTCATCAACGACTTCCTCTCAGGGAAATTACTGATCGTGCTCATTGTCGGGCTCGGTAGCTACTTCACGATTCGTTCGCGATTCGTCCAGTTCCGCCATTTCCGCCACATGTTCACCGTCTTCAAAGAGTCCCTTCGTGGTCAAGCTGGCCAACTGAGCTCGTTCCAGGCCCTGATGCTGAGCCTCGCCGGCCGCGTCGGCGCCGGTAACATCGCCGGTGTCGGCATCGCCGTGACCCTGGGTGGCCCGGGTGCCGTGTTCTGGATGTGGGTCACCGCACTGGTGGGCATGTCCAGCAGCTTCTTCGAATGCACCCTGGCCCAGGTCTACAAGCGTGCCGATGGCGACGGCCTGTACCGCGGCGGCCCGGCTTACTACATCCAGCACGGCCTGAAGCTCAAAGGCATGGCGGTGGTGTTCTCCATCCTGCTGCTGGTCACCTACGGCTTCGCCTTCAACGGCCTGCAGTCGTACACCGTGACCCACTCGCTGCAGAACGCCTTCGGCTTCTCGCCGAACCACACCGGCATCGCCCTGGCGGTCCTGCTGGCGATCGTCTTCGTCGGCGGCATCAAGCGCATCGCCTCGGTTTCCGACCTGCTGGTTCCGGTCAAGACCCTGGCCTACATCGGCGTCACCCTGTACGTGATCTTCAGCCAGATCGAACACGTGCCGGCCATGCTGGAAACCATCTTCAAGAGCGCCTTCGGCCTTGACCCTGCGTTCGGCGGCCTGCTCGGCAGCGCCATCGTCATGGGTGTGAAACGTGGCGTGTTCGCCAACGAAGCCGGTCTGGGCAGCGCGCCCAACGTCGCCGCCGTGGCCGCTGTGAAGCACCCGGGCGCCCAAGGCGTGGTCCAGGCGTTCAGCGTGTTCCTCGACACCTTCGTGATCTGCACCTGTACCGCCCTGCTGATCCTGCTGTCGGGTTTTTACACCCCGGGTTTCGAAGGTGACGGTATCGTCCTGACCCAGAACTCCCTGGCCGCCGTGGTCGGTGACTGGGGCCGTCTGTTCGTCAGCGTCGCCCTGTCGCTGTTCGTCTTCACCTGCATCCTCTACAACTACTACCTGGGTGAAACCAGCCTGCAGTTCCTGACCCGTAACCGCATCGTGTTGATGGTGTACCGCGCCCTGGTGCTGGCCCTGATCGTATGGGGTTCGGTGCAGAACCTGTCGACCGTGTTCGCCTTCGCCGACATCACCATGACCTGCCTGGCGTTCGTCAACCTGATCGCCCTGGCCATGCTGTTCAAGGTCGGCCTGCGGGTGATGCGCGACTACGACGCACAGCGCCGTGCCGGCGTCAGCCAGCCGGTGTTCGATTCGAGCAAGTTCGCCGATCTGGACCTGGACCTGGCAGCCTGGCCAACCCCGGGCAAAGCCGCGCCACGCGAGCAAGACGCTGTCCAGGGCGTGCCGGCCACGCAACGCTGATCGCTCCCACGGGCGGCGCCCTGCCGTCCGACGCGACAGACCTTACCAGGTGGCGTCCTGCCACCTGACGTGACACACCTTGCGCACGCAGGCATGCTGCGGCGCACGGTGCATTCGTCCAGGAGAACCCGCAATGACTTCCGTCTCTTATCCTGCCGCACAACGCGTCATGGTCCTCTATACCGGCGGCACCATCGGCATGCAGGCCAGCGCCAACGGCCTGGCCCCGGCGTCCGGTTTCGAAGCGCGGATGCGCGAACAGCTCAGCGGCCTGAAAGTGCCGGACTGGTGTTTCCGTGAAATGGCCCCGCTGATCGACAGCGCCAACATGACCCCCGAGTACTGGCTGCGCCTGCGGGATGCGGTGGTCGATGCGGTGCAGGTGCAACAGTGCGACAGCGTGCTGATCCTGCACGGCACCGACACCCTGGCGTACAGCGCGGCGGCGATGAGCTTCCAACTGCTGGGGTTGCCGGCTCCGGTGGTGTTTACCGGTTCGATGTTGCCGGCAGGCGTGCCGGACAGCGATGCCTGGGAGAACGTCTGCGGTGCGCTGGTCGCGTTGGGCCAGGGCTTGGCGCCTGGGGTACACCTACACTTTCATGGCGAGATGCTTTCGCCGACCCGTTGCGCGAAGATTCGCAGCTTTGGCCGGCATCCGTTTGCGGCGCTGAAGCGTACGGGCGGCGTGGCCAAGGCGCAGACCTTGCCGGTGCAACTGGGCTACGGTCAGGCCCGACAACTGACGACGGTCGGTGTGTTGCCGCTGGTTCCGGGCATCGCTGCCGCGCAGTTGGATGGCCTGATCGACAGCGGTATCCAGGCACTGGTGCTGGAGTGCTTCGGCAGCGGTACCGGGCCGAGCGATAACCCGGCGTTCCTCGCCAGCCTCCAGCGCGCGCAGAAGCTGGGGATCGTGGTGGTCGCGATCACCCAGTGCCATGAAGGCGGCGTCGAGCTGGATGTGTATGAGGCGGGTAGCCGTTTGCGTGGTGTCGGCGTGCTGTCCGGCGGCGGCATGACCCGTGAGGCGGTGTTCGGCAAGCTGCATGCGTTGTTGGGGGCGGGCCTGGAGCAGGCTGAAGTGCGGCGTTTGGTCGAGCTGGACCTGTGTGGCGAGTTGAGCTGAACCACCTCGCTGACTGGAGTCCTGCTTGATCTCAAGAACACAAGGAACCTGTAGGAGCAGGGCTTGCCCGCGAAGCTTTTGGCGTCCTCAAGGGCCCCTTCGCGGGCAAGCCCTGCTCCTACAAGGTCCGTGTTCGGCCCCAAGACGGCAGTGTTGAGGCCAACCCATTCACTCACCGGGATTGAAAAAACCTGGGCAGAACAACCTCAGCACCAGACAAATCGCTTTTTCTTGAGCGACATTTCCTAGAAAATCCCAACGCCTTGCGCCTGTCCAGCCACGTGACTAGTCTCCGTTTGTCACTGCCCAATTGCAGTGAACGGGTTTAGTCGCCCGAGCTCAATAGGCGCACAGCGCCCCCATACCTTATGGCCGGCGTTTTTTATGCCCCCAGGTTTATGGTGGCTGTGCGTAGGGCACCCTCGGGTGCGCCGGTTTCCTATTGGCCGGTCGACTAACCTGCGTACAGCCGCCACCCCCTTCGTTTAGTCGCGAACAGTGTCGGCTCCATGACATCAATAGGAGTCATCGCATGGATAAAATCGTCCCCGATCCGCCCAGCAGGACCGCCCGCGCCCGGATCACCGCCATTCTCAAGAAAGCCAATGCCGACCTCTTGCAGGTCCTCAACAGCCAACGCCACGAACCGCCGTTGCTCGCCGCCCTGAAAGAAACCGCCGCCCGCCCCGGCTGCGTCAACGACGGCCGTCACCTCTCGCTGTTCAACGTGCAGGAAGGCATCAGCGCCGAGCAGGCGCTGATCCATGTGTCATTGATGCTGCGCTGCGCCGAGGAGGTCTCCGATGAAATCACCGAATACGGCAGCGGCGTCGAACGCGGGCTGATCTGGTCGATGATCCATTCGGTGGAAATGGCTCGGGCGGTAGTCGATGCGTTGTTGGCGGGGTCGCAACCGACACCGACCTGAAACGCCCCCCTAGCTTTTGTGGGAACGGAGCCTGTGTGGGAGCGGAGCTTGCCCGCGAAGAAGACGCCGCGGTTTTTCAGAGACACCGCGTTATCGTTCTTCGCGGGCAAGCTCCGCTCCCACATCAGATGGCACCACACCACAAAATCCGTGCTGTCCCCATCCGTCAGCCGTCGGCACACAACTTGCTCGATTCCCATACCTCGCAAGGATGGAATCGAGCATGCTCCACTCTCACCTCACCACCCTCAACGCCGTCTCCCTGGTGCTCAACGCCTTCCGCGACAAGGGCATTGCCAGCGATGCACTGCTGGCCGGCAGCGGCATCAGCGCCGCCGACCTGAGCCGCGCCGACACCCGCATCACCACCAACCAGGAGATGCAGGTGTGCGCCAATGCCGTGGCCCTGCGCCGGGAAATCGGCCTGGAGCTGGGCCGGCGCATGCATGTGTCGGCCTACGGCATACTCGGCTACGCCCTGCTCACCAGTGCCACCTTCGGTGACGCTTTGCGCCTGGCCCTGCGTTATCCGGCGCTATTGGGAACACTCTTCGAACTGAGCCTGGAAACCGACGGCGAGCGCATCTGGTTCACCGCCGCGGACTATCGGGAGAACCCGCAGTTGGCGGTGTTCAACACCGAGCTGTGCCTGGTCTCGCTGAAAGTCATCTGCGACGACCTGCTCGGCCACCCACTGCCCTTGCTGGCGGCTCGTTTCGAGCACGAAGCACCGGACTATCAGGCCAACTACAGCGACAGCTTCGACTGCCCGCGGCAATTCTCGGCCGACAGCAACGCGTTCGCCTTCGACCGGCACTGGCTGGAACAACCCTTGCCCCTGGCCGACGCCATTACCCACCAGGCCATGGCCGAGCGTTGTCGCAAGCACAACCTCGAATTCACCGGCCGCCAGGCGTGGCTGGGGCGCATCCGCCACTTGCTCGCCGCGCAACTGCACACCGCGCCGGGCCTGGAAGGTCTGGCCGAGCAGATGAAGTGTTCGGCCCGCACCCTGCGCCGCCACCTCAATGACCTCGGTTGCAGCTACCAGGAACTGCTCGACGAACTGCGCTTCGAACGCGCCAAACAACTGCTCGGGGAAGCCCGGCTACCGATTCACCGCATCGCCGATGAGCTGGGCTTCAGCGAAACCGCCAGCTTCCGCCACGCCTTCGTGCGCTGGAGCGGGGTCAGCCCGAGTCAGTTCCGCCCATAAGACGCGAACAGCGGCTCAGAAGCGCAAGGTCCATTCACCCTGAACACCGTGCAGTTGGCGATTGTCGGCGATTTCCCCGGTATAACCGACGCCCAGGGCATGGTTCTCGGAGAAGCGCCAATCCAGTCCCGCGTCCACCACCAGGCTGTCGCGATCCAGCGTGGCGCTGCGGATCTCGAACGCATCGCCGCCCAACGCCGACGACTGCATGACGGCGTGGGTGAGTTGACCATACCGATGTTTCCAGCCGGCACTGAGGCGCGGCGCCAGACTCATGCCGCGATCCAGCCGGTGCTCATGGGCAAACCGCGCACCCAGGGTACTGCGCAGATTGCCCTGGGAGTGGGCCTTGACACTCAAGGCCGCATCGCCGCCTTTTTCCGTGTAGCCGCGACGGTGATAGCGCTGATAGTCGAGGCCGGCAAAGGGCTCCACACTCAGGTTGCCAAAGCCCAGGGCGTAGCCGATCTCGCTGAACACCTGCTGGCTGCTGGCCTGGTGCCTGCCCGATAGACGCTCACTGAACCCCGCGAAAGCCACATCACGCCGGGTGTTGCCATCATGGCGACTATGAACGGCGCCGAGACGGGTCGCCCAGGGACCGCTCTGATGCAACGCATAAGCCCCCAGATGCCAGCTGTCGATCGTACCCTTGAAATGGCTGCCATCCAGGCGCGTCTGCGATTGACCGCCCACCACCCCGAAACGCCAATCGGCGGCCCGTGCCCAGTCGCTGCCGATCAGCAAGCCTTGGGTCTTGCGCTGCATGGCCTGATCGTTCTGCTGGCTGCTCTCGAATTTACCCGCGTTACCCAGGCCGTGAACCCACACCCGGCCCTTTGCGCCACGGCTATCCGCATCGAACGCCAGCGTCGCAGGTCTGCCGGAGGAGGTCTCGAAGCCGGGCAAACGACGGTCGTCGCTCCACTGGCGCATCGCCGAGAGCATGCCGCCACCGACCTGGCCGACACCGCCCAGGGTCGCATTGCCCAGGTTGGCATTGTGGCTGCCCGAAAGCTGACTCATGGCGATTCTCGCCGTCGCGGCGTTACTCGTGATCAGGCTGGAGACCAGGGCCGGAGGCGGCGGTGCCTGTCCGGCCGAGGTCGTCGTCGGAGCCGTGGTGTCATCGACCTTCTGCCCGTCGGGTGCAGCGGCCGGGGCGAAGTAGGCGGTCTGCCCGAGGCTCGCGGCCAGGCGCTTGGCGTTCCCGGATTCTGCGATCTGCTCCAGGGGCACATAGTTGCGGCTATAAATCAGCCCGACATCCGTGGGGGTATAGGACAGCCGGTAGGTCATGAAGACCAGATCGCTGACCACCTTGTGAAAAGCACCTTCAACCTGGCCGGCCCGCAGGACCGTATGCGCACTGGTCGACGGCACACTCTCGGCGGTGGGCCGCAGGACCAGCGTCGCCCCTTGCAGATAGGCCGTGCCACCAACGTCGATGGTCGAACTGCCGCCATCGCGGTCAATGCCATACACCAGCATCGAAGAAGGGCCCATCGTGAGATCACGCGTGACGATAGGTGCACCCGACTGGGAGTTGGCGAACATCGTCCCGTTGACCACCAGGCTGTCGGTACTGCCGCTGCCGGAATAGACACCAAACTGATCAACCCAGGTGGCGCCGGTGATCCCACCGTTGTTGATCAACGCCGCGCCGTTGCCGACACGGGCCTGGGTGCTGAAATCCGCCGGGCCGGTCAAGGTCCAGGTGCCCTGGTTGACCGACAGTGATTCAAAATTGCGCGTATTCCCCAACATGCCGCTGCCGCCCTCGAGGAGCAACAGGTCCGAGCCGCTGCCGCCGTCAATGGCCCCAAACACCTGGGAGCCGCTGTACAGCGCCAAGGTATCGTTGCCGCCCCCCAGGTCTATCGCCGTGCCGGCGCGGTAGGCACCTTTCATATAGGCGCTTGCGGTCGAGCCATGGGGGTCCTGGTTTTGTATGTAGGTGGTTTCGATCAAGCCATGGTTGGTCACGCTGTCATCGTGATTGCCGTTGAACTTGATCCCCCGGTGCCCACGAATAGTGCCGCGGTTCACCACATTGATCGGACCTTTGCCCTGGCCCAGGATGCCAAAGCTGGGCCCCTGGATCAGTGCATCCTCGGCGTTGACCACCAGGCCGCGGCCTATCGAGATCCCTGAAGAGGTGCCGACACCCTTAGGCACATCGGCCTCGATAACGCCGTAGTTTTCTACCCGCGCCAGCCCGTCGATCCTGACCCCGTTGTACCCCGTGAGAAAAACACCGTCGGTACGATGGCCGGAGATACGCCCCCAGTTCAACACCGTGCCGCTACCGTAGGCACGGACACCCGAGCCACTCAGGCCTTTCACCACGCCATCGTTGCGCAGGGAGATATTGCGCCAGGTAAAAAGCCCATCGGCGCTCGACGCCATGATCGACGAGGCATCGCCCAGATGCTCCACATACAGCGTGTCGCCCCGGCTCACCCGGCTGGAAGCCAGCAGGGGTGGCGCGAAGGCAGTGCAAAGGGCTAGCGCAACGGCCCAGCCAAGGGGGTGTTGTATCGGCGGCATGTCATTCCCTACCTGGAGTTATCGGAGGCGAGAATGTATCCATCCCTATCAAGGACCACTGTCGGGCAAAGCGGATCGCGGCGGCAGGTTGCCTCTGTAAGGCTGTCCGAAAAAATCCGTAACAACTAACCCCCGTGCGTGCGCCTTTTCAGGCCACGGCGTCGCCCTTCGCTCCGTTCAGGGGCGAAATCAGGACATATATTTTGGCCATATCGATCCCCTTTTGGCCGCTCCCACCGTTCTCGCAAAGGCGCCGGGCATCAAGAATGACGCCAAGCCCACGCTATCGGAGAACAATAAATGCTGACGGTCTATTCCGACGATCACCACCTGCACCACGGCCGCTGCGAGCTGATCGACGGGCAATTGATGCCCTGCTTCGAAATGCCTTCGCGGGCCGACCATGTGCTGGCCCGCGTGCAGCATCAGGCCCTGGGCCCGGTGCGCGAACCGGAGGATTTCGGCCTGGAGCCGATCCGCCGCGTGCACGACGAGGCCTACCTGAATTTCTTCCAGGGCGCCTGGGAGCGCTGGGCCGCACTAGGCCATGACGGTGATCTGCTGCCCTTCACCTGGCCGGCCCGCACCTTGCGCCGGGTGATCCCGAAAAACCTGCACGGCGAACTCGGCTACTACAGCTTCGACGGCGGCGCGCCGATCACCGCCGGCACCTGGCAGGCAGCCTATAGCGCGGCCCAGGTCGCCCTCACCGCCCAGGCCGAGATCCAGCGCGGCGCCCGCAGCGCCTTCGCCCTTTGCCGTCCGCCGGGACATCACGCCGCCAGCGACCTGATGGGCGGTTACTGCTACCTGAACAACGCCGCCATCGCCGCCCAGGCCTTCCTCGATCAAGGCCATCGGAAGGTCGCGATCCTCGACGTCGACTACCACCACGGCAACGGAACCCAATCGATTTTCTATGAGCGCAGCGATGTGCTCTTCACCTCGCTCCACGGCCACCCGGAAGCCGAGTTCCCATTCTTCCTCGGTTATGCCGACGAGCTCGGCGAAGGCGCCGGCGAAGGTTTCAACTTCAACTATCCGCTGGCCGCCGGCACGGCCTGGGACCAATGGAGCGCGGCGCTGGAACAGGCCTGCGGCGAGATCGAACGCTACGCACCCGATGTGCTGGTGGTTTCCCTGGGCGTGGACACCTTCAAGGACGATCCGATTTCCCAGTTCAAGCTCGACAGCCCGGACTACCTGCGCATGGGCGAACGCATCGCCCGCCTGGGCAAGCCGACGCTGTTCGTGATGGAAGGCGGCTACGCAGTAGAAGAAATCGGCATCAATGCCGTGAACGTACTCGAAGGTTTCCAATACGCTCAATGAGGAATTAGAACAATGAACAAGCTCAAGCGTCTTATTGCCCCAGCCCTTTGCGCCGCCGTGCTCAGCACCGCCGTCCATGCCGAGGAGCGCACCCTGCGGGTCTACAACTGGTTCGACTACATCACCCCCAAGGCCCTGGACGACTTCAAGGCCCAGAACACCCAGGTCAAGCTGGTCTACGACATCTTCGACACCAACGAGGCCCTGGAAGCCAAGTTGCTCACCGGCAACTCCGGCTATGACGTGGTGGTGCCGTCCAACGTGTTCCTCGCCAAGCAGATCGAGGCCGGCGTGTTCCAGCCCCTGGACCGCAGCAAGATCCCGAACTGGAACCACCTCGATCCCAAGCTGATGAAGCTGATCGAGGCCAACGACCCGGGCAACAAGTTCGCCGTGCCCTACATGTACGGCACCATCCTGATCGGCTTCAACCCGGCCAAGGTCAAGGCGGCGCTGGGCGACAACGCGCCGGTGGACAGCTGGGACCTGATCTTCAAGGAAGAGAACATCAGCAAGCTCAAACAGTGCGGCGTCGCCCTGCTCGACTCGCCGTCGGAGATCCTGCCGCTGGCCTTGCAGCACCTGGGCCTGAACCCCAACAGCAACAACCCCAAGGACTATGAAAAAGCCGAGGCGCTGTTGCTGAAGATCCGTCCGTACATCACCTATTTCCACTCGTCCAAGTACATGGCGGACATTGCCAACGGTGACATCTGCGTGGCCGTCGGCTACTCCGGCAGCTTCTCCCAGGCCGCCAACCGCGCCAAGGACGCCAAGAACGGCGTGGTGGTGGACATGCGCCTGCCCAAGGAAGGCGCGCCGATCTGGTTCGACATGCTGGCAATCCCCAAGGGGGCGAAGGACACCCAGGACGCCTACACCTTTATCAACTACCTGCTGCAACCCCAGGTGATTGCGCCGATCAGCGACTTTGTCGGGTATCCGAACCCGAACAAGGACGCCACCGAAATGGTGGATCCGGCGATCCGCCACAACGCCAACCTGTACCCGACCGAAGCGGCGATGAAGACCCTCTACACCTTGCAACCCCTGGACCAGAAGGCCGAACGGGCCCGCACGCGGGCCTGGACCAAGATCAAGTCCGGGATCTGAGTGTTGCCCCCGCCCCCTACAGGGGCGGGGGCGATCTTCAGGCACTCGGTGGCAGGAACAACGCCGCTGCCAGCTTGGGGCCGATGTCTCCACGCCAGATAGCATCGACTTTGCTTCCGGCGCTCTCCTGGGCCCGCTGAAAACTGAGCCCTTTAAACCGTTGCTCGCGGGTCTTGAGGTGAGCCTTGGAAAAACGGGCCGCCGGCGTGGTCGCGCTCAGGTAATGGAAATGCGCGTACCACAGCGGCCTGCCCTGCCGGTCGCGAATCTCGTACTCATCGAGGAAGTCGTTGCCCTTGCCGCCGGAGATATCCCGGCGCTCACCCAGCTTGTGGACCGTGATCTGCTCTTCCTGCGCCAGGAACTCAACGGCGGCGGCGCTCGGCAAGCGCTTCTTGGTCAGGTTGACCCGCAGACTCAGCCCCTTTTTGTTCAAGGTGCTCGCGGCCTGCTCCAGGTCGGCAATCAAAAACCGCGGAGACTGTGAAAGCCCCTGGGTCAAATCCCGCAGTTCCCTGCCGAGCGCTGAAAATGGCTGCGCCTTCATCCCGAGCATGTCCTCGATATCACGCGGGACCTGCACCAGGCTCGCACTGCGTTCGGCGTCCGCCAGCAGCGTCGGCACGCTATCCAACAGATCACGGGCCTTCTTCTCCAGCGACTTGAGCTTCTTCGCGGCACGTACACTCAATTCGCCCACGCCGCCCAGCAGGCGCAGGCCGCGATCCAACTGCCAAAGCCCCGAGCTGTCGCGCCTCAACCAGGGACCCTGTCGCGCCGGATGGAGGTCATCAATGATCACCACCCCATCGAGTTTGCGCGACACCCGAAACCAGGCATCGTCGACCCGGGCATAGAAAAGCTTGTCGCGCCGATACAGGCCTTTCCAGTCGCCCGATTCCAGCAAGGTGCCGGGCGCCTCGGACAGCGACAGCTTGAACTTCTCCAGCCGGACCAGCTCGGAAGCCGTGAACTGACGTCCCGGGCGGGTCCAGGCAAAGACCAGTTGGTTCGCCGCGCTGACGGCAGGTTCCTTGATCACCGCGTTACTGAGGACCGGCCTCGGGCCCACGGCCCCGGCTTGCCCGATCAGCGGCCGACGGTGATACACCAGCACGACCGCCAGGTTCAGCAAGACGTCGGCGAACGCCACCCAGGGATGGGACGCATGGGGATCGGCCAAAGCCTTGAGGCTGGAGAGCAATTGCACAAGCCAGCCGAAACCCGCCAGGGGCCCAGGCAACAAGGGCTGTAGCAGGCCGAACAAGGCCCAACCCAGATCGACGAAACGGTTCCAGCGATCCTCGGCATTGGACACCGAGTCCGCCTCGGCCTGCGCGATCAACGCCTCGACGCTGGCGGCGAACAGTGCCGCGCAAAACGACCCGGACAGCGGCGTGGTGTCCAGCGCAGCCGGCTCAGGAGTGTCCGGGATATTCCAATCGGAGTTGGTCACCCGGGTCAGGTGCGGCTCCTTGAATCCGCCATCCTCATAGGTTGAACGCCTTGCGCTGTCCAGGCCGTCGAGGACCGACTGCTGCAAAGGTCCCTCCCGCTGGATGGCCGTCAACAAGCCGACCCAGGATGGAAACTCAAGCAAGAGCACCCTGGCGCCGGGGCGGCACAGCACCTGCGGGCCCTGGGCCGTCGCCTGCGGGCCAATCACAAACATATTGCGCACCCGGTCCGCCGTGGCACCGGGATGCGCCAGAAAAGCCAGGGGCCTGACCACGATGGGCTGCCCCAGCACCTCACGGACGCCAATGTCCCGGGTTATCACCGCCTCGACATAAAGACGGGCGGTCTCCGTCAGTTTCCGCTCGAGCCGCAGCTCCAGCGCCCACATCGGCAGCAGGACCCGCAGGTAGTCGGTAAACAGCCCTTCTTGCCGGGCTCGTTCGGCCTGATCGCGCTGCAATTTCTGCCTGAGCAACTCGGGGTAAGTCCTGCCGATATCGGCGTCACTCACCGCCGTGCGCAGCGCGTCATAGCTCATCCAGGGAGGCGCTGTCCGACCCTGGTAATGAACCTGCACCAATGCGCCAAGAGGGAAAGCCTCAAGGTTCTTCAGCGCCATGGCGACATAATCCTGGGCCTGTGACTCATAGCGAGCGTCAAGCGCACTGTCGACCATTTCGGAGGGGCTGTTGGCGATACGCGTCAGGGTCACGCTGATATCGCTGACCGACACGCTCGCGGCCGCTGGATATTTCGCCTGCAAACTCGCCCGCAACGACTGGCCGGCAAAGGTCCGGATATCGGGAATGCCATCGAGAAACGCCTTGCCGGCATGACCCCGATGCACCGTCGCGAGCGCCGCCACGTAACGACCATAACGCGTGCGATCCGCCGCCGACGCCTTGCGCAACGCCTCGGGGAGCAAGTCATCCAGGCTCGCCAATTTCGCCTCGTGACCGGAACGAAAGGCACCGAACAAGGCCTGCAAACCAGTCAACTCACGCAGGTGTTGCTCAAGGGCCTCCGGGTCGCGATAGTCACTCGGCTTGATCGCATCGATGGCCTCCAACTGGCGTACCAGCAGGCTCACGGTCAGGGCATCGAAGATATGATGGTCCGGCGAGTAACTCCTGAAACCCGAGTCCTCGCCGCTCAATGTCACGCTCAGGGACTCTTCAAGCGCTCGGGTGGAATCGAAGGTTTCGATCCCGCCGAACAGGCTGTAAAGCAAGACGATCTGGCGCTCGCCGACCCAGTGGCTGATAACCAGTGCCTGGATGCGCAAGGGCTCGGGACCCTTGATGCGGCTATCGATAATAGGGATATAGGCCTGTGCGCAATCACTGCCGAACTTGGCCTCGCGCGCCTTCAGGTCGGGATAGTCGAGCACTGCACTCACACCGGCCAATTCATCGCCCGACAGCGCCGCGCACGCCAGGCGCAATTGCGCCGCGAAGAATTCGGAAAGGCGCTGCCAGGGGGCGACATTCCCCGCCAGTGGCGAGTTCCAGAAGTCCACCAGACCCTGTTTGTACGCCTCCAGCAACAACGGAGCCCACTCGTCCAGCAGCGTATCGAGCGTCTCAACGCTCAGGGACAACTGCTCCGGATGCTCCGCGCCCGGATAGAGCGTCACATAGCTGCCGGCCGGACATATCCGCTTTTCTTCGCCCAGCAAGCGCTCGATCAACAAGTGCGCCAGGGTCAGGACCCGGTATTCCACCTGATTGCCGCACGGTTCCGGCTCGATCAGCGCGGCATGGGTCAGCCGCTCGCCCTGCGCCGGGTAGTGGTCTTCCAGCATGTCGCGGACCAGGCCGGGCGCCACGCTTTCCAGGGTCGGGCGCTGGGCAAAATAATCACTGAGGGTGCAGACCCTCTCAGCCTGTTCGCTTTCGCTCAAGACTGCGCGCGCAAGGGGGGACGTCATGTCGATTTATCCTGGTGGCGGGTTCCGGGAATAAATAAACATCGACCGCGCGACGGCCTGCGGTAGCCGGTTACTACCCTTTGCGACTAAAGCTTCCAGGCTGTGCGCAAGCGTGCCAGCGCCGACTCGATATCCACCTCCGGTACCGCCGCGAACCCCAGTACCAAGCCGGCACGCCGGTCTTCGGGCGGTTCGGGCTGGGTGATCCAGTAGCTGCTCAAGGGGCTGATTTCGACACCGACGCTCTCGGCTTGCGCGATCAACTCCCGCTCCCGGGCCAGACTCTCCACCGGCACCGTCAGGTGCAGGCCCGCCGCAACCGCCGGCAAGTCGCCACAGCCCGGGATATTCGCCGGCCAATGGGCCAACAAGGCATTGCGCCGACTCAGCGCGGCCCGGCGCATGCGGCGGATATGCCGCTGGAAGTGCCCGGCGGCCATGAACTCGGCCATCACCGCCTGGGTGCTGACCTCCGAGTGCCGCATATCCAGGGCGCGGCGCTGGGCAAAGGCCTCGACCAGCGTCGGCGGCAGCACCAGGTAGCCGAGGCGCAACGCCGGAAAGGCGATCTTGCCGAAGGTCCCGACATACAGCACCCGCCCCTGCCGATCCAGCGCCGCCAAGGGTGCCAGCGGCGCGCCGCTGTAGCGGTACTCGCCGTCGTAGTCGTCCTCGACGATCCAGCCGCCGCTGCGCTCGGCCCAGGCCAGCAGCTCCAGGCGCCGGGCCAGGCTCATGATCACCCCGGTGGGGTATTGATGGGAGGGGGTCACATAGGCCAGCCGACAGTCCGGCAATTGCGCGAGTTCGACGCAATCGAGCCCTTCATGGTCCACCGTCACGCCATGCAGCTTGGCCCCCGCCACCGCGAAGGCCAAACGGGCCGCGCGGTACCCGGGATTCTCCACCGCCACGCCATCGCCGGGGTCCACCAGCAACTGTGCACAAAGGCTAATGCCCTGCTGCGCGCCACTGGTGATCACAATTTGCTCAGCCGTGCAGGACAGGCCCCGAGAGCTGCGCAAGTACGCCGCGATCAGGCCGCGTAAGCGCGCCTCCCCCGCCGCCTCGCCGTAACACAGCAACTGCAAATCCGGTTTACGCCAGAAAGCCGCCTGCAGCTTGGCCCAGACGCCAAAGGGAAACAGGTCGAACGCCGGCACGCCGACCCGAAAAGCCCGCGGCGGACCGCTCGGTGGCTTGTGCATCGGGTTGCTCTCGATGCGCTCCATGGCCAGATTGTGGATAACTTTACTGGATGTAACCCCAGCAGTTTCGGGTGATTTTGTGGATAACCCTGTGGGTAAGCCTGTTGAAAACCCTGTGGATAGTTTTGTGGACAACTTTTTGATCGGCAGGGCTTTTTCCGGCAGTTGCGCGACGTAGGTGCCATCGCCGATCCGGCCCTCGATAAAGCCTTCGGCGTAGAGCTGGTCATAGGCCCGCACCACACTGTTGCGGGAAATCGCCAGGGCGCTGGCCAGATCGCGGCTGGCCGGCAGACGACTGCCACTGGCCAGGCGCCCGTCGAGCACCCGCAGGCGCAGGGCCTGATAGAGCTGGCGACTGAGGCCCTTGGCCGGATCGAGGTGGATCCCGGCAGGATCGAACGGCAGGGGCAACGATGGACTGGGCATGGCATTGGACCTATGAAAATCGCCGGTAATGGCTCTTACAACCAACCAATAGCCTGCCTAGGATGAGGGTATTCGCCAAGGAAAATTTCCATGTACACACCCAGCGCCTTTTCCGAGCAAGACCTGCTCACCCTGCAGCAACATATCCAGGGCACTCGCCTGGCGACACTGGTCACCCATGGCAAGCTCGGCCTGCAAGCCATCCATGTGCCGCTGTTGCTGCGACCCGAGCAAGGTCCCAATGGCACGCTCTATGGCCATCTGGCCCGGGCCAATCCGCAGTGGCAGGAACTGGCGGAGGGCGGTGAAGTGCTGGTGATCTTCCCGGGAGCCGATGCCTATGTCAGCCCGTCCTTCTATCCCGCCAAGGCCGAGCACGGCAAGGTCGTGCCGACCTGGAACTACGTGGCCGTGCATGCCTACGGCCAGGCCGAAGTATTCGATGACGCTGATCGCCTGCTCAACCTGGTCAGCGCCCTGACCGACCGCCATGAAGCGGGCCGGGACAAGCCGTGGAAAGTTGCCGACGCCCCCGCGCCGTACATCGAGAGCATGCTCAAGGCCATTGTCGGTTTTGCCCTGCCGATCCAGCGCCTGGAAGGCAAACGCAAGCTCAGCCAGAACCGCAGCGCCGCCGACCAAGCCGGCGTGCAACAAGGGCTGGCGGCCAGCGCCGACAGCCAGGACCAAGCCCTCGCCCAATTGATGCGCTAAGGAGTCACCATGAGTTCCATCGAGATCCGCCCGGTCAGCGCCGCCGACCAGGCCGTTTGGCGCCCGCTATGGCAGGCCTATCTGAAGTTCTATGAAACCGAGCTGCCGGACGCGATCTACCAGTCGACCTGGCAACGTTTTCTCGACCCGGCCGAAACCACCCACGCCGCCCTCGCCTGGCAGGACGGCAAGGCCGTGGGCCTGGTGCATTTCATCTACCATCGGTCGAACTGGAGCGTGCAGAATTCCTGCTACCTGCAGGACCTGTTCGTGGCGCCCGGCCAGCGCGGAACCGGGTTGGGACGGCTGCTGATCGAGCATGTCTATGCCACGGCGGCCGAGGCCGGGTGCAATAAAGTCCACTGGCTGACCCACGAGACCAACGCCACGGCCATCCAGCTGTATGAACGGATTGCCGAGCGCCCCGGTTTCATTCAATTTCGCCAAGCGTTGTAAGCCTCAAGGAAAGCCTCATGTCGATATCCCTAGCAAACTGGAAAGGCGCGCCGGCACCTTCGGCCCAGCGTCTGGAGGGGCGTTTTATCGTCCTGGAAAAACTCGATCCGGCCCGCCATGGCGACGATCTCTGGCAGGCCCTGACGGGCCCCGGCGCCGATCCCAAGCTCTGGGATTATCTGCCTTACGGTCCATTCCCGGAGCGCAGCGCCTTCAATGACTGGCTGAACAACCATGCGGCCAATAGCGATCCGTATTTCTTCAGCGTGGTCGACAAGGCCAGCGGTGAGGTCCAGGGCATTCTCAGCCTGATGTCAATCGTCCCGGCCCAGGGACGTATCGAAATCGGCCACGTCACCTTTGGCGCGCCGATGCAGCGTTCGCCCAAGAGCACCGAGGCGGTCTATCTGCTGGCCAAGGAAGCCTTCGCCATGGGTTACCGGCGCCTGGAATGGAAGTGCAACAACGACAACGCCCGCTCGCGTACGGCGGCCGAGCGTTTGGGCTTCAGCTTCGAAGGCGTGTTCCGCCAGCATATGGTGGTCAAGGGCAGGAACCGCGATACGGCGTGGTACAGCATTATCGATTCGGAATGGCCGACGGTGAATGCCGGGTTCGAGCGCTGGTTGTCGGAAGAGAACCTGACCGAGGTCGGGCAAATCAAGTCCCTGGTCGAGTGCCGGGGTTAACCGGACAGCCTGAAAGCGCAGCGCCCCTCGACCTGAAAATACGGTGGCTGACGCGTCGGCCACCGTAAGACCACAGGGTCATAAAACACACCTCGAATCGTCACCAAACCGGTGACATATCTTGCAAAAGACGGGTAAAAATCCCGACATTTATCGATTACATGGATAGATACATTTCGGCCTCAATTTTCCAGGAGGTCGAAATTCCATGCCAACGCCCCTTAATCGACTCGCCATATCGGTCGCACTGGCATCCAGTGTTATTGCCAGTCAGCAGGTACTAGCCTATCCGCAGACGCCAATACTCAGCCGACCTATCGACCCGAATGCTACCTATCTCGGAACGACCCCAGAGGGCGGCACTGTGTGGGAGGCTCCCATTGGTTCCGGTCAACAGCCACCAGTCCCTCAGTACCCACAAGGTCTAAGGCCCAATACCTATACGGTCGTCGACCCAAACCCCACCGCTCCCGGCGTTTTTTGGGTCAAACCTAACAACGGGAATACGGCTCCCTTTGAGGCATACATCCAGCCCGACGGCTCTGCTGTTGGGATATACGTGTCGCCCCTCCCGCCACTATGCCCGCAATGCGCTCCCGGTCAACAGCCACCGCTCCCTCAGGTGCCACCGCTACACCGGCCTACCACCACGAGCACCGGTATTGTCGAAACCAATCGGAACAATATCGCTGCCAACACGGCCGCTCACAAAACTAACGCCGCTGCCATCGCTGACAGCGTAAACAAGATCACCGACAACACCAACGCTCACAAAACCAAT